>NZ_JAIDBW010000046.1:0-29203 GCF_029056165.1 Duncaniella sp. | reverse complement strand
TGTGAGCCTGCATTAGATTTCATAACGCAAAATACGACATTTTATTTACAATATGCAAGAATCTGCCTGAAAAAATTGAGAGGGTGTTTCATAACAAATGTTAAACCGGAGTGGATGTATTTTTGAGCTAATCTGTTCATAATCTGAAAGAGCCATGCTGTAGCATGGTGACTGAAGATTATGGACAGAGGAGCCAAAAAGACATCCATGCAGCCAATTGTAACTTATTTCAAGTGATTCATATATTATGCTCTACTTCGATTTTTTTTGAATGAAAGATACCTTTTCAGCATCCATTCTCTTGGATGCTTTTTGTCCTGACTTTCAGTCACGATGCTACAGCATCGCTCCTTCAATTCAGACCAAAAATCATCTCAAGAGAATGGACTCCGGTTCTAACATTTGTTATGAAACACCCTCTAATACATCGGGAGCGCGTTTAACAATAATTTTTAAACGCGCTCCCGATGTATTGTTGAATTCGATTTATTTATAGCCTGTCTTCGGACTTATTGAATTCGATTTATATACAGTCGGTCTCCTGACTGCTATGCCGGCGGAGTGATTGTCATTCCACCTGTACCATGCGCGGGCGCAGTGTGGCCGGCAGGATACCTGTCATCTGTATCAGTTTCTGACCTTGGAAACCGGTCACGAAACTGTAGAAGCGGTGGGTTGTGGTTCCACCCGGCGCGGTGGTGACCATATAGACCGAGCGGAAAAGCGGATAACTTCCGTCGAATATGTATGCCTGATAGGGCTTGTAGGCTTGCACTACGTCCTTGCCACGGATTTTGAGCACCTTCACGTCGTCCTTGAAATCAAGCATGGTGGTGTCGCTCTTCTCCACGGCCTGTGCGAGCTCTTCGACCGACTGTTCGCGGCCCTTCATGTCACTTGACACCCAGCTTACGCCTATGATGCCCATTGCATTTTTGTTTTCGGCCACGGCCTTGAATACTTCGGGATTTGTCTTTACAGCGGAGACATTCGGACCGAAGGGACGGCCGTCGAGGATCGAATCGCGCATATATTTCACAGTCGATGAGCCCTGATGGTCGAAGATGACCGAGATCTCGCCCAGTTTCGACGGCTCAACCTGATCCCAGCGGGTCACGTCACCGGAAAGAATCTCGGCGAGGTCCTTGCATGAGAGTATTTCCACCGGGTTTTCCGGATTGACAATGATCGCAAGCGCATCGACTGCTATACGCTGCTGATGCACGAGCTTCTTATTACTGCGAAGATAATTGACTTCCTTTTCGGTCAGAGGACGTGTTATTACGGCTGATTTTACTCCGCCCATAGCCATGATGGAGTCGATACAATCATTTTCAGGGAGATAATAGGCCACTACATCTTCCTTGGGATAGATGTATTCAAACACGTTGATCTCCTGTTCCATTATGCTTTCAAACGATTCATCGCAGGCCACTTTGGCTAATGGGGTGGGTTGCTGCGACGACGACTTCTTGCCACATCCGCTAAGGAGGGCAAGAAGTGCGAATGCCGTGACAGCTGCTATACTTTTGAATGCTGTTGTCATCGAAATTATTTTAAATATTAAATGGATGCGAAAATTTCACCCGGTAAGAAGATTCCTTGTGGTCTGTCAGTCAGTCGGGGTCGTTACCGTAACCGGGATCAATACCTTTGAACTGACGGTATGCGCGCCAGATACCGTAGGCAGTGAAAATACCTCCGCCGACCCAGCGTACCCATTCCCATGATTCGGTATATACTACGCCTTCGAAAACGCCACAGAAAAACATGATACCTACCCCGACATAGATGATTATCATGATGATGCCGAAGATGTTGCGCATTGTGGCGGGCGTGCCTGTTGAATTTCGTTGAGCACTCATAGTTGTATAGTTTAAAACGTTAATTTTATTGTATTTATAATTTTTATTCAGGGTTGACGGCCGTAGGGATGGCGGAGTGTTTTATCCGCATGTCGCTTACCGTTATCATTGTTATAATTTTAACAATTCCTGATAGCGAAAGTTCGCATTATTTTTTCCAAAAATGCGACTTAGCCGTAAAATTAACAAAAAAATCTTAATCGTTAGTGCTGAGTTGGGATGAATTCCGGAAAAGCTCTGTCAGACAGCTGTGATTCCCGTGCGACACGGAATCTTATTCCAGTCGAACATCTCGGTCAGTTCATCGAGTCCGCACGGCCGCATTTCGGGCAGGAGACTGGCCATGAATCCGACACGTCCGATTATCTCCTCCGGCGAATAGATCTTGCGCAGTTCTTCCATGCTGAGCGAACTGTCGCGTTTCGACAGCCGTTGCATCCGCTCGTTGCATATCAGGGGTAGATGGGCATAGGTGGGTGGCCTGAAGCCCAACAGACGGTAGAGATAGAGTTGCTGTGCTGCCGAGAGCAGAAGATCCGAGCCTCTGACGATCTCCGTGACACCCATGAGGGCGTCATCGACAACCACGGCAAGCTGATAGGCCCATGCGCCGTCAGCGCGCTGAAGCACGAAATCGCCGCATTCCTCCGTCAGATTGCATCTCTGCGGCCCGAATACGCGGTCGGTGAAGCAGATATCCTCGTCGGGCACGTAGAGTCTCGTCGCATGTCTGACATCCGGGATCTCCGTCTTACCGCAGTCGGGAAATCCTTTCGGTCGGCAAGTTCCCTGATAGATTATCCGTCCGTCGGACTGATGGGGCGCCTGTGTCGCCATTATGTCGGCGCGTGTACATGTGCAGGGATAAGTCAGGCCTGTCCTACGGAGTTTTTCAAGATAGCGGGCATAGATGTCGCCGCGCCGGCTCTGACTGTAGGGGTCGTTAGGGCCTTTGTCATCCACACCACCCTCGTCCCATGTCAGGCCAAGCCACAGGAGATCATCCTCAAGCGTCCGGGCATATTCATGACGTGAACGCTGCGGGTCGAGATCCTCGATGCGCAGTATCCACGTTCCTCCTGCCTTGCGGACAGAGAGCCATGAGATGACGGCAGTGAACACATTGCCAAGATGCATCCGCCCCGTGGGCGACGGTGCGAAACGTCCTACCGGTGGGTGACCGTTGTTTTCTGCGGATTCCATAATGGATTTTTCGGTATGATGTCTTGATTGAATATCATCCGCAAAGTTAGGTAATTTATGCGATAGGCGGTAGTGTCAGCTGCAAAATATCAGTTAGCCTAACCCTTCCTTCTGTTGCGCAGGAGTATCCAGAGGACTACCGGTGCGCCGAACAGAGGGGTGACGGCGTTGACCGGAAGCACAGAGTCGGAGGGTAGGACACACACAAGGTTGCAGCAGAGCGTCACGCCTGCGCCGGTGAGAAGTGTGGCGGGGAGGAGCGTCCGGTGGTTGTCACTGCGGAATATCAGGCGGGCTATATGGGGGACAGCCAGACCGAGAAATGATACCGGCCCGCAGAAGGCTGTGATGGTGGCTGTCAGGAGTCCGGTGGCAAGCAGCAGCAGATTTCTGACGCGCCGGATGTTAATGCCGAGATTGCGGGCGTAGCCGTCTCCGAGCAGGAGCAGGTTGAGAGGCTTGACAAGTGTAAGAGCGATGATTAGTCCGGTGGCTACGAGTCCGCCGAAGAGCGGAAGTTTATCCATGGCCACACTGTTAAAGGTGCTCATGCCCCACATCACATAGCCTTGTATTCCTTCCGCACTCGCTGCATAGTTAAGCAGCATTATGGCCGACGAAACGAGATAGCCTATCATTATGCCTGTGATAAGCAGCATGAGATCGTTTTTCAGTATGCTTGACAGCGAGAGGAGTATTCCCATGATCAGCAGGCTTCCTGCAAACGCTCCTGCGACAACTGCCGTATAGCCTCCGAGCGTGAACACTCCTGCCGATACTGTCCCGCCGAACAGGAGCATCACCACTGCCACGCCAAGACTTGCGCCGGAACTTATGCCGAGTATCGACGGTCCGGCGAGCGGGTTGCGGAAGGCTGTCTGGAGCATGAGTCCGGAGGCCGCAAGACCCGCTCCGGCGAGAGTGGCGGTTACAGCCATAGGCAGACGGCTTCCGAGCACAATGAATTCAGCCGTACCGCCTCCGCCGTTGCCTGTGAGTATAGCCAGTACGTCGGACGCGGGCAGATTGACCGATCCGATGAACAGATTCAGCAGAAACAGAATGATTACGGAGATGACGGTTACGGTAAATTTCATTCGGGGGATCTATCGAAGATGATAAAATGAGGGTAGAGGGGAGGAGAATGATCAGGGTGTGAGGAGTGAGAAGTAACGCGGAGCTTCCGCGCCGGTTTCAAGTTCAGGATGGCAGATCATGATGAGGTCGCGTAGCATCCAGTGAGGGTGGAAAGGCATTTCCTCATAATAATTCACACGGTCAGTGTTGCAGCCATAGACCTTTTTCAGCTTGAATGCCTTGAACTGGCCGTAGAGAGGATGGTCAGCCGAGAGTTCGCGCAGAGTCTTGTCGGAATCCTGCGCGTAGCGTATGAGCCAGATGTCGGCATCCCCGGCTTCATGGAGCACCTGTTCGCCCGCAAGAGCTACGCTTCCGGCCTTACCCTTGTCAGCAAAAGGGTTCACTGCACCGGCGTCATGCAGATATGCTCCGGTAGTCGAATTGGATGTCGGCACGTACCAGCTGTTGCCATAGAGACGGTCCATCAGCACCTTTGGGCGTGATGTCACGGTATCGGTCAGGGCTTTGAGACGGTTATATTCATTTTCGATCGATCCGAACATTTCGTTTGCCTTGTCAGTGCGGCCGAACAGCATGCCGTAGAATTTCATCCACTCCGCGCGTCCGAGCGGGGTACTTTCCATATAATCGGCACATTCGATCAGAGGTATGCCCATCTGTCCGAGCTTGCCATAAGTGCCTGAATTTTCGTAGGGTGACAGGATGACTGCATCAGGGCTCAGCTGTATGATACGCTCGATATTCGGCGTATTACTGTTGCCGCAATCCGTCACTTTACCGTCCGATATCCGTTGGAGCAGCTCTGGATTGTGGATGTATTGCAGATCGCAGATCCCGCCGATGGCATCCATAGCTCCCAACTCACCGATGAGCGACTGATGGACGGTCGAATAGACGAGCGCGTTTTTCAGCGGGACTCTCACCACTGTGCCTTCGGGCAGTGCGGCGGGTAGTTCCGTGCTGTCGGGGACGAGGATATATGTGTGGAGAATCCGTGTCGTGTCCCACGGATTGCTTATGGTTGCCGTCGTGAATGCTCCGTGATCTTCGAGTGTCAGGTAGCGGGCATGGTCGAGGTGAAGGGTGTCGCCTGACGTTTGCGCTGAAACAAGGCTGTTGCCCCCTTTGCACGACGGCATAAGGGACAACAGCAGGGCAGCTATAAAAGATAGAAAAATTGATTGTCTCATTTTAGAAAACCAGACATGATGCACCGATGCCGGCGTTATAACTCTTTAGGAAAGATCCGGATGCCGTGTATTCGTTCACTATACATGGATCTGACCATCCGTTTTCAACAGAATAGCTTGAGATAAAGATATGACCTGATTTCGGCTCGACACCGATGGCGATCGGTTGGATGATATTCTCAAGCTTGAGGTCGGTTTTCTTCTTGGAAGTGATGGAATAGACTGAGTAGGTCGGTGCGGTCAGTTCCAAGCTTCCCCAAGTGGCGGGTGCGTTGACGGTGTAGAGGTTGTTACCGCTGATGGTCATGAGTGTTGCGCCGAAAAGACTCTCCACGCTGTCATCGGCTGTGTTGATGCGCATGAGTGTGGCGGGATTCTGTGCGCTGTAGTCACCCATACATATTACGAAGACATCGCTTCCGTTGGAGACAGCTTTGGTCGGATTCATTCCGACAGTGATTTTCTTCTCTTCCGTAAAAGTCGAGAGATTGATTTTTGATACGGAGAATCCGTCGGCATATCCGTTAAGGTAGTTCATGCCGTCGGAGTTGGTTACATAGAGATAATCACCTGCAATGGCAATTTCATCAGGGTTGGGGCCTACCTTGATCGTCTTGTCGATCTCAAGTGTGCGGGTGTCGATACGGCTGACATAACCGTCAAACATTGACACATACACGTAGTTGCCTTTGCCTGCCATGTAGCGGGGTTGTGTGCCTGTTCCGGTTAGTGTGATTGTCTTTTCAGATTTTAAAGTCGTTTTGTTGACAATCTCAATGGTGTTGGACATATAGACCGCTATGTACATTTTGTCTCCGAAAATTAATGCACTCTGGGGAGTATCGCCGAGTACACGTTTGTTTGCGGTCCTGAATGCGTTCTGATAGGCCTCTCCGATCTCATAGTCTATGTTTGTAATGCTACCGGGGATGTTGTTGCCCTGATTTCCTTGATTGATTGTGAAACCGCCATAATACTCACCTTCTGTTCTGCCGAAGGTGATATCCTTATCATCGTCATCGCTACAAGCGGTTAATGTGAGGGCGCAGAGAGCAATAGCAAAGATTTTTCTAAATTTCATGATTAAAAAACTTCGTTTCGAATTAATGATTAGATGGTTACTTTTGTGTATGATTGCGTATTTCTTTCGGATATCACATAGTGAATTTGACTGAAAGTCTCCACGACCGGCCCGGCATGGGGTAGCGGGCCACGATGGCATACTGCTTGTCGAGCAGATTCATCAGATCGCCGCGCAGTTCCAGCTGATGACCTTTCAGGTTGAAAGTCCTGTAGGCCGTAAGTCCCATGTCGGCATAGCCTCCGAGCCTTGTATCGGGAATATTGGAGTTGGTTGCGTACCGGCAGCTGACAGCCGATGTGTGCAGCGAAAGGTTGACCCAAGGATTCTCGTAGCTGACGGTAATGCTGCCCGAATGTCGGGGTATGTAGGCTATCTGCTTCTTGTACTCGTTTACCATATCAGGATTCCTCGGTTCGGCCCGCTGATAACTGTAATTACCGGTGAGAAGTAATTTTTGATGGCGGTTGAGGCTGAACGTCGCGTTCTCGGTGATGTCGCAGCCTATTGTGCGTGTCTTGTCAAGGTTGACCACCGTCCATAGGAACATATTGTATGGTATGGCTACGATCTTGTCCTTGACATTGTTGACATACACGTCGGCTGTGAGTTCGAGGTTCGTCAGCCACGAGAGAGGTCTGAACTGATATGTGAGGCCGAGATTGAACTGATCGGCAGTCTCAGGTTTGACGTTGGGGTTGCCGTAGTGATAGAAGTATGCCTCGTTGAAGGTCGGCATACGGAATATGTTCTTATATGAGAGTCGCACGAACAGCATCTCTCCTCCCAGCGGTTGTACCGAGATGCTGGCTGAAGGCGAGAGGCGGCTGTGATCCTGCGAATTTCCACCGATCTTGGTCGAAGTGTTGTAGATCGAACCGAGTAACCTTACCATACCTGTGAACCATCCACCTCGGTAACGTGCGGTGAGCGATTGCAGTATGCTGTGACGGCGCGGATAAGTCTCGGTCGGGAGATTGCTGTTTAGATTGTTGAAAAAGTAATCAGCCGAGTAATCGACAGCCCATTTGTCGGCAGGGAGAAAGAGCAGACATGCACTCCCGTAAGCTTCACGCTGAGTGTAGTTCTGATTAAGCTTTCCGCCGGGATATTTACCATTCTCATCACGGTAGAGCGACGAGGACCAGTTGAATTTTCCATGGACTTGGAGTGACCATTGTGAGTTGAATGCGTTGCGATATTGGAGCTGTCCGAAGAAATTGCGGTCACGCAGCGATTCGTTGTTCGTATTGTTGTAGTAGATCACCGGACCGGGTAAGCGGCGGTCGTTGTCATAATAGTAAAGTTTAGCCTTCAGGCTCGAACGGCTGTCGGGACTCCAGATGGCGTTCATCTCACCGTGGCCGCTGTTCATGCGTGAATTGTTGCGGTGTTCCTTATATGTATAGTCGCCGTTTTTAAGTTTGAAAGGATAGTCATTCTCCGCATAAGTGTAGTCACCGATGAGGTTCATGGAGAATTTCTCGGTGAAGGCTTTGCCGATGCGTATGTAAGGATTGACATAACCGAACGATCCGTATTTCATCTGGGCCGTGAGGTCGAGAGGCTTGTCAGGATCAGGACTGCGGAAACTTGATATTGCGAATGAGGCGGCTGAACCGGCTATGCGTGCCGGCTGGAAAATGTCGTCGTTGTCACCTATGGTCATTGAAAGCGACTCGACATTATCGAGCGAATAGCGTGCCACATCCACCTCTCCGCTCCGGGAGTCACTCAACACTATTCCGTCATAGACAACCGCTGTGTGCGGAGCACCGAGTCCGCGGACCGACACCGTTTTCAGTCCTCCCAGACCACCGTAATCCCGCAAGTTTACTCCCGGCAGACGGTGAAGCGCATCTGAAATATCGGTAACGCCGAGACGGTTGAAATGCTTGCTGTCGAGCTGATAGACCGGAGCAGTACTTTTCAGTTGTTTCTGCGCGGCACGGCTCACGACCTGAACCGTATCAAGTTCGATCGATGAAGGCGTCTGCGAGGATATGGCTGAGGGGAACGCTGCAATTGACAGTGTTCCGGCTATCAGACGCAATGATTTTAAGCGGATGTTACTTTTGGGGAAATTAATATGCCTTCTCATCCTCGAAAGAAAAACATTTATTGAAAAAGAATGCTCAGGCAGGTATTCGGACTCATTCCGGAGTCAGAGCGGAGTCTCCTCCATGCTCTTGTGGTAAGCTTCTAATATCTTGCACAAATATGCTTGCTCACGTTTTTCAGCCTTACCTTCCCAAAAGCGTTGACCGCATTCAGTGACTTGGCTGTCTCCATCTGGAAATTACCGCAGCGGGACTGTCCGGGATTCGCACCCGTGTTCCCTTTTGGATCATGTCTCCCCGCCCGTAAGTGGCGGACACGCATCCAAATCGCCTCGATCGGCGAACCGTTGCGGAGGCAAAATTACAAAATATTTCCAAACCAACAAAAATCTTCCGTGAAGTGGCCGTCAAAAATATAAACGGTTCGTATTTGACGTATTGCTGAATTTTAGTGAAGCTGACCTTAAACTTGTTATCCAAAGGTTCTCCATGACCGGTGTGTACATTTTTCGGTTTCTTGTACCTATTTCGATGATATGATTATGCAGTGCGAACTTTTTTCGGCTAAATTGAGTATATTTGCATATCAGATAAATGTTATGTCAGGCTCGCACTTTATGCGAGGCAGGGATGTTCTAAATAGAAAAATAGAAAAACAATTAAAAAATAGGTATGAAAGAAATTAAGGATAAGGAATTTGGCGGCGAGCGTCCGCTTTTTGCAACTCACGGTCTTAAACTCGTCAATGTGACCATCCACGCCGGTGAGTCAGCTCTGAAATGTTGTAGCGACATCGTCGCAGAGAAATGTCGCTTTGAAGGTAAGTATCCTTTCTGGCATGTAGATGGTTTCGAGATCCATGACTGCCATTTCACTCCGGGAGCGAGAGCCGCGCTGTGGTATTCACGCGGACTGACGATGACCGACACCGTCGTTGAAGCTCCCAAGATGTTCAGGGAAATGGATGATCTCTCGCTGACCAATGTCCGTATTCCCGACGCACAGGAGACACTGTGGCACTGCCGTGGCGTGAAGCTCCGCGATGTCGAGGTAAACAATGCCGACTATCTTTTCATGCACTCCGACAATATTGATATAGAGGATTACCGTCAGCAGGGCAACTATTCTTTCCAGTATTGCCGCAACGTTGTCATCCGCAACGCTGTGATCGATTCGAAGGATGCTTTCTGGAATACCGAAAACGTGACCGTCTATGATTCGGAGCTAACGGGCGAGTATCTCGGTTGGCATTCCAAGAACCTGCGTCTTGTCCGTTGCCGCATTTCAGGCACTCAGCCGCTCTGCTATTGTGAGAATCTTGTGATGGAGGACTGCGTGATGGCCGATGACGCTGATCTCGCTTTCGAAGATTCTGTCCTCGACGCAACCATAACGTCCAACATCGTGAGTGTGAAAAATCCCCGTTCAGGCAGCATCAAGGCTCTGGCTATTGGTGAGACGATCATTGATGCCAATGTCCTTCAGCCGGCCGACTGCAAGATTCAGACCGAAGTATAACTCTCCGACATACACAAACTCATGGCTCAAGACTATAATTTCGACAAAATCGTGCTCCGCCGAGGCACGGGTTCATATAAGTGGGATTCACGTCACGACGTGATCCCCCTTTGGGTAGCCGACATGGATTTTCAGACTGCCCCGTGCATCATCGATGCTCTCCGCCGCAGGGTGGATCACGGAGTGTTCGGCTACACATACGTTGACGATGACTATTATGATGCGCTTATCGACTGGTTCAGCTCTCGTCACCTCTACATGTTTGACCGCCGCGACGTGATCTATGTCCCCGGTGTAGTTCCTGCGATATCCGCCATCATCAAGGCTCTTGCCCCGGCGGGAAGCGGCGTGATCGTGCAGACTCCTGTCTATAATTGCTTCTTCTCGTCGATCCGCAACAACGGATGCCGTGTTGTCGATAATGCTCTCCTGCGCCGTGACATCTCTGCTTCCGAGTTTACCTACGATATGGATTTCGAGGGTCTCGAACGTCTTGCCGCCGATCCCTCCAATGTGCTCATGCTCCTGTGCAATCCCCACAATCCGGCCGGTCGCGTCTGGACACGTGAGGAACTGACGCGTGTGCGCGACATCTGTAAGCGCAACGGTGTGACTGTCATAAGCGATGAGATCCACAATGAGCTTACCATGCCGGGCTACCGTTACACGCCCTACGGCACTCTTGATCCCGATGCCGTGGTCTGTCTGTCGCCCTCCAAGGCTTTCAATACCGCCGGACTCCAGATTGCAAACATTATTTCGCCTGACGCGGATAAGCGTGCCCGGATTGACCGCGCGGTCAACATCAATGAGGTCTGCGACGTGAATCCTTTCGGTGTCGTCGCGCTCCGCGCCGCATATTCTTCGGAGGGAAGTGACTGGCTTGAGGCCCTGCGCGATTATCTCCATGCCAACTACATCTTTTTCCGTGAATATCTCCTGAATCATCTCCCGCAGTGTCCGGTCGCTACCCTTGAAGCAACCTATCTCCCGTGGGTTGATATTTCCGCTCTCGGCTCAAGTGCTGACGAACTTGAAAAACGTCTGCTTGACGAGGCCCGTGTCTGGGTCAACTCCGGAGTCATGTATGGAACTGACGGATATGTGCGGTTTAACATAGCCTGTCCGCGCAACACTCTCGAAGAAGCACTTGAGCGTATCTGCAACGTGCTCGTGAAATGATCTTCTGACTCGTCTTTCCGCCAAAACCAATCACACGCTATATGGCCGACATTTCACTTATCCGTTCCGGCGCACCGCTGAATTTCATGCAGCAGCTGCGGCTCACCGCCCAACTGTCGTGGCCCGCAATGATGGCACAGCTGTCGAGCATTATGATGCAGTATATCGATGCCGCGATGGTCGGGCGTCTCGGTGCTGACGACTCCGCTGCCGTCGGTCTCGTATCTACGAGCCTCTGGCTATTCTGGGGTATATGCTCGGCCGTGACGGTCGGCTTTTCCGTACAGGTGGCTCACCGCATAGGAGCTTCCGATCATGAGGGTGCACGCCGTGTGCTCCGCCAGTCCATCATCGCATGTCTGCTTTTCAGCGTCGTTGTGGTGATCATCGGAGCGGCCATAGCTTGGCCGCTTCCGCGTTGGCTTGGCGGTACGGAGGCTGTATGCTCAAAGGCATCGCTTTATTTCCTCGTCTTTGTCCTTGCCCTTCCGCTGCTGACCATGAACTATCTCGGCGGAGCTATGCTCCGTTGTGTCGGCAATATGAAAGTGCCGGGCGGACTCAACGTAATGATGTGTGTGCTCGACGTGTTCTTCAACTTTTTTCTCATATTCCCGTCGCGCGACGCTATGGTGCTCGGTCATACGCTCCATCTCCCCGGTGCGGGACTCGGTGTGCTTGGTGCGGCCCTCGGAACGGTCTCGGCCGAAGTGGTGACTGCTGGTGCGATGATGTGGTATCTGTGCGTGAAGGAGAAATCCATCTGTCTTGTAGGTCATCCCGGTTCCTTCCGACCTACGCGTGGAGTGCTGTCTAAAGCCCTGCGGGTGTCAGCCCCGATGACTTTGGAACATGCCGTCATCTGCGGTGCTCAGATAGCAGTGACTGTTATCGTCGCGCCGCTCGGTGTAATGGCCATCGCAGCCAATGCCTTTGCGGTCACGGCCGAGAGTATATGCTATATGCCCGGCTACGGCATCGGCGACGCGGCTACGACGCTTGTGGGGCAGAGCTACGGTGCGAAACGTCTCGATCTTGCCAAACGTTTCGGCTATATCACTGTCGGTCTCGGTATGGTCACCATGACGGTGATGGGTGTGGTGATGTATATCTGTGCTCCGTGGGTAATGGAGCTGATGACTCCCGTGGAGGGCATACAGTCACTCGGTGTGGAATCCCTGCGCATAGAGGCTTTTGCCGAACCTATGTTTGCCGCTGCAATAGTCAGTTACGGTGTTATGATCGGTGTTGGTGATACCATCATTCCCGCAGCGATGAATTTCGGTAGCATCTGGCTTGTGCGACTGCCGATAGCTGCACTCCTCGCCCCGACGATGGGGCTTGCTGGCGTGTGGCTGGCAATGTGCATCGAACTCTGCTTCCGAGGCGCGATATTCCTCTGGAGACTTATTTCTGGCACTTGGTTGAAGAAGGGTCTGAAAACCACTTGAGTTTAAAACCCATTCTGCAAAAGAGACGACAACGCTGACGGATAAATCATGCGTTGTCGTCTCTTTTTATTGCTTAACCTTATTTAACCGATAATATGCGTCATTATGTCGGTCAACTTATTAAATTTGTCGGCAAACCAATTCATCATAACGTTTTAACTTTATAATCTACGCATTATGCAACGTATTTTACTCTCTCTGCTGCTCCTCCTTGCCGTTCAGGCTCTTAGGGGAGCTGAAAACGAATCTGCTTTATATCTTCATGAGGCCGGCAGGGACACGGTCGCCACTACCGTTCAGCATCAGGTAATGAGCCGTAACGTATTTGCCGAACTTTTCGGCCCATCCTTTGGCATCTCGCTCGGATTTGACTCACGTTTCCGTCCCGGATCTGTCTTTGGTTACCGTGTCGGCCTCGGCGTCACTTCCGGCTCGTATGATTATAGTTATGATGGGCATTGGCGTGATCTCAACTTCAGTGGAGTCAGTATCCCTCTTGAAATCAATGCGGTCCTGGGATCAGGGAAAAGTAAATTTGAGGCCGGATTAGGCATAACTGCATTTGTGCTTAGGCGTGATGAATGGAAAGTGTCGGGCTATTGGGAATGGGACGATGAAGGAGAGGTAATTTCCGAGCCTGAGAGTAGCTTTTGGCACGGTACGCGTCCTAATATTCTCGGCACGATCAACATGGCCTACCGTTATCAGCGCGAGACAGGATTTTTCATGCGTGTCGGTCTCACAGCCTTTATCGGAGCGTGGAGTTGTTCACCCATCGACGGGGTGGTGGTTCTTCCATGCCTGTCGTTAGGCTACACATTCAAATATTAAATGCCTAATCCGGTCAATTATTTTCTCGGTACGGACACATCGGTCACTGAGCCGGCCTTCCATTCGGCTATATCGACGTTCACAAGCACCCTGTCACTGATGATCGGGTCACCCGGCTTGGGATCACGGGGATCACGGAGTCCGACACCGTCGGAGTAGTTGAGGGTGTATGTATAGACGTAGCCCGGTTTCCACTCGTCGCCTATCGGGAGAGCGGCCCATCCGAACGCCTTTACTTCGGCGGAATTGGCCGCAAGGTCATACTTTGACGTAAAGGAGGCATCGGTGAAGTATTCGTCACCATTCTTGTAAAGACGAGTCCGGATGGTCTTATTCGTATCCTTATCGACGGCGAAATAGATCACCTCCATACCGTCGGAATTGTCGGTGTAGGGATAGACGAGTTTTCCATCATCGTATGGAGTCCTATCGGTCACTCTCAGCAGGACGCTGAAATACATTCCGTCAGCGTTATTCTCGCCATTCGCGGCATTATCCTTATAGCTCCATGCGGGATTGGCTGAAGGGATAAGCATGGCCGAGTTGTCATAGCCGGTTTCTCCTCCGACTTTGCTACCCATTATTGATACAGCCTTGTCGGATGAAAGCGGTGAACCTTCTGACTTATCGAGCATGACGATATTATCGCCGTTACGGTAGATGTAATCCACACTTCCTTTTGTGACGGACTCCCAATTGCCGGCTTTTGAAGCATCGTCGGTATCATTCCCGGATATGAAGCTGAACACACCCTGCGTTGCGACTCCACCGAGCCTTACACCTGCAATCTCCACATCGTAACTTTTGGAATTACCCCATGCTTTGAGTTCGATGCGGCTCAACTGATGATGGAAGTCAAGAGTGATACCCTCCTCTTCGTCATCAAGCAGCTTTCCATAGGCTATTGCGGTGATGAAATCGATTTGCGATGCGATGTCGTTTGCGACGCGGAAACCGGAGAGTTTGTATTCGTCCGAAGCCATAGTTTCACCCTTGACAAGTGACGGAATGGTAAAATCGGTCTCACTGAACCCTCCAGCCTGACGCATGTCCTCACACGAGGGTGCGAATGCCACGAATCTCAGACGATCATCATTGTTGGGCCAGTAGCATTCCGGATCGTAGGACAGGAACTTGCCGGTGACACTTTTGCTGAACGTCTTGTAGAGAAAATATGGGCTGACAGAAGATGATGTTACCGTGAAACTTGAGACACAGAAGTTCTCAAGAGTCGAACCCGTCACCTCGGTTGCGCGTGAAGAGACTTCGGGGAGCGAAGCACTGAATGCAATTCTTCCGGCTTCCGGACCGTTGTCCGAACCTCCGATCTCCTCCTGCGAACATGAGGATGAAAGCATGAGGATACTGAGGAGTGAATATGTCAGTCTGTACTTAGTCATGGATGTGTGGTTTCAATGGTTATCAGTTCATTATCTTTTGGGGACGTTTAAGTCCGATTCATAGTCATCGGCCGGAGTCCATTCCGCTACGTTGACTGTAAACGGAATTTTGCCTCTTTCGAGGATCGGATCTCCGGGTTTGGGATCGTCAGGATCATGCCAGCCGATACCGTCCGAATAATTTAGCTTGTAGGTGTAGATCTTTCCTGCCTCCCATTTTGCAGCGACGGGAAGCGCGGCCCAGCCGAAACCGCGGATCTCCTCGGTGTCAGTCGGTGTATATTTGCTGTCGTCGCTCTTTTCTGATGAGGTATAGTAAGTCCCATCAATCTTATAGAGCCTTTTATTTATCTTGCCACTGTTGTCAACGGCAAGATAGATGACAGTCATGTTATCGCGGTCGTTGGGATAGGGGTATGCGACTTCATTCTCCTTATTCTTCACTCTCAGCAGAACGCTGAAATACATTTTATCGGTAGAGTAGGGGGTGGTTGCGGTAGCGGGATCGCTTTTTCCCTCCCAAGCCTCGATTCTTGCCGACATAGGGATCACCATGGCAGGGCCGGCAGTGCCCATGATGGAAACTGCATCATCCTCCGACGCATGGCTTTCCGCTGTCTTGCTGAGGAGCAGGATTGTCTCTCCACTTGAGAATATATGCTCTACGGATGCCTGATGGCCTGTCGTGTTGAGCCATGTCTGAGCATCTCCCTTGGGAGTTGACAATGCCGACAGATTGAAATCGCCTTCCACGAATGGATTACCGATACGCACACCGGCTATCTCAAAATCGTATTTCTCATTCGCACCCCAAGCCGAGAGCTCTATGCGCGCCAACTGATGCTTGAAGTCAAGTGAAATGCCTGTGTTGGCATTCTCCAAGAGCGAACCTGAGGAGTAGGCTGTGAGAAAATCCACTTGTTTTGCTATTTCTGTATTTACCTTGAACTTTTCGAGCTTATAGTCAAGGACTGCAGTTGTGTCAGTCAGTTTAGATGTATTGATAAGGTTGAAGAAATTCTCGCCTGATAATTTCTTCATGCTGTCGATGGCGGGATAGTAGGCGAAAAAGTGCAGTTTGCTTTTTGAGTCGGGCCACATGCACTTGTTGTCGCCTTGTGACAGGAAGCGGCCATTAGTATCCTTCTCAAAGCGTACATTCGTGAAAAACGGGGTAATCGCGCTTGTGGAGGAATCTATCAACGCAGTGTCGTCAGGATTGAAACACGTTACCTGACAGAAATTGAAATTGTCCGATGAGACCACTCCGGCGCGTGACTGTGTGACGGTCGGGAGATAGGTGCGGAAATAAATCCGTGTGCCGTCAACGGAGAGCTCACTCTTTGCCGGTTCATCCTGCGAACATGAGGTGAACATGAACAAAGTGCCGAGAGCGAAATATGTCAGTTTTCTATTAATCATAAAATTACTATGTTAGGGGTCCGTCATTCGATACTTGACCGCTTGATTTGCACCAACAGGGATTAGTCGGTTTTTATGCAGGGATAACGAGGATGGGAAGGTGCTTAAGGGACAACCACATCCGGATCATAATCTTCATTTTTGGAGGCATATTCCCAGCGATCCACGCTTACGCCCCATGAAATGGTGGATTTTCCTCCGATTGGTTTACCCGGTTCGGGATCGTCAGGATCATGCAGGCCGATACCATCCGAATAATTCAGGGTATAGACATATCGTTTTCCTGCATTCCAGTCGGCATCGACAGGCACAGCAGCCCATCCGAAATCCTTTATTTCTTCCCCTTCGGCTGCTATATATGGTTTCTGACGATAGGGATCGGTAAAGAACGAGCCTTCTGTCTCACCGGGATATAGACGTGTGATGATCTCTCCTGAATGATCGACGGCATAATAAATGACAATCATATTATATGGATTGTCGGGATAAGGATAGATCTTGTAACCGGATAAATCCGTAACCCTGAGAAGAATGCTGAAATACATTTTATCGGTGGTGTATGGGATGGTGGCTATATCCGGATCGGCAAGACCTTCCCATTTCGGACTGGATGTCGGTATGACCATCGCGCAGCCTCCGAGACCCATGATGGACGCAGCCGATGCGAGGGAATTATGCTCGGAGTGGTTTATATTGAAGATCCTGTCTCCTGATGCCGGAACAGTTTCATAGGCCGGAACTCCGCGGTAAAGATATTCCACCTTGTCCTTGACGACGTCACCGGCATTCATCCAACATCCTGAAGAAGCCGCTGATGTTGCGTCGGAGAACACAAATGTATCTTCAACGACAGTGTTGCCCAGACGTACGCCTGCGATCTCGAAATTATAGGCCATACCTGACCCCCAAGCTTTCAGCTCCACTTGACTCATCTGATGACTGAAAGCAAGTTCGACACCGTTGTTGAAATCCTTCCATCTTTCGCCGGATGCTTCGGCCGTTACAAAGTCAAATTGGCTGGAGATATCATTGTTGACACGCACGATTCCGAGCCGGTAATCGACAGTTGTAGTGGAATTGATCTCGGTAGTGCTATTGATAAGGTTGAAATACTTATCGCTGTTTGAGTCGGAGAGATAGGAATTGTCTGTCGCCATGACAGCACGCGAAGGAGAGAATGCGAAAAATTTGAGCAGGCCGCCGCCTTCAGGCCAGTCTCGCGGACCTTCGTCAGGAGATGACACATAGGTCACGCCGGCTGATGGTGTGACTCTGCGGATAAACGTAGCATCTTCGAAATAAGGGCTGATAAACCCTGCCGCATCTGTCTTGATATCACCTGTATTAAAGCATGTGACCTGAAAGGATTCAAGATTGTCAAGCGTCATATCCTCGGCCCTTGAGGGGGCGACATCTGAGAGAGAAGTCTTGAAGTAGATCTTATCTCTCATCCAGCTATAGCCATCCGGCTCTGCTTCCTCCTTTGAACAGGAGGAAGCAGAGAGGACTGCTACAAGTGCAAAATATGTCACTTTTATTATCTTCATATACTTTTAATTCAGTTGACGGGGTTTTAACCCCCGAACCTCTATTGCGGCAGAATATTATTCCTTCGGAACGGTAGTACTGATATTCTGCTCGTCCCAGTTCACGACTGATACGGAGAATGTGATACCTGAACCGATAATGGGAGTACCGGGTTTGGGATCTTCCGGATCCTGAATGCCCACGCCGTGAGAGAAGTCAAGGGTATAGATGTATTTCTTACCACGCTCCCAGTTGACACCTACAGGTACTGAGGCCCAACCGAATTCAACGATTTCGTTATTAGCCCCTACAGTAGCTGTCTTAGAGGGTACGCGACCGATGACCTTGTTTGAATTCTTCTCTTTCTCAAGATAGACCACATTCATGGTGGTGTTATTACCGTAGGGATAAATCTGCGGGGTGTTGACTTCAGAGGCTTCCGCTTTCAGGGTTACACGGAGAAGGATGCTGAAGTACATGTCACCTTCAAGATTGTCGGCACTCCAAGGTTTCGGGTCTTTGCCATCAGCAGCTGCGCTGTACTTGGAAGCGATCCAAGGATTCTCTTCGCCGGCCCATGCACCGTTTTTGGTGGGGAGCACCATTGCATTGCCACCCTTACCCATGATCGAGAGAGCGGTAGCTGCGGTAGTGTGTGCGGGAGTGGTGACTACCTGACCGCCGCTAAGGTTGTTGAAGACACCCATACGGTAGATTTCATCCCCCTCACCGTAGATATACTCTACCGGGAGTCGCTGAGGATCTTTTGAGATGCCCCACTGGCCACCTTCGGGATTGCTTACGTTTCCGTCGGCATCACAGAAGTTGAAGATGGCAGAACCGGTATAGGGACGACCGAGTCTCACACCTGCAATCTCGATATTGAAATCCTTGTTATTTGAGAATGCTCTGAGCTCGACGTTTGAAAGCTGATGTCTGAATTTGAGTTCGACACCTAACTTAGCGTCATCTTCACTCTTGGGAGTGGGTGCTGCGATGTGGGCTGTGATGAAGTCAACCTGCTTTGAGATATCGGTAGCCACATAGAAGCGTCCGAGTTTGAAACCCTTGTAGAGCTGGACATCTTTGAATGTGGAGTTCTGCTGACCCATAGGATCGAGAGGCACATTGTCCTGACACAGGTTGAAGAATTGGATGCCTTGAGTGTAGTTCGCGAGAAGGGTGGAATAATTTTCTGCTGACTGGTCAAGTTGAGTCATGGCGGCAGACTGGATCTCATCAAGAGAAGGAGCGTAAGCGAAGAATTCCACTTGTTCGGCTACTTCCTGCGAGGGCCATTTCTGGTTACTGGTACTTGCATAGATATTTGCTCCCATCTGGTAGAATGGTTCATCCCAGAAGAGTGAGTCGGGTAGTTCTCCGTTGACGGCTTTGTGGTTGTTGGGATAAGCTGTCACGTAGAATGTCGCCGGATTAGTGGTGTAATCGAGAGCCGGATTGACACGGCTTGACACCCCGGCACGGAATGAGATGGGCAAACCATCTCCATCATTGCTCGGTTTAACCGTAGGCACTTCTTCTTGTGAGCAAGAGGCAAGAACTATAAGGCCACTTGCGATTGCGGTTAAAGAAAGTTTGTTCATAGATTGGGAGAATTATAGAATTATTATTTTGATTTTCTAAATAATTTCAGATGAGTTTTGTCATACTTGGATATCGAAATAGTAGGTTTCCCAACTGTCGATCTCTATGCTCACTCCGCCTTCGGGAGGTGTGACCGGTTCGTCAGGAAGTTCAGGCAATTTGAGTCCGTATAGCTTGATGCTGACATTACGCGGATCGGGTGCATTGTTCACCTGATCTGTCACATCGAAGGTGTAGAAGTTACCCGTTCGGTTTTTCAGAGCTATGTAGAGACTTATTTTGTGAGGACGTTCAGGACCTGCAGGAAGGCCGAACGTAAGGAACTCGGAACTCAGGGTTTTCAGTTCATCGTCAGCTGTAAGGGTGAATGTGTGTGATACGGCTTCCGATGTGGCCGACATCCTGCCCGGATAGTAGCCGCCCGCCAGAGACGATATGGTAGCGTCGATACGGGTGTCGGCGTTCTGAAGATTTTCCACATCCACGAATTCCACCGAATAATGGCAGACGAGTTCTTCTGGGTAGAATGTCACCGTCTGCTGATGACTCGAAACCTTTAGCTCGATCTCACTATTCTGAGCACCGTATATCATGGTCGGGGTGACGCGTAACGGTTCATCTTCCGTACCCTCCGCGCGTGGAATGCTTGTCGTGGAGATTCCCTGACCGAGGAGGACCGACGTATTGTCAGTGTAGATCTCTATCTCATTATGTGAATGCTGGTTGCGCAGATAGTGGACGTAGGGATCATCATTGCTGTGACACACGGCGGTATGCTTGCCCGCGTAGGATGTGATCAGGCCACCGTTACGGTTGTTGAACCAATAGTTCATCACGTCGTGTTCCTCAGGGTAAAGATAGAGGTTCATGGACGAGACCTGTGTGTCAGGTGCTTTGCTCCAGTCAAACACCACCTCGACTTTTTCGGCGATAGTGGTTGGTGCGTTGTCATTGAGATCCTTCTGGGTGCATCCTTCTGTCAGCATGAACATGCCGCCCAACAGCAGTGTCGAAGTTTTAAAGATGTATGGTTTCATCGGTCACCTCCTTTCCTGATGTTGGTGTTTCCGCGTCCTAAGAGCCAAACGAGTGAGATTTCGGCCTTCGTCGGCCCGAAAAATCGCATCTTGTATTCTTTCTTGCGGTAATAATCGTTGTCAAACGGGAAATACTTTATGTAATTTCCACCCAGATAACCTAATCCTATCGAGAAGTCTATGTTGAGGTGTTTGCTTATGGGGAGAGAGTAGCCATACTCGATTCCTGAGTTCACGAGGCAGCGGTCCCAGAGTGTTCCGCCGGGCTGGCCTCCCATATATCCTGTGCCACCCCACTCGAAGTCGAATGTAAGCACTCCGCAATACACACCGATGTGATGTCCCGTGAGAGGTTTTTCGGCTGCCTTGTGGCCGAACCACCATCTTGCACCGAGTTCACCTCCATAGATGCGCCAGTAGCGGTGGCGCGAATTGCTGTCCCACCACCCGTACATCCAGTTGGCGAGCACGGAGAAATTTTTACCTAAATAGAATTCCGCTCCTATGTTGGGGACGGCCGCTATGTCGAAGAGCATATTGGTGCGTAGGTCCATATAGAACGGCTTCTTCGTCACAGGTCCGATTTCGATCGGACTTGCGGCTGTTTCTGCTGTCACAGTGTCACAGACAAGTGTTTCTTCGATCTCAATGACGGTTGGTTCCGGTGATGGAGGATCTATCTCCCGATGGATGCTCTTTTCATACTCCACATAGAGATATGAGTAGCGCAGCGCGGGAAAGAGTTGACGATACATGTAAGCGTAGGGGACACCGTCTTTCATCGTTTTGAGGCGGTTGAGCAGTGTGTTGCTTTCAGTTGTGGAGAGAGCGGTAGCGGTGACTGCCGGATGCAGCAGTGCGAGCACCTCGTTCCGTGAAGGAACGTCACTGTCGGAAGTAACCAGATTGTATAGTCCTTTCCAGTTTCGTCCGAGATATTCGAAATCGGTTATCGAATCCGGAAGTGTGATGTGTCTGGCGAAATAATCGAACAGGACATGGGCACGTTGCTCTGAGAGTTGGCGGTCGATCGCTTCCGATCCCTCAGGCGAGGCTGAGCCTATGATCCGCAGGGTGCTGATGACAAATGTGGAATCCTGACCGGATACCTTTTGCAGTTGATGGATCAGATTGTCAAGTCGTTCGCCATTACCGTCAAGACCGAGATCGAGACTGGATTGCGACAGGTGGAAGTGTATTTCTGTGGAGTCGGTGGCAATTTCCCTGTCTGAAGTAGAGGGTATAACGGGGCTGGCAGCCGAACCAATGACCGCCATAAGTAGCACAATAAAACAAGCCAATCCTCGTAGTAGATTGGTATTCAGATCGTTACCACCTAAATGGGGGGGGTAAAACGACGAGGTGTTGTAGCTGTCATACGGCGCGGACATAGATTAGTTAAAATTTTACTACCAAAGTAGGATAATAGTTGGTTTAGAGATAATTAATCGGATAAAACAATGGTTAGATTTAATAAATCAGGGGAGAATACTATTACCCCATGATCAGATGAGAAATTAGGTTATGACCCGGTGTTATATAGTGATTTGATAGACCATAATTGTCCTTCATTTCTCCGGAATGTGGTATTGGATTCTTCTTAATTATATGCAAAGTTAGCTATTTATATGATTAATTGCAAAATAAACCTAAAAAAAGTAGGATGAAAAAATAAAAAGATAGATAAAATAATAATCGTACTTAAAGTGGATAAAGGCTGTAACGATGCTTTTAGACGTAAAAAGATCCATAGTGGTGTCCCACCGTTGGATTCGTGTTCTGGATGGATGGAGAATGGGTGATTGTGTCAAAATTCAAACGGCTGTAGAGCCTGCACAAGTGCTGGCTCTACAGCCGTTTATTAATTCGATGCAGCCTCTTGAAGCGGCTGTGCCGTCTGGCGGAGTCGGCAAAGAATATATCTGCCCTTATTGGCAGGGCTGCTTATTATGCGTTTTCGGGACGGAGAGTGCGGACAGTTGCACCTGCACGCCACATCTCGCTCTCGCGGAGTGCCTTGAGTTCTTCCTCAAGCTTTTCACGGTAGTCGGGCTGAGTATTGGAGTCGATCGAACGCTGAGCCTCGTTACCGCTCTTCACGCTCTCGTAGAGCTGATAAACGACGGGCTTGATGGCATCGTGGAACGGGCCCATCCAGTCGAGCGCGCCGCGCTGTGCGGTGGTCGAGCAGTTTGCATACATCCAGTCCATACCCTTTGCTGCGAAGAGGGGCATGAGTGACTGGGTGAGTTCCTCTACGGTCTCGTTGAATGCTTCGGAGGGAGTGTGGCCGTTTTCACGGAGCACTTCATACTGTGCGAGGAGCAGACCTTGGATCGCACCCATGAGCGAACCGCGCTCGCCGGTGAGGTCGCTGACTGCTTCGCGCTGGAAAGTGGTCTCGAAGAGATAGCCTGAACCGATGCCGATACCGAGGGCGAGTGTGCGTTCGAGCGCACGGCCGGTTGCGTCCTGATATACTGCGAAGCTTGAGTTTGTTCCCTTGCCCTCCTTGAAGAGGATGCGGAGCATAGTGCCTGAACCCTTGGGGGCAACCATGATCACATCGACATCAGCAGGGGGGACAACGCCTGTACGATCGCTCCAGTTGATGGCGAAACCGTGGCTGAAATAGAGAGCCTTGCCGGGGGTGAGGTGCTTCTTGATCGTGGGCCACTGTGAGATCACGGCTGCATCGCTGAGCAGACACATGATGACTGTGCCACGCTTGCAGGCTTCCTCGATTGAGAACAGAGTCTCGCCGGGAACCCAGCCATCGGCCACTGCCTTGTCGTAAGTCTTGCCTTCGCGCTGACCGACGATCACGTTGAAACCGTTGTCACGGAGGTCGAGACCCTGACCGGGACCCTGAACACCATAACCGATTACGGCGATGGTTTCATCTTTGAGTACTTCGCGAGCCTTTTCGAGGGGGAATTCTTCGCGGGTGATGACGGTTTCTTCAACGCCACCGAAATTTAATTTTGCCATAAATTTGTCAGTTTTTTAATTTATTTCTTGTTCGTTTTCTGATGTTGACTGTGTAAGGTTGCAGGGAGATGTGTCCCCGGTTGTCAGCGGGTCTCGAAGCGGATGCGGGCGAGACAGCAGGGGGTCGAGTTGACCTCGATGGCCACATCGCTTATCTCCGGACTCCCCTCGTGTGGGGCGGAGACCACGTGTGCCTCCTCGTCATAATGCGCCTCATGCTTGAACGCTACCTCGAAACGCGATGGGCGCATGGCCTCGTAGTGGTCGAGCGTCCACATGTCCGTGATCAGGTCTATGTAGCGACGGGTGGTGACGTGGCGGTTCACATCAATGTCCGAGACGGCGAAGCGGTAACTGTGTTCGCGCTCAGGATTGGTCACCGGCATGAGCTTTCCGCCTTTTTCGCCTTCGAAACAGCGGTCGGTCACGATGTCGAGCCCATCCCAGATGGGAGTCAGATCGCCGGGACGGCGGGTGGTCATGTTGACAGCCATCCATGTTGAGTGAGCGCGCATGATCACGCGCCCCGACTCTGCGTCGGTCATCTCGAAATCGCGTTCCGAGAATAGGCGGCTTGTGCTTTCGACCCATGTTGAGAGCCGGTAAGCGCGGTTGACTGTCGGAACTTCCGGCATGTCGATGGTCAGACGGCTCAACACCCATGAGATCCCCTCACGGATCATACGTTCAAAGCCTATGCCGATAAGGTTGGCATGGCAGGTGGCAGTGTCGATGAGTGTGGTGACCAGACGCGAGAGTGGCATCTCGCGCTGGGCGTTAACTTCGGAAGCCGTGAGGAAAAATTCGTTTGTAAATACCTTCTGTATCATTTGCCGGAGTGATGGTTGTTTACCTCTTCTCTGATTGCTGGCGACGCAGCTCCTGTTCTTCGAGATAGTGGGTGAAATGTTCGGTCGGCGATTTCGTCACGCAGATGCGTCCCGAACGTATGAACTGGAGTATGCCGTACTTGGCCAGCAGTTCGTAGAGAGCCTGCGTCTCGCTCTCGTGGCCGGTCTTTTCAAGTATGGTGTAGTCACGCGTCAGCTCAAGGATGCGCGCGTTGTGGACGCGTATGATGCGTTCGAAGTCCTTCTCGTCGAGCAGTTTCTGCGTGGGCACTTTGTAGAGGGCCACTTCCTGATATACTATCTCGTCATCCGTGAAATAGTAAGCGCGGAGCACGTCGATGCAGCGTTCGATCTGTTTGATCACCTTCTCTATCGTTGCCTGATCGGACGTACACGTGAAGTTCATCTTGTGTATGCCGGGGAGCGAGCTTGAGCTTGACGACACACTTTCAAGGTTAAGGCCGCGACGCGTGAAGATGATGGATATGCGGTTGAGAAGTCCGACTTGGTTCTCGGTAAATACCGAAATCGTAAAGAGTTTCTTGTCCATTATGTCCTTATGTGTCTTGACTTAACCCTGATACTTAGTAGTAGGATTGATGAGTATATCGTTGACGGCCGCTCCGGGGACGATCATGGGGAATACCATATCTTCCGGATCGATGTTTACATCGAGCAGATATGCTCCCTCATGAGCCATCATGCGGTCGATAGCCCCGTCGAGTTCCGACCGGCTTGCCACGCGTTCGGCCTTGATGTCATAAGCCTTGGCTATGGTCACGAAGTCGGGATTGATCATCGGGGTGGCTGAGAAGCGGTTGTTGTAGAACATCGACTGCCACTGACGGACATTGCCGAGGAAATCATTGTTCAGGATGATCACCTTTACGGCGACGTTGTAGGCGAGTATTGTTCCGAGTTCCTGCATGGTCATCTGGAAACCTCCGTCGCCCATGAAGGCAAACACCTCGCGCTCCGGACAGGCTATCTTTGCTCCGATCGCTGCCGGAAGGCAGAAGCCCATCGTGCCGAGACCTCCCGACGTGATCATGCTCTTCGGAAGAGTATATTTGAAATAGCGGGCAGCCATCATCTGGTTCTGACCCACGTCGGTGACAAGTATGCCGCTGTTGCCGGAAGCTTCGGAGATCTTGCGTATCACCTCGCCCATGCGCATGGCTCCTTCGGGGGCTATGTCATCGGGATCAAGTTCTCGTTTCATCACCTCCTCGCGCTCCACTTCCTCCGGCCTGTCGAACGATGCGAGCCATTCCGTGTGCTTGCTTTTGTTGACGAGTGGCAGGAGTGCTTTGAGTGCCTTCTTTGCGTCGGCATGGATTGAGATGGCGGCTTTGACGTTCTTGTTGAACTCAGCGCGGTCAATATCTATATGTATGATCTTTGCCTGCGGTGCATATTTGCTCACCACGCCTGTCACGCGGTCATCGAAACGGAGTCCTACGCCGAGGATCACGTCCGCGCGGTTGGTGTTGATGTTCGGACCGATGTTGCCGTGCATACCGACCATACCTTTGTTGAGCGGATGGTCCGACGGGATGTCCGACAGGCCGAGGAGGGTAGTGGTGACCGGCAGGTCGGCCTTCTCGGCGAGGGCTATGAGTTCGGGCTCTGCGTCGGCGAGCATCACTCCGTGGCCGGCGATGATCATCGGACACTCGGCACGGTTCAGCATGGAGGCGGCTGCAAGCACGTCGCCGGGCAGCATCTCAGGATCGGGATTATAGCTTCGGATATAATCGGTCTTCTTGTAATCCCATTCGAGAGTGCCCACCTGAGCGTCGCGGGTGACGTCGAGCACCACCGGACCGGGACGCCCTGTTGAGGCGATGTAGAATGCACGGGCAATAGCCCAAGGTATCTCTTCGGGAGTACGGATCTGATAGGCCCATTTGGTGATCGGGAGTGTGATACCCATCACGTCGGTTTCCTGAAAAGCGTCAGAACCGAGTGAGCTGACAGCTACCTGACCCGTGATCACCACGAGCGGGGTGCAGTCGATGTTGGCATCCGCTACGCCGGTGATGATATTGGTGGCGGCGGGGCCGGAGGTGACTGTGACTACACCGACTTTACCCGAAACGCGCGCATAGCCTTGAGCTGCATGGACAGCTCCCTGTTCATGGCGCGTCAGGATATGGTTGAGACGGTCGGTGAAATCGAAAAGTTTATCGTAGAAAGGCATGATCTGTCCGCCAGGATAGCCGAAGATCGTATCTACGCCCTCGGCTAAAAGTGCGCGGCAGATTGCCTCTGATCCTGTGATTCGTTCACTCATATAAATAGTTTGTACGAGTTGCAGTTTTGGTTTCAGTGTATATTGTTCAGTCATCGAGATGACGTACACCGCCCTTGTCGGCGGATGTCACCATAGATGCGTAGGCGCGCAGTGCCTGTGACACCTTGCGGTCACGGTCGCGCGGAGTGAAAGCCTTGTTGCCGAGGGCTTCCTCCTCCTTGCGTCGCTCGGCGAGTTCCTCATCGGAAAGCCGCACGTTGATGCTGCGCGCAGGGATATCGATTTCAATTATGTCACCGTCCTTCACCAGACCGATGTTGCCACCGTTGGCGGCTTCGGGTGATATGTGGCCGATTGAGAGTCCTGATGTCCCTCCGGAGAAGCGTCCGTCAGTGATAAGCGCACACTCTTTGCCGAGGTGCTTGCTCTTGATGTAGGAAGTGGGGTAGAGCATTTCCTGCATACCCGGTCCTCCCTTGGGACCTTCGTAGGTGATCACGACGATATCACCGCTTTTCACCTTGTCGCGGAGGATGCCATCCACTGCAGCTTCCTGCGAGGTGAACACTTTGGCCGGACCGCTGAAACGGAAGATGCTTTCATCCACGCCGGCGGTCTTGACGACGCAGCCGTCCTGCGCGATATTGCCTTTGAGTACTGCGAGGCCGCCGTCCTTTACGTATGCATGGTCCATGTCGCGGATGCATCCTTTCTCGCGGTCAGTGTCAAGCTCCGAGTAGTAGCTCATCTGCTTGCCGAGTTCGGTGGTGCGCCTCATTCCGGGCGCGCTCTTCCAGAGCTCGTCGGCATGATCGTCGAATTTCTTTCCGCCGACTGCATAATGGTCGATAGCTTCTCCGAGAGTCATTCCATCGACGCGTTTCACCTTGGGATCAACGAGACCTGCGTCGGCAAGGATCTTCATGATCGAGAGGATGCCTCCGGCGCGGTTCACGTCCTGAATATGATAGTGGGAATTGGGTGCGACTTTACAGAGTACCGGAGTGTGGCGAGAGAGGGCGTCGATATCGTCCATCGTGAAGTCCGCACCGGCCTCATGGGCCACGGCGAGAAGATGGAGCACGGTGTTGGTCGAGCCGCCCATGGCGATGTCGAGCGTCATGGCGTTGAGCATGGCCTGACGGGTAGCTATGTTGCGGGGCAATACGCTTTCGTCTCCGTCGCGGTAGTAGGCGTATGTGTTGCGGACAATCATCTCGGCTGCTTTCTTGAAAAGCTGGAGACGGTTGAGATGCGTGGCGACGATAGTTCCGTTGCCGGGAAGTGCGAGACCGATAGCCTCGTTGAGAGAGTTCATTGAGTTGGCGGTGAACATGCCAGAGCATGATCCGCACGTCGGACAGCCTTTCTGTTCGAGTTCGGTGACTTCAGCGTCGCTCACGCTTTCGTCGGCCGCATCGATCATGATGTCGATGAGATCCACGGCGCGTCCGTTGACCTCTCCGGCTTCCATCGGGCCGCCGGAGACGAATATGGCGGGAATGTTGAGGCGCATTGCGGCCATCAGCATGCCGGGAGTGACTTTGTCGCAGTTCGAGATGCAGACCATTGCGTCAGCCTTGTGGGCATTGACCATGTACTCGATTGAGTCCGCGATCATGTCGCGCGAGGGGAGCGAGTAAAGCATACCGTCGTGACCCATCGCTATTCCGTCGTCAATGGCTATGGTGTTGAATTCCGCTGCGAAGCATCCCTGCTTCTCAATTTCGTTCTTTACTATCTGACCGACCTCGTGGAGATGGGTATGGCCGGGGACAAACTGCGTGAAAGAGTTGACAATTGCTATGATGGGCTTACCGAATTGCTCTTCCTTCATACCGTTTGCTCGCCATAAGGCGCGGGCGCCTGCCATGCGGCGACCTCCGGTGCTTGTTGCGCTTTTCAATGGAAAACTCATGTCTGTTGCGAACCTATGAATTTGTTAAAGTTATTCGCAAAAATACGATAATATGTTGTAAAACACAAATTTTGACTGAATATTTTAGCAATCTTTACTTTTATGCGTGAAATAATCGTCAGAACTGCACGCGCTGGCCATCAGTGTGCATGATTACGCAGCGTTTGGGATATAAAAAAAAGTATCACCGGTCGGTGATACCGGTGATACTCTGTAGCCCATAGGAGAATCGAACTCCTCTTTCAAGAATGAAAATCTTGCGTCCTAGCCGATAGACGAATGGGCCATTCCTTAACCAAGATAGCTTGTCGGAAAAATCTTCAAGAAGCCTTCCGTATTAAGCGGCGAGCTTTGCGATATGATGAGCAAGCTTGCTCTTGAGGTTAGCGGCTTTGTTCTTAGAGATTGACTTCTTTGAGGCAAGACGGTCAAGCATTGCACCTACCTTGCGGAATGCTGCTTCTGCTTCAGCCTTGTCTGTGAGCTTGCGAAGATTGCGAACGGCGTTGCGTGCAGTCTTTGCGTAGTAACGGTTGCGAAGTCTGCGTGATTCGGTCTGACGAATTCTCTTAAGTGATGATTTATGATTTGCCATCGGTTAATTTTAATGTCTTTTGTTCTTGATTAAGTCTTGTTTGTAGCCCATAGGAGAATCGAACTCCTCTTTCAAGAATGAAAATCTTGCGTCCTAGCCGATAGACGAATGGGCCTTC
>NZ_JAIDBW010000045.1:0-2238 GCF_029056165.1 Duncaniella sp. | reverse complement strand
ATGCGTCTGTCCTCGCTCATAGCTGATGTGTTTTGAGTTTCTGAAAAAATTTCGTTTAGTCGCTAATAGCAATATTTAGAAAAATGATTAACTTTGCGATTAGAAATGATTAATCTAAATTAGTTATTGGTACAGAAACAAACAAACCAATCGTGCTAAATGATTGTTTGGATTGTTATTATTGGAAAATACTAATCAAGATAATTAGAAAATCTAAACTCAAAATATGGACAAACGTGTAGAACGTATCAGAGAGGCACTTGAATGGCTCAAGACAAACGGAGTGTTCCGCTCCAACCGGGAGATTGCCGAAAAGATGGGTTACAATCCGAGTATGCTGTCACAGGTGATTACCGGAAAATCCGCGGTCAGCCAACGTTTCGTAAAGACCCTGTGCGCTGTGGCGCCGGGTCTGAGGCAGGATTGGGTATGGAACGGAAACGGGGATATGTTCATGCCTCAGATCGTTCCCGAGCCTGTATCGGGTGAGGTTCCGACGGATTTTGAACGGCTCACATTCATAATGGAGCAGATGGCGCAGCTCGTGAAGAGTTTTTCAATAGTGGTAGGCCCACTTGATAATAAACTGAAAGCACTTGAAAAGACAGTGAAAGAACAGGACAAGAAGATAAAGCAACTTGAAAACGAACTCCAGCAAATGAAGAAAGCCGCCCCTTCAAAATGAAGCGACGGCTTATTGAATGGTTGTTGTTGTACCTTTTAATAAGGAGTGGCGCATATTATTTAAGGATTCCGTAGCCCTTGATTACGCTTGTCTGGAGAACCTGGGCGTATTTCTCGGTCATGGCTACGCTGGAGTGAGCGAGCATCTTGCTCACCGTGGAAATATCGACACCCTTGGTCAGCGCCCACGTCGCAAACGTGTGGCGCCCGACGTGCATTGTCAGGTTGATGTGTATGCCTGCCATGTTGGCAATGAGCTTCAGCTGGTCGTTGCACTTCTGATTTGACATACGGTTAAGGTCGTAGTCGTACTTTTTAAGTATTTCCGCAGCCTTCGGAAGCAGCACTATGATATAGGGCTGTCCCGTCTTCGTGCGCTTATCGCGTATGCAAAGGTCGTCCCCCTGCTTGAACACGTCGCTCTTCTTGATCTTCACGAGGTCGCTGTATGCAAGCCCTGTATAGCAGGAGAATATGAACATGTCGCGCACCTGTTCGGTCATGCCGAACAGCTCCAGTGCCTCGATACGGTTTCGTTCCTCTTCAGTAAGGAACTTTATGCCCTCCGATTTCCCTCTCGGTATCCTCATGTTCTCGTAAGGGTTGGTCTCCAGTTTCTCGAACTGGATTGCCTCTACGATATAGGGTTTCAGCCTCTTGTGATAGCCGTGGACGGAGGACTGTGCAGTGACGCGCTTGCGTATGAAGTCGTCCCACAGGCGGATATTCTTTGGCGTGAGGTCACAGAAATTGCGGATAAGCCCGAACTCCCGGAGGCACGAGAGCATGACCTTATGCTGCCGTCTGGTGGATTCACCGACGGGGCGCATGTCGATACGTTCCTCCAGCCATGAGAGGAAATCCATCGTAGAGCCCTGTACCCGTGTCTTGCGCACCTTCTTCAGCTGCGACAGGTCGTAGTCTCCGCCTTTAGACGCGATGGAGGACATTTTCTCGCGTATGCCGTCGTACACACGCCGGATCTGGTCGTTGAGTCTGCCAGCTTCAGGATGGTTCACCACCTGATTGCCCTGCCACTGTTGTTTGAGAACGGCAACGCCTGTCGAGAGGCGGACGCGCTCGCGGTTGTATGACACCTCGACCTCAACGGTTCCGGTGGTGACTGCCGACGCCTTCTTGCGACGGTCGAAAATAATCTTTATCTGGGGTATTCCAGCCATAGTAGTTTGAGTGTTAGGGATTAAACTTGTTAAGGACTTCGTTGTGGTACACTCCGAAACCGTGTACCACATTCTCTGAAAAATGTACCACGCGTGTACCGCATACAAAAATAACTGACTTCGACGGCATGCTGTTGTGTGCCGTTTCTCTTTTGGGAGAATTTAGCACAAAATAGCAAATATCAGAGAGTTGAGTGGTATGACCGCCCTCCAAGCCCGGGATATGGGGGACAGGTGCCTCAACATTGATGATATGTCGGGAAATCCGGTACATTTTGTGGTACATTTTTGTGGTACATTCACGAAATCTGTACCAAAGATAATGTGCTAAATCGGAACTAACAAATGCTAACTTTGGCTAACGGACGGAAAG
>NZ_JAIDBW010000044.1:0-3118 GCF_029056165.1 Duncaniella sp. | reverse complement strand
CAACAGTACCAATGGCATGACGAGCGTTATCAACATCGTGCGCCGGTCGCGAATGATGTGGATTGCTTCTTTTTTTATCAGTGATCCTAAAATATTCATCTTAAGTAACTTGTTCAGATCGTTTTATTCTGATCTTTGTGCGTCCTTCGCTACCGTGCGGAACACTTCGTCCATGGATTCCGCATGATACTTCGACTTAAGTGCCGTAGGGGTGTCGAGCGCGGCGATGCGTCCGTCCACCATGATCGACACGCGGTTGCAGTATTCCGCCTCATCGAGATAATGCGTCGTCACAAAGACGGTCATACCTTCAGACGATGCCTGATAGATTAATTCCCAGAATTTACGACGTGTCACGGGGTCAACGCCACCGGTAGGCTCGTCAAGAAAGACGATCTCGGGAGAGTGGATCGTGGATGCCGCGAATGCGAGTTTCTGTCGCCATCCGACAGGTATGGATTTTACACGGGCATTAGCCATACCTTCCATGTCAAGCCTCTCGAATACGTCCTTCATACGGCTCTTGATCTCACTGTCGGTCAATCCATAGATGGTGGAGAACAGGCGTAGGTTCTGGGTTACGGTGAGGTCGCCGTAGAGCGAGAACTTCTGGCTCATGTATCCGATGCGGCGTTTGATCTGTTCACCTTGGGTGCAGACATCAAATCCCGCTACAGTGCCACTGCCTGAAGTAGGATAACTCAGCCCGCACAGCATGCGCATGGCTGTGGTCTTTCCGGCTCCATTGGCCCCGAGGAAGCCGAATATCTCACCTTTGCCGACATCGAAGCTGATGTGGTCTACAGCCGTGAAGGTGCCGAAGCATTTGGTGAGGTCCCTCACGGATATTGCGATGTTACCGTTGGTCATTACGTGTGAGTTTTATGAAAAGATCCTCGATTACTCCCTTGGCCGGATATATGTCAGCACCGTCTATCCCTTGCCCGGCAAGTTTCGCCAAGGCCTCTTCGGAATGGAAATCATTCGTGCCTACGACATGCAGCGTGGCACCGAATGTATAGCAGTCGATCACTTCGGGCATAGATCTTAATCCTGCGAGAAGGCGGAACATGTCGGGTGCCACAGCATTGTATAGATTCTCGTCAAGACCGGCTACGAGACGCTCGGGAGTGTCGGTGCACAGTATTTTACCATGGTCGATCATGGCGATTCGGTCGCAGCGGGTGGCTTCATCCATGTATGAAGTCGACACGAGGATCGTTATGCCATGCTTACGCAGTGATGCAAGCATATCCCAGAACTCGCTTCGCGACACGGCGTCGACTCCGGTGGTCGGTTCGTCAAGCAGGAGAATCGGTGGCCTGTGGATAAGCGCACAGCTCAATGCGAGTTTCTGTTTCATGCCACCCGAGAGTTTTCCTGCGGGACGGTTGGGGAAGCGTGACAGCTGGCTGAAGATGGGTGCGATGAGATCGTAGTTGTCTTTTGTCGACACTCCGAAGAGCGATGCGAAAAAGTTGAGGTTTTCAGAGATCGACAGGTCAGGATAAAGTGAGAACCGCTCAGGCATGTATCCTATCAGGCTGCGAAGTTTACGGTAATCCTTCACGGTGTCAAGCCCAAGCATCGTCAGACTGCCGCTGTCCGGGACAAGAAGGGTGGCGAGTAGCCGGTAGAGTGTGCTTTTGCCCGCTCCGTCCGGCCCTATGAGCCCGAACATCTCGCCTTCTTCCACGGAGATATTTACCTTGTCGAGTGCCCGGATGCTGCCATACGTCTTGCTGACATCCTTTATGTCTACAACTACGCTCATAGTCTGACCTCTCCGTACTGGCCGAGCTTGAGTCGGCCGTCGTTCTTCACAGCTATCTTTACGGCATAGACGAGATTGGCCCGGCTGTCGTTGGTCTGGATTGACTTAGGCGTAAATTCACTTTCCTCCGCTATCCATGTTATAGTGCCGGGATAGTCATAGCGTTCGTCGGCGCCGAAATCAGCCACGACGGTCACTTTCTGTCCTATTTTCAGGTCGGCAAGCTGTGATGCTGTGAAATAGCTGCGTAGGTATATGTCGTTGAGGTCGGCGAGTTTGAGTAGGGGCTTGCCGGGCGTGGCGAACTCTCCGGGCTCGGCATACTTGATGAGTACCGTTCCGTTGATGGGTGAGATAATCTTACAGCGGTTGATCTGGTCCTCTACCTGCTCTCTGCGATACTGTAGAGCGATAGCGTTGTCAGAAATCGAAGAGCGGTTCTTGCCAAGTGTGGAGAGCTGTGCGGAAAGTTGGTCACGAAGTGTGCGGAGCTGCGTACGTGCATCGTCCAATTGCTTGCGGGTAGTTGCCCCGTCGGCGAAGAGTCGTTCCTGTCGGTCAGTCTCGTTCTGCCAGTGTCCTATCTGAGTGCGCAGGCTTGCTACCTGTGCTGTTATGTCGGGCGATGATGATTCCGTAGCCTGCTGTTCGGTCATGATCTGTAACCGCTGCAGGGAGAGGGTAGTGGTGTCGATGAGCGCTATTCTCGAATCGGCCGTGACGCTATCGCCCTCTTCGGCCGAGATAGAAAGGATTTTGCCGGTAGTTTCGGCTGAAACGGTCACAGTGATGGCTTCGAATATTCCGGTGGCATCATAATCGGGCTTGGATGAGCATGAGGCCAGTAGTGAGGCGCCGGCAAAAAGGATATATACGTTCTTCATCGGTTGAGGGTGTTTTTGAGTTTATATATGTTCTGTATGAGTTGTATATTATGGTAGGCTGAGTTAAGTCTCGCCTGATTTTCGTCATTAATTTTTGACAGTAGGGCAGTGGCATCGATGATTCCGTTCCTTAGCTGCGACTCTGCGCTCAGGCGTACATTCTGACGCAGTTCCACTATACGGGAGTCTTCTTTCATCACCTCTCGTATGGCGTTGATGTCACTTATCTCACGAGCTGACTGAATACGGCTGTTGAACAGAAACTTATCCCTGTCGGCATTGATCATGTCGGCATTTAGTGACAGTTTCCGGCGTTTTGAGCCTTTGGTGTATAGTGATTCAATGTTCCAACTCAATCTTACGCCGGCCATGATGTTGAATGAAAGGTCGCGATTAGTCATACTTTCGAAATAGTTGTAGCCTGGATATCCGTAATATGCCTGAGTGAAGAAGCCTATAT
>NZ_JAIDBW010000043.1:0-66755 GCF_029056165.1 Duncaniella sp. | reverse complement strand
TATGAATGCATCACCGCTTCGCGGTTTAGCTGTTTGGGAGACGGACGCATTATTTGTTCGTGGTTAGGCTGATTGGGACGCATTGTTAGTTCATTGTTAGGCTAATGGGGATGCGTCGTTAGTTCACGGTTTGGCTGTTTGGGAGACGGATGTGTCGTTGTTTTGCTGTTGGTGCTGTCGTTGGTTTGGGGTTTATCGGCTTTATATGATAAAATACGATAAAATGCGGGTGGATTTTTGGCGGAGTGGCGGTTTGTTTGTAAGTTTGCAAGGTGTTATCTGTCGAAATATTACACATACTATATCCTGCATAGAGGTTTAATTCATAGATATTTTTGAGATACTGATATATCAATGTTGTCAATACACCATCCAATGGTATAGAAAAGGTAGGAATATATTGGCCTTGACAATATACCTCATCAAAGCGGTATAGAAAAGGTAGGAATATATTGACCTTGACAATATACCACCTAAAGTGGTATAGAAAAAGTAGTGATATATAGACCTTGACAATATACCTTACCAAAGCGGTATAGAAAAGGTAGAGATATATCGACCCCGATGATATACCCTCAACATGCGGAATAAATAAAGTAGGACAACATAAACGCCGATAATACACCTCGCAAAGCATTATATAAAATTAAAAACCTTATATGATTATGAAATCAAGACTTTTCGCTCTACCCTTGCTGGCCATGATTCTTCTGGGAGCTATCGTGAGCTCATGCAGCAAGGATCATAAACTTCTTGACGTGATCCCGGCTTCTGTCGGACAGGCGGGTACGATCCGCGTAAAGCAATTCTTTGAAGAAGCAGGCTGCAAGTTTGACAACGGTAGCGTCACAGTCCCCGCGCAGCTTCAGGGGTCGGCGCGTTTTACCGGACTGGTGGATTTTGTCGCTGCTGTGGACGCATCGGGTTCGGCCGATCCCAATGCAGTGGCTTGGGCCGCTGACTCGCGCAGTAATCTCTACATGACCATGCTCGTCAATGACCGTGCCAAGTTCAAGGAGGCCTCCGCAGAGAAGATCGAGTGGGCCGACGAGACCGGCAGTTTCAGCTGCGGCAAGGTCGGCAACATGACCGTGCTGCTCGACGATGCGCGCGTATGGCTAACCGACCGCGAACCGGCTGACGCCGTGAAAGGTGTCGAGACCTTCGTCAAGGAAGCCAAGGACGGCTCTCTGGCCTCGATGACAGGACTCGAACAGGTGCTCTCTGCCGGCAATCTGGTCAATGCCGTAGTCCGTCAGGAGGGTGATGCCAAAGGCAAGAAGGGCGACAAGGGTGAGAATCCTCAGCTTGAAGCCACGTGGGCGACACTGACCCTGAATGTCAGTGACAACAAACTCGTCGGCAACAGCAGCGTGATCCGTGCCGACGGTACACCCGAACCCATCAAGGGGCTTAAAGCTGTCAATCCGGCCGTGCTTGCCTATGTGCCTGAGAATTTCAATTTCGCCCTCGGTATCGGCGTGACTCCTGAATTTGACTGGAGCGTGCTCACCGGTGCCATCTCCGCTGCAGGCGGATTTCAGGTCAATGCGATGCTTCAGACCGTGATCCCCTATCTCCAGTCAATCGACGGAACTATCTTCCTCGCTGCAGGTCCGGCAAACCAGAGTGCCTACGATGAACTTGACTTCGGCAACTGGCAGTTCATGGCTATGGTGCATCTGCCGCAGCAGAAGATCAACGACGTGATCGGCATGATCCGCAGTTCGCTGTTCATGGCCGGTGTCAGCCCGCGTCAGGGAGCGGACGGCATGATGATAGTCCCGCAGTATGGCATGGATCTCTACATAGGCAATGTCGATGGCTATCTCGCAGTCGGTAATATCCCCTTCGAACCTACACGCCAGAACTCACTCGCACCCGTTTTCGCAGGGAAGGATGGCGCGATGACCCTCAACATACCGTCGATGAAGGTGTTCGGAGGATCTATGCCTGATTTTGGCATGGATCTCCAGATCCGCATGTCGGCCGACAATACCACCGGAGAGGTGAGCCTCGTCGGCAGTGACACCCCCATCCTTCAGGCCATACTCTCAGGAATGATATGATCGAGGAGATAACCCTACAGCGTGCGCTCCCCCACGTGTTCAGGGGGAGCGAGCACGAATCACCGGTGAAGGACTCGGAGGTGTGGCTCATGCAGGAACTGACCTTCCGCCGCGGCCGATACTATCTGATAGAAGCCGAGAGCGGGACGGGAAAATCATCGCTGTGCGCGTTCATCTACGGATCGCGCCGTGACTATGACGGCTACATACTGATGGACGGCGATGATGTCCGTAATTTCAGTATAGGCCACTGGTGTGAGCTCCGGCGCAAGGCCATCGCCTATCTGCCGCAGGAGATGTGTCTCTTTCCCGAACTCACGGTGATGGAAAACATTCTTATAAAGAACCGCCTGACGGACTGCAAGAGCGGTGAGGAGATCCGCGCCATGCTCGAAAGGCTTGAGATAGCGCATAAGGCCGATGTCGCCGCAGGCCGGCTGTCGGTCGGACAGCAGCAGAGGGTGGCGATCATCCGTGCTCTCTGTCAGCCATTTGATTTCCTGCTGATCGATGAGCCTGTCAGCCATCTCGACAGCCGCAATAATGAGGCAGTTGCCGCGATGATCGATGAGGAGGCACGCGCCCGCGAGGTATCCGTCATCGCCACCTCCGTCGGCAACAAGATCATGCTCCCGGACTACGAGCTGCTGAGGCTATAAGAGAAAAGAAGCGGAGTGCCCGGAGAGCGTCTGTTGTTAAACAACCTCTTAATCTTCAAACTTACCTGTTGTGACAAAAAACAAGAATATAGTTTGGCGTCTGCTCAGACGCAATATCAGTGCCGGTCAGATAGCCGGCTATGCGATGGCGAACCTTGTCGGTCTTGCCATCGTGCTGACCGCGATCCAGTTTTACCGCGACATAAGCACCGTCTGGGATGATGAGGATTCGTTTTTCTCGGAAGACTATGTGGTGATCTCGAAAAAAGTCACGGGCCTGAGCCTCCTGCCTTTCGGAGAGAGCGAGCACCCGACGCGCTTCAGCAAGGAAGAGATCGCGGACATAGAGGCCCGTCCGTGGTCAGGTAAGGTGGGCGAATTCAACTCGGCCGCTTTCAATGTCTATGCCAAGGTTAGTTTCGGTGGCAGTTCGATGGGGTCAGACCTGTTTTTGGAGTCGATTCCGGACGACTTTTTCGACGTGTCGCCCGACGGCTGGGGCTACGAGCCGGGCCGCTCCGAATATGTCCCCCTAATAATCTCCAAGGACTATCTTTCGCTCTACAACTTCGGGTTCGCCACATCGCGCGGAATGCCTCAGGTGTCCGAGGAGGTGATAAGTATGGTGCCCCTGCAGCTATCGCTGAGCGGAAACGGACGCCAGCAGTGGGTCAACGCCCGCATAGTCGGCTTCTCATCGCGTCTCAACACCATAGCCGTGCCGGAGGATTTCATGCGCTGGGCCAACAGTGAGTTCTCGGACACTCCTGCTGAAGCCCCGTCACGCCTGATAGTGAAACTCGACCATCCCGGCGATCCGGAAGCGGAGAGCTATCTGGAGGAGCATGGCTACGAGACAGCCGGCGACCGTGCGGCAAACGGCAAGGCCGCCTATTTTCTCTCGCTCGTCACCTCGGTGGTGATCGCTGTGGGACTTGTCATCAGTCTGCTTGCCTTCTTCATCCTCCTTCTCAGCATCTATCTGCTCATGCAGAAGAACCGAGAGAAGATCCACGAGCTGATGCAGCTTGGCTACACGCCCTCGCAGGTGGCCCGCTATTATCACCTGATCATATCGTGTGTCAACGTCGCTGTACTGGGCGCCGCTCTTGCGGTAATGCTCACCGGCGCGCATTACTGGCGCGAACCTCTCTCCACACTCGGCGTCGAGCCTGTCAGTCCGTGGATGACCGTCGCCGTGGGAGTAGGGCTGATACTGCTCATCACTTCCGGCAATCTCGCCGTGGTCAGCCGTGCTGTCAGGAAGCAGTTCTATTCATAGAAGCCGGTTAAAAGAAGTTAAGCGGCAGGCGTAAGTTGGTGTGGAAAAGCCAAATTTTAAAATTCTGCTTTGATAAGTGGAAAACTTTGGTTAATTTTGCAAATTAAGAAGCACGTTAAACCGACCAGCTGTCATGGAGACTGTCCCTGACAGAGAATCCATGACCGGACCTCCGGACACAGTACGAGAATCGAAATGAAAGTCAAGATCCACCGCGAAGGTACGAACATACTGATAGTAGTCATGCTGATAATGATTGTGATCAATCTGTCGGCATGGATGTTTATACGTCCCGCTGTCATCCCCATCGTCTTCTCGTCGATTTCGGTAATCCTCTATCTGTTTATCGTCAACTTCTTCCGTTCGCCGCGCCGTCTGTTCAAGGGCGATAGGCAGAACGTAGTCGTCAGCTCTGTGGATGGCACGGTGGTCGCTCTTGAGGAAGTGTTCGAGCCCGAAGTGCTCCGCCGCAAGGTTAGGATGCTTTCGGTGTTCATGACCGTCGTTAACGTTCATGCCAACTGGTTTCCGATCGACGGCGAGGTGCTGATGGTGCGTCACCACCGCGGACGTTTCCTTAGCGCGTATCTCCCCAAAGCAAGCATAGAGAACGAACGTTCGACCATACTTATCCGCGCCACCAACGGACAGGAGATAGTGGTGCGCCAGATTGCAGGAGCAGTGGCGCGCCGCATAGTCACCTACGCCGAGCCGGGCGATCATGCCAATATCGAGGATCATCTCGGATTCATCAAATTCGGCTCACGTGTGGATATATATCTTCCGCTCGATGCCGAGATCTACGTGAAGATCGGTGACAAGACCACCGGCGGCGTGACAGAAGTGGCCCGTCTCCGCGAGAATCCCGACGAATGACGGACAGCCACACGACAACAGATACTCTCTCACTCTCTGCAGAATTTAAAATAAGACAGAATCATCAATTGAAATCTTTTAAGACATACATCCCGAATACGATCACCTGCCTTAACCTCATATCGGGGTGTACGGCGGTGTTTTTCGCTTTTAACCTCGGACTCGACACCGGATCGATCTCACCTATGGCTTGGGCCTTCATCTTCATTGGTGCGGCTTCGGTGTTTGACTTCTGCGACGGCCTCTCGGCCCGTATGCTCCACGCCTATTCTCCGATGGGCAAGGAACTCGATTCGCTGAGTGACCTCGTGAGCTTCGGCCTCGCACCCGCATTCCTCGTCATGAACGTCATGCGCGAATACGGTGCACCTATGTGGGTTGCGGCATTCGCCATATTCATAGCCGTGATGGGTGCGTTGCGTCTGGCCAAGTTCAATGTCGATACACGTCAGACCACTTCGTTCGTCGGACTTCCCATCCCTGCCAATGCTATCTTCTGGATCGGCACTCTTGCATGGATAGAATCGCATACCTATCCGGGCGACGCCGTGATGATAGGTCTGATCTTAGTCATCTCACTGCTGATGGTGAGCGAACTGAAGATGTTCTCATTGAAATTTGCCAACCTTGCGTGGCGTGACAACGTCCGCCGCTACGTGGTGCTTGCCGCCGCTGTCCTTTTCGTCGTGACGGAAGGAGTCTCAGGTTTCGCATGGACCATCATCCTCTACATCCTCATCTCCCTTTTCGGAAAGAAAACCACCGTTGAGAATTGAATCGAGGGAGCTGAGAGAGCCGGACGGCTCAAAAACACTCCTAATATTTTATTTGTTAAGAAGACATGCTGACAATTCTCGCCACCATATTTATTGTTTATCTCCTCTGGCTTCTGGTGAAGCCTCTGCTACTGGCCTACGCCCGGCGCAAATATCAGGAGAAAGTCAACGACATGTTCAATCAGGCTTTCGGCGGCACGCCGTTCGGAGGTCAGGCTTATAACCGCGCTGCAAACGCGGCCGGACAGTCGCGTGGCCGCTCATCAGCTCCGCGCAGGCCGGGATCAAGAAAAAAAATATTCTCCCGTGAAGAGGGAGAATATATAGAGTTCGAAGAAATAGAAGTCACGACTGACTACAGATCGGCTTCTGCTTCGGATCAGTCATATACGCCGCGTGAACCTCAGGTCAGCGATGCTGACTGGGAAGAAATCAGATAGGCGATCTCATCCACAATCATTTTTACTTGCTCCGGTGTCACCCACGGCCCGGAGGGCAGGCAGAGTCCGCGGCCGAAGAGGTGTTCGCTGACTCCGTTGACGTATGCCGGCGCGTCGGCATAGACCGGCTGCAGATGCATAGGTTTCCACAGCAGTCGGGTCTCGATATTCAGTTTATTGAGGTGCTGACTGACCATGTCGGGTGTGCAGCCTGTGATTTCAGGATCGATCTCCACGGTTGAGAGCCAGTAATTGCTGTCGGCATCCGGCCAAGGATTGGCATGATACTTCACTCCGGCCATGCCGGCGAAAAGCTCCTGATAGATCCCTGCCAGATGGCGGTGGTGGTCGAGATATTTCTCAAGGACCGTCATCTGACCGCGTCCGATACCCGCGCTGATGTTGCTGAGACGGTAGTTGAAGCCGATGTGCTCATGTTGGTAGTAAGAATATGCCTCACGCGCCTGAGTAGCGTAGAACACAGCGCGTTTTTTGCTCTCGGCGTCGGGGCAGATGAGTGCGCCGCCTCCGGAGGTGGTAATCATCTTGTTGCCGTTGAAACTCAGGATGCCGAAGCGGCCGAAAGTGCCACATTTGCGTCCTTTGTAGGACGATCCGAGAGCTTCAGCTGCATCCTCTACCACAGGGATTCCCCACTTTTCGCCGACGGCGCAGATCTCGTCGATCCGTGCCGGCATACCGTAGAGATGCACAGCGATTATGGCTTTCGGCTTGCGTCCGGTGACGGCCACACGGTCGGCTATGGCCTTGTCGAGCAGCACGGGATCCATGTTCCAGCTCTCCGGCTCGCTATCGACGAAAACCGGACGGCCTCCCTGATAGACCACGGGATTGGCCGACGCTGCAAACGTGAAGCTCTGACATATCACCTCGTCATCCCTACCGACACCGAGCAGCACGAGCGCGAGATGTATGGCCGCAGTTCCGGATGAAAGTGCGGCTATCTCCTTGCCCTGACAAGCCGGGTCACCGTCGAGGAGGAAATGCTTCAGATCCTCCTCGAATCCATCGACATTAGGACCGAGGGGAACGACCCACTCTTCGGCGAAAGCTTCGTCGATAAATTTCTGTTCGGCACCGCTCATGCGGCACATACATAGATGTATCCTGTTCATAAACTTACTTAGTGGTGGGTTGAGAAGATGATGGTTAAGAGGACTTGTGAGGTGGTCATGGCCGGAAAGGCCGGATTCACCTTGGAATCATGTCTCCTGTGAGCGGGCAAACTCCTCGGCTGCCTCGCGGAGCAGGGCGATCTTGGTCCACTGGGTCTCGTAGTTGAGGCCCTGACGTTCGCGGTTGCGCACCTTAAAGCCACAGGTCGGGCTGATTGAAAGCTTGCTTACGGGCACATAGCGTGTAGCAACGCGGATTGCCTCAAGGATGCTTTCCTTGCTTTCGAGATTGGGGAGCGATCCATCGACGATACCGATGATGGCGCGTTTGCCTTCGGGTAACCAGCGCAGTGCGGCGATCTCTTCGGGCGATGATATTGCGAAGGGGAGCAGGAACGCATCGGCTTTGAGCTGCTCAAGCATGAGATGCAGACGGTTTAGATCCTTTTCATCAAACCATCGGGGGATACGGGTCTCGTCGGCTGCGATACTGAAAGTGATTTCGAGATCTTCGGGGTGATTTTCGATAGATCGGTTGATGAGGTCGAGCAGAGTCTCGGTCAGCTTATCGGAATCCACTCCACCGAGGAGCAGCTGACGGTCGAAATCGGGATCGCTCAGACGTCCCCAGATACCGGTGTCGAGCTGTATATGACGGCAACCGAGGCGATAAAATTCCGCTATGGTCTTGCGGTAGGCTTCCACGATGTCATCAATGAGAGTTTCAGGTGACTCATAGAACTTTGATATGTCACCGTTTGATGCGAGAAGGATACGCAGATAAAGCTCGCCGGGCGAAGGGATGGTCTGACGGACTTCGGCACGTCCGGCTGTCAGTTCCTGCATGTGGCTATATTTCTTGAAGAAGGGATGTTCAGGGTTGAACTCAATGCATCCGTTGAAACGCAGCAGGTCATGGCGGAGCACTTCGTCCTGATATATATGACCCGTGTCGATGCGTTCGCGGCTCATACCGTTGAAACCTTCCCAGAAATCACGGTCCCAGCTTTTGCGGCGCATCTCGCCGTCGGTGACAATCTGCAGGCCGGCTTCGATCTCGCGGTTGATCAGATTGTCGATCACGCGGTCCTCTTCGGCATGATATGCTTCCTCCGACATATTGCCACGGATTTTCTCACTGAGAGCATTCTCAAGTTCCTCAGGCGGGAGGAAACTACCCACGATCTCTACGCGGGGCATAGAAGCATTTGTATTGATCATAATGAATTGGTTCAGACAGTTAGACAGATGATTATTGCTTCCAGTTGGAAAAGTGGTGCAAAAGTAGATATATATTGTAGGATTAACGTTAAGACTACCGTTAAAAAAGCTTAACCATGCTGGCATCCGCAACTGCCTACAGGGTTGACAGCAAAGGTGTTGAACTGCATCGTGACGGCGTCAAACGTGAGGATGCGGTTGATGAGTGAGTCGCCGGTCCCGATGAGAAGTTTCACCGCTTCCGTGGCTTGCAGACTGCCGATGACACCTACCACCGTGTTCATAATCCCGTTGATCGCACAGGGGAGATCTCCGTCCGGATCGGTGTTTCCCGGATCAAAGATACAGCGGTAACATGCACTGCCGGGAATGTGGCTGAACACCTGACCGGAGAAGCGCGAGACAGCACCGAATACCATTTTCTTGCCCAAAGCAACACAACTGTCGTTGATGAGCAGACGGGTGGGCAGATTGTCGGTGCAGTCCATCACGAGGTCATAATCGTTCATTATCGAGGCTGCATTTTCCGGAGTCAGAGCCTCGGTCATGGGGATTACGTTTACCTCAGGGTTAATTGCACGCATCTTTTCGGCTGCTGATTCTGCCTTGGGGCGTCCGATGTCAGGAGTGGAGTGTATGATCTGACGCTGAAGGTTGCTAAGGCTCACAGTGTCAGGATCAAGAATGCCGATTGTCCCGACGCCTGCGGCGGCGAGGTAGAGGGCCACGGGACTTCCGAGTCCGCCAGCACCTACGATGAGTACGCGACTCTCAGTCAGACGGCTTTGCCCTGCGAGATCCACTTCGCAGAGCGACAGGTGGCCGCGATAACGCGTCAGCTGCTCTTTTGTATATTCTATTTTCATTATTTATCTCCTGAGGGTTGCTGTCCGAAATTATATCCGCATTCCCTGATCATGTCGATGTCCTCGTCGATCTGCGCTCCGATTGTGGTGAGAAGGTCGCCCATTATACTGCCGTTTATACCTATGCGCAGAGCCTTTCTCTGGGTTTCGGTACTCAGCAGTCCGCGTCCTCCGGCAAAGCGGAGCACAGCACGGGGGTGGATCAAGCGGAATAGAGCCACTGTCTGGAGCACTTCGCGCTCGGTGAGGGGGGCAGCGTTCTCAAGCGGAGTTCCGGGAATAGGGCAGAGGACGTTGATGGGGATCGAGACGGGGGAGATGCGTCTGAGTGTCAACGCAAATTCCACACGCTGCGCCATGCTTTCACCCATGCCGATGATGCCTCCGCTGCAGACCTCCATGCCTGCCTCGCGGGCGGCCTCGATGGTCCTGATCTTATCCTCGATGGTGTGGGTCGAGCATAGGGTAGGGAAGTAGGAGGGTGCGCTTTCAAGATTGCAGTGATAGCGTTTCACACCGGCTTCGCGGAGACGGCGGAGTGCTTCAGCATCGAGAAGTCCCATTGACGCGCAGAGCCCCATCCCCTCGCGTGATGAAAGCTCACGATAGTAATCGCAGATGGTGTCGAGAGCCTTTCCGCTGACCGTGCGCCCGCTTGTGACGAGCGAGAAACGACCTATGCCTTTCCTGTGATTATAGTCCGCGAGATTCATGCATGTCTCGCGGTCAACGAGCGGATAGACGCTTATATCGGTAGTGTGATGGGCGGATTGCGCGCACCACTTGCAGTCCTCCGGACAGCGGCCAGAACGTGCGTTGATGATGGAGCAGGAATCGAAATCCTTGCTTCCGAAGCGGGCAGTGATTTCTGTGGCGGCTTCAAGAAGCTCGTCATACTCCTGATCTGTGAGATCGACGAGGCTCATGGCCTCATCTTCGGTAATCGATGCTCCTTCAAGCACTTTATTCTTTAAACGGGTGATAGATTTCATATTGATGTGCAATGGTTGGGATTCGCGTATTTCCATCCGACAGGACTCGCTTCCTGACCGAGGAACGACGGATAATGGCTGCAAAAATAGTAAAAAAAGCCTACCTCCTATCCATTATCGCACCTTTTTGTGGTATCTGCGGATGTAACTTTGTGGCATATTTGAAATATCCATACTCCATACTTTAACCTTTATACTAAATTATAAACAACCCATGCATCTCAATCTCTCTCCCTCCCAAATGCTTGATATCTGGCGACTTCACACCGGTTATAAACCCTCTTTGGCCGAATCCGTATTCCTGCGCAACGATGCTATTGACACCACTGCCATTCACCGTTCCGAAATGCACCGCTGGTATCGCCGTCTGCTTATGGAAGCTCCTGCGGAACAGCTTGTTGCCGAGGATCTTTCGGGGATAGCCACTCTTTCGGCTGATCCTGACGGCCACACTCTTGTCGGTCTGCCTCCGGAGGTGGTGAGGATTCTCAAGGTCCGCCTTGCCTCATGGCGACGTCATGCACGGATAGTCACCAGCCCCACCCATATCCTCGCGCTCCGGCAGAATCATCCCTATACACGTGCCACAACGTCGCATCCGGTTGCCGTGTTTCATGACGGTGAACTCCGTCTTTATCCCGCCGCCACGCCTGACGATACGCTCCTGTCACTCTGCGGAGTGAGTTACTCGGAAGATGAATATCGTTTCGACGACTCCGCTCTTGCATCTATTCATCCTGTATAGACCTATCTGTCCTATATTTGAAAGACACACCATACTGAACACCAACCCACATCAATCATGTTTCCTTCAAACTCGTTTCTCCTTCAGGCGGCCCGCGACGCATGGAAAACTCATGCCGCCCTGCGGGCCAATCGCCGACGGCTCATGCACCACACCTACGGCGATCAATGGGGTGACCTCACTCTGACCCCCGACGGGCGCACCGTCACCGAATACGAGCAGGCCATGACCTCAGGTATGAGGCCGCTCACCAACAATCTTCTCCGTTCGCTCGTCAAAAGCATAGTCGGCCGTTTCCGCTACAATGTCTCGCAGGCTGAAGCCTCATTGTCCGACGACGGTCTTTCACGTATCTACGATGCCAATCTGATGACCGAGCTTGACAGTCGCGCACTTGAGGAATTCCTAATTTCAGGCACTGTCATTCAACGTGTCGTTTATGAAAACCGTCCTCCCGCCGGATCGGGGGTATGGATAGACAATGTGAGTTTCGATTCCTTCTTCTGCACGCCCTTCCGTGATCCGCGTGCAACGGATATGCGGCTGATAGGAATGCTCCATGACATGACTCTCGATGAACTCAAACTCCGTTTCGGACATGATTCAAAGCGTCGCCACCGCCATCTCGAAAAACTTTACCGCAACTTGGCGGCGCAAGGCCCGTTTGTCTCCATAACTGATGTCGGCCGGGAGGAGTCAATGACGGATTTCTTCACTCCACCGGCCGGCGGTTTCTGCAGGGTCATAGAGGTCTGGACCTACGACATAGATCCCCATCATCCGTCGCGTGATCCGCATTGGCATTGCCGTTTCCTTGCGCCTGACGGGAGCGTCATCGACCATACCCGTACTCCCCTCCGATCAGGCGGTCATCCGTTCATCCTTAAATTTTATCCACTGACCGATGGTGAGGTTCATCCCTTCATCGAGGATCTGGTAGGACAGCAGAAGCACATCAATACCCTCATCACCACCATCGACCATATTCTCGCCAACAGTGCCAAAGGTGTCCTGCTTATGCCTACGGATGCCATTCCTGCCGGACTCGACATGGAGATGGTGGCCGATATATGGAGTCGGCCCGGAGGTGTCATCCCGATTAATCCTACGGCACGTGAGCGTCCGGTCGAGATCACAGCTTCGGGGCGCAGCGAGGGGGCGGCAAAACTACTCGAAATCGAAATGCAGCTCTTTCAGCAGATTTCGGGCGTGACATCCGCGCTTCAGGGACAAGCCCCCGCCTCAAATGTCTCCGCCTCCCTCTATGAGAGTCAGGTCTATAACTCTGCGATAGCTTTGCTGGATCTCTACGAGAGTTTCAATTCTTTCCGTACGATGCGCGATCGAGTGGCACTTGCCGCCCTGCCGGATTCATAGAATTTATCCTGTGGTTAACATTATTTCACATCGGTGTGCGTGGTTTTTACACAATATGTATGGTAAATTTGCCAACGAAAACCAACATAATGCCATGATTTGACATCTTCTCACGACATTAAATTCAGACAGCTTATCAAAAACTCATTTAAACAAATCACCTCTCCAATGTTATCCCTCGTCACACTCCGCAACCGTCATTTCCTCAACTCAGTACGCTCGATTCTTCTCTCTCTTCCCGCCGGAGTGCAACCCGACATCGAGGCTGTAGCGGCCAAAGCCGCTATGTCGGGAGCACCGGCCTATTACTGTACATACGATTATGCGCTCCGTATGCTGCGTGTCCTGCGTCACGGAAGGCTGAAGCTCCGACGCGACCGCCGTCTTGAACTCTGGTCTGAGCTCAACGTCCGTGTCAGTCGCCTGATGGAGTCACGCGGGATGAGCCTGCCCACGGCTCTTGCCAATGTCCTTGCTTCCGGTGGTGCATCACAGTTCTTCATCTCTCCGGTGACCGCAGCCAATCTTGCCCGGCGTTACTATGACGCTTCCACCCGCACAATCCTCGTTCCGGCGTGATTATTAACCATTATCTACCTCTGTCTCACCCTCATATCATTAATAGAAATGCTCTTCGCCCTATCCTCTGATACGATAATAGATCTGATACATGCTCACGCGGCTCTCGAATTACTCTCAGTCAGTCCCGACAGTGAGATCCGCACACTCCTGACTCCGATCCTTGACCGTGAGCATCCGGAACCACTGGAGCTGATGGTGAAAAGCTCCTTTGCCCAAGCCGCCCTCCGTCTCATGCCCTGCGTCAGTGACGGCTGTCTTTCTGATCCCTCCATGCTCCGGCTCGATCTTAATCTCCCCCGCTCATTCCCCTCCTCCCTCGTCACCGCACTGCGCCGTCAGCTGGAACTTGCAGTAGCCATGGACGTACTTGATGCCGTCGTCACAGTGTCGCTTCTCCCGAATCTTACCGTATCCGCCACTCTTGCAGTGGAGATGGCCGGACGCTTCCGCGAGAGGCGCGATGAAGCCATGAGCTCGATCCTTTCCTCGCTCCGTACTCCTTGCAGGCCATTCGTCCGCCACAGAGGCTACTGAGAGGACGTTCCATGCCAACCTTTAAGGCCGGAAGCCATTGCCATGAGTCGGATTCTGTCATGGAAAGAGATGCAGTGACGTTACGAACCACCCTCTAAAACGTTGTCAGGATGCCTGATTAATACCGAATAAAAAAATTATGCATGAACATTTTGGCGATAAAAATGGTCTATCTTATGCATATTTCGTAATTTTGCGGTCATGAATCAGAACTTCTCACTTCCGTCGGGCGTAGCCGTTTATTGCGCCTCTTCATCCGATATCGATACCCGTTATCTCGACGTGGCGCGCCGGATGGGTGTCCTTCTTGCCGAATCCGGTCTTTCACTCGTGTGTGGAGGAGGTGCCGGAGGCATGATGGCAGCCGCTATCGAAGGTGCTGTGGATGCCGGAGGTGAGGTCATCGGCGTGCTTCCTCACTTCATGATGGAAAAGAAGTGGAATCATCCGCGCCTCACGCGCTGCATCGACACCGAATCGATGCATCACCGCAAGATGACCATGGCTTCGATGGCTCGCGCCGCTGTCGCCCTCCCCGGCGGTATAGGCACTCTGGATGAGCTGGCCGAGATGATGACGTGGAATCAGCTCGGTCTCTTCAATGGGCCGGTCATCATAGTGAATACTGATGGTTACTATGATCTGCTCGTAAGCCTTTTCGAGTCCATGCAGTCCAAGGGGTTCATGCGCGGCGGAAACATCCCCGCCACGGTTGTCGCCTCGCCTGAGGAAGCCATGGAAATTATCAACTCCGTTCACTGAGCAGATCCGTGATGCAGAATGACTCCATAGTCAATCCATTTGCCGGAAGGCCATGCCGCGAACAGGATGCTCCTGTTTCCGCGTCTGAAAAGCTCGTCATGACTGTAGGCAAACTTCCCTATACCTCCGGAATGATACCCGCCGAGCGCAAGCAATTGCCGGGTTATGATTCCGGAGTTCTGTGCATGATTATATGCCTGTTCATCTTTCTGGCCTATAATTCACGCCACTATTCCACTTACTTTAAGAATTTCACTACTGATCTCTTTACCGTGCGCAGGACCGACAGTTCGTCGGCCGTCCGGACATTCAGCGAGACGGGGATGCAGATGTCCATAGTGCTCCTTGCCTGTGCTTGTGAGGGCATCATCATCAATGCCGGTATGCTTGCGGAGGGCTGTTCAACGGCCTTATCAATGTTTCAGGAGATAGTGGCTCTGACCATACTGGCCGTGTTCTATTATGTCTGGCAACTTCTGATTTTCAGATTGGTCGGCTACGTGTTCACGGATCGTTTCTCGGCTTGGCAGTGGATCAAGGGCTTCAGTGCCTCCCAGTCGCTTCTCGGACTCACTTTAGTGCTTCCGGCACTTGTGGTGCTCTTTAATCCTGAGCAGGCGGGGACAGTCGTGCTGATCGCCGTCGTGTGCTATTTATTGACACGTTTGATATTTATTTTCAAGGGCTTTAGGCTTTTTTACGACAATTTTGGCTCGTTGCTTTATTTTATTTTGTATCTTTGCACTCTCGAAATTGTACCCCCCGTCATCATCTACAGATGCATCGGATTTTTAAGTCAATTACAACCCTAAGCACTACTGACAGTGAAAGTTAAAAAAGTATTAGTTTCCCAGCCGAAACCTACGTCCGACAAGTCTCCGTATTATGATATTGCCGAGAAATATGGAGTGGAAATCGAGTTTCGGCCCTTTATTAAGGTAGAAGGGCTTACCGCTAAAGAATTTCGTCAGTCAAAAATCTCTATCTCTGACTTTACGGCAATTATCTTCACCGCCCGCACTGCAATTGATCATTTCTTCAGGCTTTGTGAGGAGATGCGAATCTCTATCCCTGACACAATGAAGTATTTCTGTACCACTGAATCCATCGCGCTTTATCTTCAGAAATACATCGTCTATCGCAAACGTAAGATTTTCCATGGCGAGACCGGCAAACTCGACAGCCTTCTTCCGTTCCTTGTAAAGCATAAGAAAGAACGTTTCCTCTACATCGTCTCTGACGTGCATAAGGAGGATACCAGCATCCTTGATAAGAACGGCATCAACTACACTAAGGCCGTCATGTATCGCACTGTTTCCAATGATTTCGGTCCTGATGAGAAGTTTGACTATGACATGCTTCTTTTCTTCAGCCCCTCCGGAATTGACTCACTACTGAAGAATTTCCCCGGTTTCGAGCAGAAGGATATCCGTATCGGTTGTTTCGGAGCCACTACCGCACAGGCTGTCCGCAACGCAGGTCTGCGTCTCGACCTTGAGGCTCCTTCAGTGAAAGCTCCTTCCATGACTGCAGCCCTTGAAAACTTCCTGAAGGAAGAGATAGGCGAGAAGTCGGAAGATTGACACGTTTCCATAGATCTTTAGTCTCTGAAATGACCGGACAAAGGTTATATAAAATAGAAAAACTACGCAGCGAGATTGCCATCGGCCAATTGTTTGACCGCAGCAATCCCGCTGCGAAGTCTGTTATGGCCTATCCTCTCCGTGCGGTATGGACGGTCAATCCCTCGCGCTGTGCGGCTCTCCCGCCGGAGGATTATGAAATTATCGCCTCCTCGTCATTCATGAATCTTGCGCCGGATGAGGTGACGGCCCCGAAGAATCTGCAGCGTAAAGTTGCAACCTGTCCGCAGTTCCTTATAGCAGTTCCCAAGAAAAAATTGCGTCATGCCGTTGACCGTGTGCAGATGCGCCGGCGCATACGCGAGGCATATCGTCTCAACCGCCATCTCATACCATCGGATCTTCCGTTGGACATAGCTTTCATCTATGTGGCGTCAGAAGTGCTTCCGTACTCCGAAGTTCTTAAAGGAGTGACCCGCATTCTCACCCGCATATCCCGCACGCTCTTTAAGGACGCGGAGAGTGCTGTATGTCAGCCCGTGGCTGAACTTCCCGCCGAGTAATCGGGTGGGATATACTGTCCTGACGCGTTATCTGATTTCCCCGTTCAGCTTCCTTTCCCCAACCGGCTTCCAAACGCCTTATTTCCCAAACTTTGAAAATCTGTGCGACGCCTCTTTATCCTCCCTATCCGTTTTTATCAGCTCTGCATATCGCCGATGTTCCCTCCGGCATGTCGTTTCATACCCACCTGTAGCCAATATGCGGTGGAAGCAATCATGCGTCATGGCATAATCCGGGGAACATGGTTGGCCATACGACGCATCTGCCGCTGTCATCCTTGGGGCGGATCAGGCTACGACCCCGTTCCCTGATCTCCTTTCCGTACCGCAACTCCCACAAGCATCATCTCCTCTATACTCTCCCCTCTATACTCTATACTTTCCCCTCTATACTATATATACCAAAAGTGTTCGACTCCCATACCCACATATTAAAGCATAATGCAGTGGTCAACCTTGATCCGGTTGATCTTCGTGGAGGAGTCAGACTCCGCAAGGGTTATAGTTACTCCGTCGGCATCCACCCGTGGAATGTATTTGCAACTCGCCCGACAGACCTGCTGTTGCTGCGTGCCCTTGCAATCGAACCGGCTGTTTTGGCCATAGGGGAGTGTGGGCTTGACGCAAAACTGACTGAAGCGGAAGGCCGTTCCCGTGAGGGAATTCTATCCGCACAGACACAGCTTCTCCATTTTCATTTTCGATTGAGCGAACAGCTCGCCAAACCTCTCATTCTCCACATAGTCAAAGCCTTTCCGGAAATAATAAACTTGAAAAGACAATGGCGACCCTCGCAGCCGTGGATAATACACGGTTTCCGTGGCAAACCGCAGCTTGCGCGTGAGCTTCTCGACCACGGGTTCTATCTTTCTTTCGGGGAGAAGTACAATCCGGCATCCTTCGATCTCACGCCTGCTTCGCGTCGTCTGCGGGAGACGGATGCTTTATGATATACTCCGCATTGCGTTGCAGTCCGCTGATTTTTGTGCGTTTGATGGCCGATCGGCGGAAGATCGTTGAAAAATCTTCCTGTTTCATATCTATTATCGCTTCCGCATCGAGGCTGACGACGGTCTGTCGCGGACGGAATTCCTCGATTTCCGAAATAGGTGCACAGGCATTATGAGGACATACCTCCTGACATACGTCACAACCATAGACGTGCTTTCCGCAATGAGTTCCTTCGGGGAGTTGCCCCCGGTGTTCGATGGTCAGATATGACAGACAGCGGCGTGCGTCGAGTCCCGATGAATCAAGTGCGCCACCCGGACAGGCACGCAGACATTTACCACAGCTTCCGCAGTCGCTCTCAAGAGGTTGGTCTGTGTCAAGTTCGAGGGTGGTTATGATCTCTCCGAGGAAAAAGTGTGTCCCCGCACCCGGAATGATCAGTTGACGGTTAAGCCCGATGAAGCCTATGCCTGATTTCACGGCCCAGTAGCGTTCGGGCAGGGGAGCTGTATCCACGCAGACACGGCATTCAGCACCTGTGGCCAGCGCGATCTTTTCCGCTGCACTTTGCAGCCTGCGTCTCACGATGTCGTGGTAGTCATCCCCCAGAGCGTATGATGCCCATTGGAGCGGACCTTCGCATTTACCCCACCAGTAATTAAAAGCAGACGAAATCACGCTCTTAGCTCCGGGAAGGAGCAAAGCGGGATTCCGTCTGATGTCTGTGTAGTTTTCAAGATAGCCCATTCCGGCGTTGCGGCCTTCGGACAGCCAGCGGTCATAGCAGGCGGTCACTTCAGGATCGACCTCTGTCGCGCGGGCTATGCCTGACCGGTAAGCTCCGGCCTCTTGAAGCAGTATTTTTATATCGGTAGCATTCATAGGTGTAAGTGACCTACATCCCCAGCACACGAAATTCGTAGCCCTGTTCTTTCAGCCATTCAATGGCACGGGGTAGGGCATAGCGCATTCTCTCGTGAGCCTTGAGTGAGTCGTGAAACACTATGATTGATCCGTTGCGGACATAGCGTTTCACGTTGTTCAGTACTTGCTCCTTGCTGACGCGCTTCGAGTAGTCGCGCGTAACCACGTCATACATTATGATGTTGTAGTGACGTTTGATCAGCTTCGTCTGCCACGGGGATATGATGCCGTGAGGCGGACGGAAGAGTGTAGAACCGATCAGCCGGTCGGCCTCGGTTATATCGCGGAAAAATGTCGTCGCGCTTACTTTCAGACCCTGCAGGTGGTGCATGGTGTGGTTGCCGTAAGAGTGGCCGCGGCGTTTCACTTCCTCGAACACCTCCGGATACTTCCTCACATTGTCACCGACCATGAAGAATGTGGCTTTTATGCCGTAACGGTCGAGGGTGTCGAGCACCCACGGCGTCTCCTCAGGAATCGGGCCGTCATCAAAAGTCAGATAGACGACCTTCTTCCCTCTATGGAGTATTCGCCAGATGGCTTCCGTGAAGAGCAGACGGTAGAAAAACGGTGGCTGTTCAATCCACATGATTCCTACTGCTGGAGAATGGAGACGATGCGGTCAAAGTTGACGCCCATGTCGGTGAGTTCGTCAACCATCTTTTCGGCATCGCCACCCGCGTCGCTGAGATCCTGAAGCAGATAGACCATATAGTAGGTCTCGATGAAGCGGTCAGTCTTGGGCAGGGTTGCGTACTGCCAAGGATTGAGGCTCTGGTAATACTTCACGTTCTGCGCGTAGCGGCGGATTTCATTTTCAAGGAGTTCGAGAGCGTGGGCCGATGCTTCCTTATTGCTGGTAGCCATTCCGATGCGGGCATAAATCTGCGCCATCTTCTGGGGGATCTGTACGGCGTAGGGCGAGGCTGCTTCGGGGAGTTTCTCCTCCATGAGGTTGAGAAGTTCGAGTGCCTTGGCGTAGCGGTCGGCCTTGTATGCCGCGAGTTCCTGTTTGGCTTCGGGGTCGGCGGTGATCGTGTCGGCACGCTCTGCCAGAGCTGCCTCATTGATGAAGGCGGTTGCAGTGGCGATGATGTAGGAGCGGGTGGTTGTCACCATTCGGCGTATGGTCTCGTCGAGATATATGTCGTCAGGTGAAGTGACATTTTCAAGACCGCCCCAGCGGAACTTCTCGGTTATGTTGCGGTAAGCCTTGTCGGTATTGACGGCGTTGATGTCATATTCGCCGTTCTCCTCGTTGCGGACGGGGGTTACTTCGTAGGCCATACCTGTCGAGCGCATGTAGGGCTGGAGGGCGACATAGTAGTCGGATGGCACTGTCGATGCGAAGTAGATGGGATTTTTCCATCCGTTCTTGACTGAAGTGGCAAGCATGTCGAGCGAGAGGATCTGGCTGAGTGTCATGCCGCCGTGACCTGACGATTCGCGGTCATCGGCCATGTTGGCGCGGATTGCTGTGTCTGCGGCCTCTGCCTCATGTTCGGTGATGCGTCCGGCCTTGACAGCTGCAGGAATATCCACGGGGATGACGAAGTTGTTGTACTTCATCATCGGAGCGTTCCACGTATTCTTGCTTGAGTTCTGATCATAGACTTGACGGAGGGCGGTGAAGATGTTGACAGGTGTGGTGTCGCAATCGGCTGCGAAGTAGCTGAAATTCATGCGCTCGTAACCGTAATCCTCCGGTTTGGCGAGTGTTTCGATTCCTTCGGCCTGATATGAGGGATGTTTCACCTGATTTGCATACCAGTCGGTGGTGAGATACGAGAGGTTGACCACTTTCACGTCGGTGCGGTGACCCTCGACCTCCTGTGCATACCAGAGGGGGAAGGTGTCGTTGTCGCCGTTGGTGAAGATGATGCCGTTCTCATCGACTGAATCGAGGTAGTTCATACCGAAGTCGCGGGTGGTGTAGCGGCCGGAACGGTCATGGTCGTCCCATGTCTGCGACACCATCTGGAGCGGGACAAACAGACCTACGAGGCATGCGAATATCGCTCCTGCGAGGCTGATTTTCTTCTCGCGGGCCTCGGCGGCTTCAGTTGAGAGAGCTGCTTTGCCCTTGTCCTTTCCGTTTTTACGGAAGAGCTCACACACGAGTGCCCAGAGTCCTGCGACGCCCATACCGAGCCATATAGCGAAAGCGTAGAACGAGCCTGCGAAGGCATAGTCACGCTCACGGGGCTGCGAGGGAGTCTGGTTGAGATAGAGCACGATGGCGATACCTGTCATGAAGAAGAGGAAGAAGATGACCCAGAACTGCTCGATACCACGTTTGGAGGTGAATGCCTGCCATCCGAGTCCGATTATGCCCATGATGAGCGGGAGCATGTAGAACACGTTGTGACCCTTATTGCCCTTGCCGTCGGAGTAGGGGAGGAGGCTCTGGTCGCCGAGACGGGGATTGTCGATGAAAGGTATGCCGGAGATCCAGTTGCCGTGGTTGACTTCGCCGTTGCCCTGAATGTCGTTCTGACGGCCTGCGAAGTTCCACATGAAGTATCGCCAGTACATGTGGTTGAGCTGATAGACGAGGAAGAAACGCAGACTCTCGCCCATGGTCGGCTTGATGGCATCGACTGTCTGGAGTGTCTCGCCGTCATGGACATAGCGCGTCGCGCTGACGGGCTTGCCTTTCAGGCCACCGATCCAGTCGGAGTAAGCTGCGGTGTGTGCGCCGCTGTAGATTCGGGGGAAGAGCATGTTGAGCTCAGGAGCCATGACATAGTTCTTCTTATAGCCGGTGATCTCATAGCGGTCAGGCTGGTCGGGAGATGTCTTTACGACTTTGGCGTAGAGCGGACGACCCTCGTCATACATCGGTGAGGCTTGTCCCTGACCGTCGATCTCATAAACCACGCTTGACTGGTGGGTCTGACCGTAGAACAGGGGGCGTTCGCCGTACTGCTCGCGGTTGAGATAGGAGGCGAGGGCGAAAACGTTGTCAGGCGCGTTCTGATTCATCGGGGGATTCGCGCTTGCACGGATCAGAAGGAGTGCGTAGGACGAGTAGCCGATGAAGATCACGAAGATGCTCATGACTACGAGGTTGAGAATACGCACGGGGAGCTTCTTGGCCATGAAGAGCCACGCGATAAGGCCGATCATTATGATGACCGGAATCCACATGCTCTCGCCGATGAAGGGGATGCCTGAGAAGAAGATGCTGAGCAGGACACTGATGCGTATCTTGCCTACGCTGTTCTGCTTGTAAAGCTCGCTGATGGCCCAGATGAAGCAGGCAACGGCAAGGATGGCATAGATGAGCACACCCATGTTGTAGCTGCATCCGAGGGTGTTGACGAAGAATAACTCGAAGTACTGCGACACCTCGATAAAGCCAGGGACGAGACCGTAGAGGATCAGGCCGACCACCACTGCCGAGAGGGCGAGGGTGACGAGTGAGCCTTTGGCCGTGGTGTCCTTCCAGAGCTTATAGTAGATCACGAGGGCTATGGCAGGGATACAGAGGAGGTTGAGCAGGTGGACAGCGATGGAGATACCGATGATATATGCTATGAATATCAGGTATTTGTCGCTGTGAGGACGTTCGGCACGGTTTTCCCATTTGAGGATGAGCCAGAACACGAGTGCCGTGCAGAATGAGGAGAAGGCATAGACCTCACCTTCGACCGCCGAGAACCAGAACGTGTCGCTCCACGTGTAGGCAAGTGCTCCGCAGATACCTGATCCGAAGATCACCAGCATCTGTGTGAGGCTTATCTCCGAGGCATCATCCTTGACAATGAGTTTCCTGACAAGGTGGGTGATGGTCCAGAAGAGGAGCAGGATGGTGCCGGCCGAGAGAAGGGCCGACATTGAGTTGACCATAAGGGCTACCTTGCTGACATCGCCGAACGCGAAGTTGACAAAGAAGCGAGCGGCAAGCATGAAGATAGGGTTGCCCGGCGGGTGACCGACTTCAAGCTTGTAGCCTTGCGAGATAAATTCCGGGCAGTCCCAGAAGCTGGCTGTCGGCTCAAGAGTGAGCAGGTAGGTTACTGCCGCGATGACGAAGCAGAGCCAGCCGAGAGAGTTGTTGATGAGGTTATATTTTTTCATTTTTTTTCAGAATTTACGGATACCCATGATTTCGCGGACTTCAGCGAGGGTCTTGGCCGCACGTTCGCGGGCACGCTCGGCTCCCTGACGGACCACACGCGAGATGTAGGCGTCGTCGTTGCGGATGTCGTGGTAGCGTTCGCGGATAGGGGTGGTGATCTTCAGGATATCCTCGGCAAGCTGTTTCTTCATGTCGCCGTAGCGGATCGAACAGTCGGCGTAGGCGTCGCGGTAGCTCTGGACGATTTCGGGCGTGGAAGTAAGCTCCATGAGGGTGAGGAGGTTCTGGACCGGTTCGGAGATGAGCTGGTTGGGTTCTTTGGGACCTTCGTCGGTCACGGCGCGCATCACTTTCTTGCGGAGCACCTTCTCCTCGTCGATGAGGTAGATGCAGTTGCCCTCGCTCTTGCCCATCTTGCCTGATCCGTCGAGACCGGGGACTTTGACGGCGTGGTCGCCGAAGTTGAAGTTCTGCGGTTCGGGGAAGAGATCGACACCATAGAACGAGTTGAAACGACGTGCGAAACGGCGTGTGAGTTCGAGGTGCTGTTCCTGATCCTTGCCGACGGGCACTTTGTGGGCTTTCTGAATGAGGATATCGACAGCCATGAGGGTGGGATAGGTGAGGAGGCCGGCGTTGACGCGCTTGTTGGAGTCAGTGCCGATGATCTGCTTCTCGATGTCCTCGTCATCCTTGTCGGTCTTGATGCCGAGCTGTTTGCGGGCCTTGTCCTTGAATGAGGCGGTGCGCATGAGTTCGCCGATACCGACGTGCATGTTGAGGAGGAGATACATTTCGGATATTTCGGGGACGTCGCTTTGCACGAAGATGGTTGCCTTCTCAGGGTCGATACCTGCTGCAAGATATTCGGCGAGAATATTTTTCACGTTCTCGTGGAGCGCGTTGGGTTCAGGATTGGTGGTGAGGGCATGGAGGTCGGCGATGAAAAAGAGACAGTCATAATCGTTCTGCATTTTCACGAATTTGCTCAAAGCTCCGTAGTAATTGCCAAGGTGTAGGTTTCCGGTGGCACGGATTCCGGAGAGAACCACTTCTTTATCGTTCATAATATGGTGATTATTAGAAAGTTACTGATTGGTTAAGGCGTAACACGCCAATTTAGACCACAAAAGTACAAAAAATTTCGTTAAGGGTTAGTAAAATAGTATGAGTTCGATAAGAATAATTAGAAGAATGCCAGTCTTTTATCAAAAATCTTCTAAAGACTGATAAGTGGTTTCTAAAGATAATACAATAATACAGCTATTTTCCATATTTGATTTTGTAATTTGGGAATAATCTGAATTGTGAATGTTAAATTGAAAAATAGTATTCATCTCGTTGTTGATTGTTCAAATCGCCACACATTTTCGCGGCAATCTCTATTGTGGTGATACTTAAACTTCTTTTCACATTATTCTTGAACTTAATATTGGTCTGATGATATAGGGAAATAGCTCACATTGAACCTATATATTTAGTTTTATATTGACTGTTTTCTATTATTCATATGTAAATCTTTATATTGAACTTACGGTCTAGGCCTTCTTTTATTTGATCGATGATAAGGTTGATTCTTCCGTTCAGTAGCTATGCCACCCCGTAACCCCAAATAATACTTATAAAGGTGTGCAAATTTATAAAAATCGCCCTTGCTATTAGAACTTTTGGAGACAATACCATTGGTTATCATTAAGTCTATTAATGATTTAATGTCTTGTCCATCAAGGATTTCTATATTCGAAGGATCGGTAAGAATCTTAGTGAGTGCTTCTTCAAACTTAATCCTTGATAGTTTTATATATTTGAACGATATATTATTTTTGAAAAAATCAAAAATTACTCTAATCGGATAGTTACCGATTTCCTTCACAAGATCATCTATATGTCGATTTACAGAGTCGCTCCTAACACTCTTATTTGTATAGTACTCAGGTGGTAAAATCGCATTACTTGACTTGATTACACGGTCACGATTCGAATCCTCTTCCCACTTTTTTAGGGAGGCCTTTATAAAATCAATGAAAGGTCTCAAACTTATAGTATCATCAGCGTTCTTGAGATTATCATATAACCAGTAGTAGCTTTCACCAAGGTTACGAATATCTTTAGTTTTAACGGTCATGCCGAAAAAAGCATTAACTAATGGTTGCAGATAATAATTATCTAGTTTAAATCGGTTCTCCTCGGATATATAATGACGCTTGAGCTTACTAATACGTGTTTGTTCTTGTGGATTCATGATATAGCATACACCCCAAAAACGATTAATAACTTCGTTATTAAGTATGGTTTTGAAAAAAAATGAATATACTTCTTCTCGTTTCCATTCTATATCAATTGCTTGATTTTCAATATCTTTAACATTAGTCAACCCTCTCATTTTTCTGAAAAGATCCCTTCTCAGAAAAAGTTTTCCAAATATACGATTAAAGCGTTTAAAACGCCATAACTCCATTAAGGATGGAATCCATTCTGTCCACTTTTCAGGTTTGACGATCTCATCAAGCTGATCATAGAGGACTGTGAGGATTTTCTTTCTTTTGGGCGATTCGTTATCTAGTAGATATTTATCAAGCCTACGGTATTCTTCTTCAACACAAATAATAGCATTATTGTCATTAATTGTTTTTTCAAAATACCGTAGAGCCTTATTTTCATCTTTGAGATCTGTCAGTTTCAAATCTAAATTTGGTTTGAAATCAGGAGCAAAAGAATGAAGAGCCCTCGCAATTATGTGCCATGTATACAATAGCCAAAAATTATGTTTGAAAAGGTCATTTTTGTATCCAAAATGTTCAACATGAAAAATGTGACTCTCACGCTTGATTGCATCTAAGAAAATATATTCGTCTTGTTTGAGTGCGTATTCCTCGATTATACTTACCAATCGGTTGCTTTGGAGTGCTCTATAAAGATACGACTTCCCTGTCCCTTTGCTTCCTAGAATTAAGTATTTGTCCAAATTGAACAGATCTCTCATACATTCCCGCAAGAAAAATTGTCCGCGATCGTAATTATCTTCTATGTCAGTATCATCAGCATAAAGATTTATTCTCCGTAAGGTCTCATTTGCACTTCTTAAAATATCGCTTTTCCATTGAATTAGTGAAATATTTTTCTCTTGCTCAGAAGCATTATTGATATCGGAAAACAGCGTTTTTGCATCTGAGAGCTGGATAGGCACAGATTGTTTTACTTCAGAGCCTCCTAATCCATTTACCCCATAGTTCATACATGCTTTAAAGGGGTATGATGTATTATTATCAACTGTGATGTTCTCAATAGCTCCTAAAATAGCTGAGAACAAACGATTGTAATCTGGAAATTCACCAGCAGCTAAATCAATGAAATCCTGAGAATCCTCTTCTGACGATCCTACAAGTTCAAGTTCATCACGGCGTGAGAGTGGGAAAGGTGTTATTCGGTCAAATAGATCCGAAATATCATCCGATTCAATATCGTGGTTGTTCAAACGTGATATTTCATTATCCTTAATGTCTTCAAGGAGTTCCTTAAACGATTTGAAGAGCGTTTTATTCAATTTTCCAGGTGATGGTAGAATGGAATTAACCACAAAGGTCTCAATATCTGCACGACAACCAACAGATGAAATAAAATGGTACAGACCAGGGACAGATTGCGCATCGCCCCTGAAAAAACCAACTATTATATGAGAGAGATAGTTGGTAAATAACCCCATTATATCATTAAATCCCGTTCTTGAATCAATTAAAATAACATCTGGAGCATACTGATTTTCTATATCGGAAACAAGGCCGTTTATTAGGTCAATAGCATATTCATTGTTGTTTACATCTAGTCTTGCAAGCCCTTCGATATAATGATGTAAATGGGTTTCAAACCGAGAACCTATCACTTCTGAGCAATCCAAATTACCAGCAGACATTACATGTATCATGCCATTACCGCAGTATAAGGTATCAGCCTGTCTAACATATCGCTCTAATTCTTTATCAGTTACCATCCCCGTAGTCTTATCCATTAGATATTCGATAAGTCCATTTTGGCAACTACCACAATTCCCAAAGAAATTATTGAACCCTGGTGCTTCAATATCAAAATCAATTATAAAAACCTTCTTCCTATGCTCATGAGCAAGATATGTTGCAAAAGCAGCCAAAGTAGTCGAACGTCCTTGGCCTCCCTTAAAACTATAAAAAGTCACAATAGGCGTATGACTTTGGCGCGAAACTCCATGTGCAAATGAGGTTAATCTACGCCGACCATGATTAAATACAATTTCGCCCGTTAAAGTTTTTTGGAAAATATCTGGTATCGAATACTCATCCTGTGGATCAATGATTTCAATATCAACGTCACTATAGATTCCCTTTAATTTGGCTACGGTTCCATCTATATCCTTTGTATAATCTCCAATTATAAATATTTGTACATATTCGTTATAATTGATAAGAATTCTAAAATTCTGTATTTTTGCTAAACGCATAGCCTCATCTAGGCATGCTTTTAGAGCTTCACATTTTTTTAATAATTGTATCATAATTAGCCGTATTTTTTTATTATTGATTGACGCAAAGGCTTAATGAAATTTGTCATCCACGAATCAATAGTTTCAAGGTGAACTTTGTGGCTTCCATAACTTTCATAACGTATTTCTACATGCCAGTTTCTAAAAGCATCTGGCATATTCTTAGGTTGTAAATCAGGTAATATCTGAATGGCATTCTGAAAAAGTTTGCAAAGATCATGGCTAATCAAATTATATTGCTCCAAACACTCCTTTGAAACATTTTTAGAAGCATGCTTCTGTTGGAGTATAGCATATTTAAGGAGACATTCAACCACGTATCCGCTAAGATAATACACATTAGAGTGAAGTAACATTTTATCACCACAGTACTTACCAGTCGTATTCTTGATAATATAAGTACAGGTTTGAAAATGTTTGTTAGCAGCATCTCTATAATCAGCAATCTTCATTTATATTTATTTGAGTATGGGTTACAAAGATATTTAAAACAAGCTAAAGATCCAAATGTATTCACTATTGCAAATCCAATTTATGCAAGCTCATTTTAAATGAGTTCTAGACTTGTGCCAAAATATCCCTATACAGATATCCAAGATATTCAGCAAATGTTTATGCTATAGGATATTGGCTCTTGTGTAAATAATTCGAATTCTATAACATAACGAGCGTCAATCGATGGGCGAAATTCTTACCAATTCATTATACCATTTCTTTGGGTGTAATTTGTCGCTTTGTTGGTAGGCTTCTTCAAATAAAGGATATAAATCACGATACTTTCTACCTTGTCGAATAATTTCTCTCAGATCGGAGGAATCAAGAGGAATAATCTTCATGCCTTGAATAAAATTCTCATCATTTTGAGTATCATAATATGGAATATGCTTACGGCTTTTGAAGTCGCTTATAACATTGACATCAAGATGTGTGGTGGCAAAAATACAGTAATTATTGAAATCGCGCGTGCGAAGTAAGTGTCTACCAAGATGACGGGAGACCGGTTCCATCTCCATACGTCTTTGATTTGTGCTGTCAGCCAATGTTGCTTCTAGAAGAAGATTATGCTTCGGATAGAAGGGTGGCCAAGCGGCGTATTCATATACGATGTCAGCATCTCCACCGACAGCGTGTGTTACAGGTAGCAAATCGGCATCTAAAGAGAGTTTGAGATAATCGAGAATATGTCCCTTAAATTCACTTGTCTTATACCAAATAATACCAAGGACATACTCGAAGATAGTAGGAATGTCCGCATTGTCAGAAACTGCCTTAAAAATTGCATCGTCATTTCTTGAATCAAAATCGTTGAGTAATTTTATTAGTTGATCATCGGAGAAACGAGTTGTAATCATATTGTTGAAGCGTTCGTATTTCTGTTTTTTAGCCTCCGAACTCACTTCGTCAATTGAATTGAGATTGGTCCCCAATTCATTATTGAGCGCATCGAGAAGATGCTGTTCGTTAAGCTTTAAGGCTGGGCATATATCTTCCAAAGAAGTAAGCTGTTCTAGATTCTCAGCCTCAGAGTATGCGAGTTTATATAGCTCATGCATTGCTGAAGTAAAGAACGGTTTAGGAACAAGGTCGTATTTAAGTTGTCCGTTCTCAAAGAGGATTATATTAGATAACTTAATATAGCGACGATTAAGGTCAAAATAATCATATAAAGTGGATTTGACCTTATATAAATGTAAGTACTTGAAGAAAACTTCTTTAAACTTAGTTTCAGTATTAGCAGTTGTAAACTCCGTCACGTTTAAATGAGCGAGAGGATCATTTTTTATTGCTTTAGGAGAGATGGTATCAAAAAGCAATTCCCTCCAATATCTGCCAACTTGGATTTTCTTAGATATGTTGTAAACTTTAATAGCAGCGTCGGGATTATTATCTACAAAAAGCTGTTTAAGAGCAAGATAAAATTGGTAATAAATTTTATCATATTTACGGCTTTTTCTATTTATGCCGATGGCGGTAACAATCTCCTCGGAAACCTCTGTATTAATCCATGCATAGTAAGCATCTTGATAATTTTGTTGACGCATTATGTGCTGATAAATAATGTCATTCAATGAAATTTCTCCATTGCGTAGCTTAGTAATGGAATCAACAATACTAGAGGTTGCTTTTTCGGAAGTACACAGAGGCGCAAGATAGGTAAACTCTTCAAAAGTAAGAGGCCCAACTTCTGAAAGAAGGTATAGTAGTACGACAAATGGACGCACGTAGCCGTCCTTCAATGCGATTGAATGTTTGAGAAGCTGAGAAAGATAAATAAGACTGTCCTTGGATATGGACAAGATATTCTTAGAGGTATAATCTCCGCTACGGGAGATTTTAAGAATAGTTTCTCCTACCTCGGTTAGACGGTGGTCTCGATTTATAACGCCAATGTCAACGAGTCCAGAAGTTTTCTCACGTGCAGCCTTATACTTGATTTTATCATCGCCAGTAATGAAACTATTGTCGCGCATAAAATCATAGTAACGATTTTTGATTTCGTAAATATTATACGGCTGATTAGGGTGAAGATATTCCTTTTCCCATCCACATTTAGCATTATTTTCATCTTTCCAAAATTCAGAGAGAAGTTCAAGTTGTCTCTCAATTGAAAAGTTCATTTGTTTAGTTCGGAAAGAAGTAGTTCCAAAGTTCCAAACAAATGTGTTATAAGCCAAATGGCTCAAAATATATTCTAAATCCCTGTCGTCCATATTCTTCAAGGTTATTATAGTTCGTTATTAAAACTTCCTGTGTTCCCGAGTCTTTTCCCTTTACCTGATAATTAGAATTACTGTAATCCATTTGGATTTGATTCAAATTATAGTCGTTGTCATTGACCCAATCTAGTAAAATAGGGTTATCCTTGCCTTTGTGCCTTAGTACGTTCGATAAGGCAAAATGGATACCTCGATCATTAAGACCATCAAGAAATAGAAGTAAATCGTATTCGTCTTGTTTAGTCCAGCCACCATTCTCATTGTACGTCGCACCTGTAATTAGATATGGAGGGTCAACATACACAAGGCTGTTTTCAGTGAGAAAATCAGTATTGAAGTGTCTGAAGTCGAAGTTGGATATAGTGGTTTCTTGTCGTTGCAAGGCAATCATAAACTTCTTAAGTTTATTTTGCAACACATTGTTAAAATCTCTTTTACCTACTGGTAGATTGTAATCACCCTGTGAGTTGAATCTCATTTGATTGTTAAATCCAAAAACAATCAAAATGTAAAGGAGAGTATAATAATAATCATCATGCTCTTGTCGAGAGTTAAATTCATCGCGCAATGTAATGAATTTTTCACGATTATACTCGGAAACACCTTTCATGCAATTACCGCCATAAAAAGCGAAGTTATGTTCGGAAGTCCGAGAAAACTCATACTTATCTATAATGTGATTAATTTCTTGGATAAACGAATCAGGGTCTTTTGTGGCAAACAGACTCAATAGACCTATGAGTTGCGAAGACTTATCATTATAGACATGGTGTTGCGCTCGTGTATTAATACCTACATTGCAACCACCGCAGAACAAATCAACGAAATGGTCTATGTGCAATGGGAAGTATGGTAAGACTTGATCAAGAATACGAGCCTTACCTCCAATATAATTCAACGGTGAAACCGTGAAAAATTTATTCATCTCCGAACGGCGCATAAGAATAGTCTTTCTTGGTTTCCAACATTTTCACCTTTCCCCGCAGAAAATGGACGATAATCTTTAGTGAAAATTCTTACATCACCCCGAGTAGATAAAATGCGCATAATGTTTTCATCCGAAATTTTTGCATTGCTCCTGATTTGCAATTTATTGCCGTTATTGTTGTAGGACAACAATATATAGCGAGCGTTCAGATGATTAACTAAATACTCCAATTGTTTGGTGGCAGAAGTCCGGCAATATTCGCTTTTCATTGTGGAACGATCCATTTTACGCGCTATACCAAAAACTTTCGGTTTTTGCCAAATAGCAATATTTTCTAACAAATGGTAAGCATCACAATATTGACGAGAGTTATATGGAGGGTCAAGGTATGCAATATCACACTCATAATCCGATGCAATAAGATTTGCATCTGCATTTAAGCAGATATTGTTATCTGCTAACGGATAATCAAGAATTGGCATACGTAATATGATGTCGTTAGGCAAATCGGCTCCTTGAATGAAAGAATCGTAGTGTCCACAGGTCGCAGCGATTCTATCCATAGAATAAAACAGTGATGTGATAATTATTGCCCATTCCTTTTGGTTGACTGCTCCAGATTGAAACATTGATTCAATGGTTTCCCTTATGTAGCCTATTTTTTTGCATACATTCTCACTAAAGTATGTATTAGAAAAATTTTCACTGACATAGTTGGACTGATCTGAGGCATCGAAGGAGTTAAAATAGTTAATCAAATCAATAACCTTCTCATTCGAAAATGTTTGTGAAGAAAACCATGCGAGTGAAGAAATAAAGTTACTTCGCATTAAATCATTAACAATAAGGTGGCAATTAGTAAAGGCAGAAGCCACTGCGCCAGTACCAGCAAAAACATCGAAGAATGTATGAACATTAGCACACTCGTTCATTACTACTTCATGTATAAAAGGAAGTAGTTTGTATTTATTACCGAGGTAACGACGATTGCTTATGTTGATATATTCCATTTAATTATTAAAGATGAAACTCCTATGCAGTATCTGAGGGCTGACCGGGATCTGTAACGGCTGCAGGGGAGTTCTATAGTTTTTTTGATTTTGGCCGTAAGGCTTGGTTGGACTAAGCGGATTTGGCCGGTTATTTTTTCCTTTACTAAATCTTTGCCGGGGCAAAGCGACCAGAGGTCGGGGGAGGTCATTTTCAGATAAATGTTACTTAATTGCGAAGTTAACGTTTTTTTCTGAAATAATAGCCATAAACGAGTCGGAAAATCCAATCGTGTATAGTTTCGATTTTGCTTTTGATGTCGGCTGGAATTTCCGGATATGTCATAGTGTGAGGTGAGATCATGTTTAATATTTTATTCCGAGGCGAATGTGATTGCTGGGGCAGACAGTACAGTCCCTGATTATCTCAACTTTGATAATCTGGGGTAAAAAGCTGCGACTCGCAAGAAAAGAGTCAATTCTATGTCCTTGGTTGTTATCTCTTACCTCAAGGTTGTTTCGGAAGAAGTATGAGAATTCCTTTCTAAATGTCTTAAGTGCACGGAAAGTGTCAATAAGATGTCCCGTTTCCGTAAGTCTTATGAAGTTTTTGACCCTCCTTTCTGTAATAGAAACAGGTGTTTTTGTATCTCAATCTCCTGACGTAGCTCTTCTTCGGAAGGTAGAACTGTCAGATATTTTGACGCAAAAAGCTGTTTGCTGCCATTGAGCATAGAATATTTTGCAATGTCTTCGCTTGTCTCCGCGCAAAGCAATATCCCGATAGTCGGATTATCCCCCTGAGTACGTTTCAGGTCGTCATACATCCTGACATACATATCCATCTGTCCGACATCCTGATGCGTTATCTTGGTAGTCTTCAGGTCAATCAGCACAAAACATTTTAGCAAGTAGTTATAGAAAACGAGGTCAATGTAATAGTCACCGGCATCAGTCACAATGTGCTGCTGGCGCTCAACAAAGGCATATCCTTTGCCAAGTTCCATAAGGAATTGCTGGAGATGTGTGATAAGGGCACTTTCAAGCTCGCTTTCTGTATAGGTAGAATCTTTTGCAATCATCTGGCGTCCTCGTTTTTCTCGCCGAGAATTGCTTTGATATGTGACCAAGTAAGATTTTGCACACGCGTGTGCAAAATCTACCATTCTGGGAAATAAACATATAGCTGTCTATAATAGGCAAGACTTCGAGGATTATAGCTCTTGCCTAATTCAAAGGTTAATTCGCGGGACAGAATATTAATCATATTAGAACCATATTCCGCCCGGAGTTCTCCGTTTTGGTCTTCTTCGACAATACGTTTGCCAATAGCCCATCGTTCATGGATTATTGTAATATTGAGAGAATACGCTGCTTCTGTTCTATATTTACGAACAATACCGCGTATATCACTAACAAATTGTGATAGACTCTGTGGGTTCATATTTATATGATTTTTGCATATATTGTCGGGGAAATTATGCTTGAATATTTAGTCGAAGCTATCGAGGGTCGGATTCACTGCTTCCAAGTGATTTCGGGGTGGCCGTTGAAGTGGTTGATGTAGCGGGCGAGGATGAAGAGGTAGTCGCTGAGGCGGTTGATGTAGGTGAGGACTGCGGGGTGGACGTATGCGCCGGTGTCGGCGAGGGTGAGGATGTCGCGCTCGGCACGGCGGCAGACGGTGCGGGCTACGTGGGCGTGGGCAGCTCCTATAGATCCTCCGGGGAGGACGAACTGACGCAGCTGCGGGACGGATGAGTCGAGGAGGTCTATCTGATGTTCGAGTTCCGAAAGCAGTTCGGGTGCGATCGGTGAGGGAGATTCTTCGTCTTTGGCAGGAGAGGCGATGGTGACGTCGTCGGAGGGGGTGGCGAGATAGGCTCCGATGTTGAAGAGGGTGTTGTTGATGGTGAGGAGGGTCGATGTCACGAAGTTGTCCATGTCAGCGCAGTGGGCCTGCACGAGTCCGATCATGGCGTTGAGTTCATCGACGCTTCCGTAGGCCGAGACGCGGGGTGAGTTTTTGGCGATGCGCTGGCCGCCGATGAGTGATGTGGTGCCGGCGTCGCCGGTGCGGGTGTATAGGAGGCTTTTTTTCATGATTACATGGGGGATTTTGGTTTAACGGACAAATTTACGTAAATTTGCATCATTATAGAATAACAATCACGATATAAAAAACAATCGTGGTAGCATAAATATATAAATAATCGTGATATAAAACGATCGTGGCCCGATTTTGCTTCAATAAAGAAAGATGCCGGACAGGTCAGCGGGCCGCGGGATTGCCGGATGATGTGTCGTGGCACAGAGGTTCATGCCTTACAAGGTGTCCGGTAATACATCGTGAATAAAAGAAGTAACCCAACACAAAACAATCAAGTTATGTTTTCAGGTATAGTAGAGGAGGCCGCTCAGGTGGTCGAAGTCGTGCGCAAGGAGGGCAATGTGGATCTCCGCGTGAAGTGCAGTTTTACGGATGAACTCAAGATCGACCAAAGTGTGGCTCACAACGGAGTGTGTCTGACAGTGGTGTCGCTTCCCGGCGACGGTACATACACGGTGACTGCCATTCAGGAGACTCTCGAACGCAGTAACCTCGGTCTGCTTGAGGCTGGCAGTCTCGTGAATCTCGAACGTTCGATGATGATGAACGGCCGTCTGGACGGTCATATCGTCCAAGGCCATGTGGATTGCACGGCAGTCTGCGAGGCTATCGAGGAAGTGGAGGGTAGCCGATATTATAAGTTTACTTATGATGTCGCTCCCGAAATGGCTGCGAAGGGCTATGTCACTGTCGAGAAGGGTTCGGTGACGGTCAATGGCGTGAGCCTCACCGTCTGCGACTCGGAGCGATACTCATTCCGCGTGGCAATCATCCCTTACACGTTTGAGCACACGAATTTTAAGGATATCAAGGTGGGCAGTGTGGTCAATATCGAGTTTGACATCATCGGCAAGTATCTCGCACGTCTCAAGGAGTTCTGAGCGAGAGCCTGACGACGCTGTGTCAAAATCAACATGGAATTTATCTGTTTTGTCGCGGCCTTGTGAAGTCAACTAAATGGAGGTCGGCATTGTTATATTCAATGCATGATGGTTAATTAACAATGCATAATTCATAATGCATTTGTGCTTGAAAATGTTGATTTTAACTTTTTTAATTAAAATTTTCAACACCGAAGCAATAAAATAGCCTATCTTTGCAGACTTGATAATAACTTAAAAACGATATATAGATTATGGAAAATAAAGAATTAGATCGCATCAGCTATGCTCTCGGACTGAGCATGGGTAACAATTTCCGTGCGAGCGGTATCCAGCAGATCAATGTCGAGGATTTCGCCGACGGTGTTGCCGCTGTGTTCTATGGCAGCGAACCTAAGATGTCATACGACGAGGCAAAGGCTGAGATTCAGAAATATTTCTCCGCTCTCGAAGAGAAGCAGCGTGCCGAGGCCGCTAAGATGGCTGAAGTCAACGAAGCAGCCGGCAAGCAGTTCCTTGAGGAGAACGGTAAGCGTGTAGAAGTCAAGACCACAGCCTCCGGCCTTCAGTATGAAGTGCTTCAGGATGGTGACGGCGAGATTCCTACTGCTCAGGATCAGGTGGAGGTTCACTACACCGGTAAGCTCATCGACGGAACGGTGTTTGACAGCTCTGTGGAGCGCGGTGTGCCCGCTACGTTCGGTGTCACTCAGGTGATCCCCGGATGGGTCGAGGCTCTTCAGCTCATGAAGGCCGGTTCGAAGTGGCGTCTGTTCATCCCCTCGCAGCTGGCCTACGGTCCGCAGGGTGCGGGTGGCGTGATCGGCCCGAACTCGACTCTGATTTTCGATGTCGAGCTTCTGAAGGTGATCAAGAAGTAAAGTCTGTCAGGAGTATCCTGCAGGATACTGCCCGAAGGCGCAAAGATACCATTTTCATAATGCGTGGTGCGGACGCTAAATCTTAGCGGCCGCACTGACGCATTTTCCGCGTAAAATGGAAAAAGAGAAAACACAAAATCATATACAACTAACTTATCCAAAAAATTTTATGAAAAAGCTTATCATGGCTTGCGGCGTTGCCGCACTGATGCTTGGCGCAGTTTCATGCGGCAATTCATCATCATCCAACAGTGCAAACAAAGGTTTTGGCGATTCACTTTCAGTGGCAATGGGCGACGCTCAGGGTAGCCGTCTGCTCTCTGAATACATGACTCTCCCTGAGGATCAGAAGGAAAAGATCAACAAAGAGGATCTTCTCCGCGGTCTCAAGCAGGTGATCATGACCGATACCACCCAGCAGGGCTATCTCACCGGTATCAGCTTCGGTCTGCAGCTCGTCGGTCAGCTCTTCCGCTATGAGGAAGCAGGTGTGCCCATCGACCGTGCGAAACTTTACGAGGCATACGCTAAGGCATTCACTGCCGATACCATCAACTCGGAGGCTATGCGTGAGGCTCAGACTACTTTCCAGATGCTCGCCGAACAGGCTCAGCAGAAGATGATGGAGTTCTATCAGCAGAAGGAAGCTGAGGCTAAGGCCGCTAAGGAAAACAGCCCCGAAGCTAAGGAGAACATTGCTGCCGGCGAGGCTTATCTGAAGGATCAGATGGCTAAGGATCCCTCGATCAAGGTGACTGCTTCAGGTCTCGGCTACAAGGTGATCAGCGAAGGTGAGGGTGAGGCTGTCGGTTCAAACGGTAGCGCAAAGGTGAAATATACCGGTAAGCTCATCGACGGTACTGAGTTCGACAAGAATTCTGACGGTGTGACCATGAACCCCAACCGTGTCGTTCCCGGTTTCGGTGAAGGTCTCTCTATGATGAAGAACGGTGCTCACTATATCCTCTACATCCCCGGCAATCTTGCATACGGTGTTGACGGTAATCCTCAGGCCGGTATCGCTCCCAACGCTATGCTCGTGTTTGAGGTCGAGACTTCTGACGTTACTCCCGCTAACTAATCAATCTGATTAGAGTAAAATAAAATTGCCCCGGCTGCATCATTTGTTTGTGATGCAGCCGGGGCTTTATGTTGTGTGGTGGTAAGGAGGGCGGACGTCTTTCAGACACGCGGCGGGGGCGTTTTGCGGAATGGCCACCCTGCACGATCAGGCTTCAACTTCGATGCGGAGGTGGGAGTCGGGGTAGCGGAGGACGAGGCAGGAGGCTTCGGTGAGGACTACGCCTTCGGTGTTGCGGACGCCTTGCTTACGGAAACTGATGCGTTCGGCCGAGAAGGGGACGTGAGTGTATTTGGTGATGTAGTCCGGATCGATCACCATGCCGCAATTTTCCTTGCCGCAGAGGTCGAATACTTCGGAATGATGCACGTAGAGCGTGCCGAACTTCGTGACGATGAGGTGGAAATCCACACCCCACACGCATTCTTTATCCTCTGAGCTTATGGCCTTGATGTGGGGACAGTTGTTGAGGGCTTCTATGAGACCCGAACCGCCGAGGAGCACTTTACGCGACGAGCCGGAGCGTCCGGTGAAGGCTGCACGCGAGAGAGCAACGAGTGCTTCGGACGATATTGTCCCGGCAGGATAGGTGAATGTACGGTCGGTCTGATTCCAGATGCCGCCCGTGAAGAGGATTTCATCGGGATTGTCGCCGATGGCCACTCGTGCACGCGCTCCGAAGAGAAACGATTTTTCCATGCCCATACGCATGTCCATGATGGCTACTTCCTCCTGATCGGAGAAGTTCCAGCCGACTTCTTTGTCGGAAAGTCGCTGATACAGACTTTCTTCTATTTGAGATTTGAAGATTTGGCAGTAGTTATAGTCCTTTCGGGGGAGGGCTATGTACTGGGCGGTCTGAACATCGAGTTCGCGGGCCGCACGACCCATGCGGATTATAGTGTCGCCCTTGTTGATATTGCCGGCTTCAAGGGCTACGGCGGTGTCGGGGATGTTGACGGGTACGAGGGTGAGGATGTCGGCGTTGATGGCCGAAATGTAGGCCACGAGAGCCTGTCCCTTATAGACTCCTTCGCTGACGGTAATGGTCGGAATGAGGACAGTCTCAGTCTCGGAGAAAATAGACCCTTTTTCGACGGTGAGGTCAAATGACTGGCCGCTTGTGAGGGAGAGATTACGAAGTGTCTGGCTGACTTTCGTGCTTCCGGGTTTGGTATCGACCGAATAGTAATCCACCCGCATGGAATTGGCTTTGCGGGCACCAACCATTCGTGAGATCTGGTCAAGCGGAGTGGAGGAGGGACGGATCTTTACGATGCGTTCGTCGATGGCACTGCGGAGGAGTGAGGGTGCGAGTTCGTTGGTTATTGAGGTGGTGAGAGGTTTGGACATTGGTTTTAAGGTTTAGAAGTTTTAGTTTAAAGTTTAAAAGGAGGGATTGGATCAGTCTGGCCATGCGGAATGGCGGGGTGTGGAGAGGATGCGCGATGTGGGGTCGTCATTGTCGGGACAGTTCAGTGGATCATCGTTGAGACAGTCCGTGGGATAGTCGTCGTCGGTAGGTGTGTCGGGGAGTGTGATGTCGGGATTGGAGGGGGTTGATTCCGGATGGCGGACAAATTCAAGTGGAGCTGGCATGGTTTTTAAGTATAGAGGTTAAAGTATAGAGTATAAATAATGGTTTGGATGGTGGTTTGTTGAGTTTTTTGTAGGATGGGGTTTGAAGGGAGTTATTTGGGTGATGGGGGACGGTGATTTGGAACAATGCAAAGTTACGACCGCAATTACCCCAAAAAGGTGCGATAATGAAAAACAGGTGTAGATGCCGTGTCAAAATCTCCCCGGAATTTATCCATTCTGACGCACCTACATAAAAAAACTCCTGCCGGATGGAGAATCCGGCAGGAGCTGGTTGATTGTGAATAAGTATCTTTATATATATAGTTGGTGTTAGTCAAGTGATCAGTCGGCGTCGAGAGTACAGATTGAAACTCGGTTCCAAGATTCCTCGCTGAACATGTGGCCGATACCTTCACCTTCAGCATTGATGCGGTCGGGGTTGATCTTGTAACGCTTGATGAGGGCGTTCTTGACAGATTCTGCACGAGCCTTGGCGAGACGTTCGTTGACTTCAACAGGACCGTCGGCTGATGCATAACCACGAACCTGAACGGTTGATTTGGGATGGTTGTTGAGGTAAGCTGCAATCATCTCGATGTTGGGCTGCTGGTCGGCTGTAATAGTGCTTGAACCGATCTTGAAGAAGACGTAGCGTACAGATTCGAGATTGTTTTCCTTAACCACCTTGACCTGAGCAGGCTTAGAGTTGGCTGCTGCGAGTGCTGCGGTGAGTTCCTGATTCTTGGCGTTGGCTGCTGCGAGTGCTGCGTCCTTACCATTGACTTCAGCGCGGAGGGCGTTCACGCGGCTGTTGAGATCAGAGATCTCGCCTGAGTAGTCAGGACAGCTTACGCACTGGAAGCCGGGGCCGAAGTTGTAGTTGAGGCCGACCATGAGGTTGAAGTTCGCACGCTTGAGGTCAAGACCCTGATCGCGGTAGGCTGTACCGTTGCCGGTTACGTTCCAAAGCACGCTTGGCTTGAGCGAGATGCTGAAGTGGTCAGTTACGTTGAAGTTGAAATTGAGACCGGCCTTGGCACCGATGTTGCTGTGGTCGCTGCCGTAGCTTACATAGTCATGAAGCCAACCGATACCTGCAACTGCCTCTACTGTGACGGGACGCTGATCGCAGCTGAAACCGGCGAATGCGTTTGTGAGGTTGAATGCACCGTAAGCACCGACATAGGTGTTGTCAAATGCAGTCTTGCTGTGGCGGCCACCGTTGACCGATGAAGTATTGATGCCTGCAATACCTTCAACTCCGAGACCGAAGAGAGGCGAGATCTGCTTACCGATGTGAACGCCGACTGTCGGACGGATGTTCTGGAAGAAGGAATGACCCTTGAGAGGAGTGGTGATGCCACCGTCGAGACCTATCTGCCAATTATCACCAAATGTAGGGCGTTCGATAATGTCCTGTGCCGAGGCACTCATAAGACAGCTGACAAGAGCTGAAGCAAGAAGAATACGTTTCATATTAGTTGCCTTTTAGTTGATGTGAAGTGTGTGTTTTGGAAACAAAAATGTTTCGTTCTCTAATTATTGGATAGTTGTTTATTTAATTCTGAATGTTGTTTGAATTGAGGAGATTTTGAATAGTTGAAATTTTGAGGAGCTTTATCTCAAAAACAACCATGGGGAGGGAATTGGTTCTGTTGTTAACAGTATTTAACGTTTTGGCATCCTCCTGACTGCAAGCAGGACTTATTGTAAAATCAACGATAAGGCCATCGGATGAATATGGCCATAATGGGGAAGAAAACAGAGGATTTAAGGAGAAAAAGCAGGGGTGATGGAATACTTATTGTAAAAAAGACGTAAAGAAGAGGCTTATTGTAGATGGTATGAAAAGAAAATGCTGCCAATTTTGATGTTATACAACATATTTTTCGGCTTGAAGTGGAGTGGGAAAAATTAGTAATTTTGTCCGGGCAAGCAGAAAAACCATCTGTCGGCCAATAGACTAATCATAACTTTTATATATCTAAACCATTGAATTTCTTTTATGGCTTCACTTGCCAATAACCACATCTCGGTAGATTGCGTCGTTTTCGGTTTCGATGGAGAAAATCTCCGGGTACTGCTTCTTAAACGCAGAGGCACCGATGTATGTGGCGAAATGTTTTCGGACAATAAGCTTCCCGGCTACCTTATCTATCAGGATGAGGATCTTGACGATGCTGCCTCAAGAGTGCTGAAGGATCAGACCGGTCTGACCGGTGTCGCCCTCACGCAGTTCAAGGCTTTCGGATCAAAGGACCGCACGAGCAAGCAACGTGATGTCCATTGGCTCGAAAAGGAACAGGCCAAGGTGAAGCGTATAGTCACCATCGCATACTTTTCGCTGGTTAAACTCGACAAGAATCTGGAGAAGAATGTCAATCATGAGACTGCTGAGTGGAAAAAGCTCAATGAGCTCGGCGAGCTGGCTTTTGACCACAATCAGATCATCGAGGAGGCTCTCCGGGCCATCCGCCGTGAGGCCGACAACAATCGTGCACTCATCTTTGACCTCCTGCCTAAGAAATTCACGGCCTCGCAGTTCAGGATGCTCATGGAAATCCTCTATGGGAAACCGCTTGATGTGAGAAATTTCCATAAAAAGATATCCCAGATGCCATATATAATACCTCTCGAAGAGCGTCAGCAGGGTGTGGCCCACAGAGCTGCCCGCTATTACCGCTTCGATAAGAAAGCTTACAGTGGCTCACGCTGAAAGATGAGAGGGAGACGACTGATGATATAGCGGACGCACAGCGATGCGTCCACGCAATGTAATAAAAAGTAATACTTAGCACAACGAAAAAATGTATCTTTTAGGATATGATATAGGCAGCTCATCTGTAAAAGCGAGCCTTGTAAATGCCGAAACCGGCAAGACAGTTGCATCGGACTTCTATCCCAAGACGGAGGCCGAGATCATAGCAGTGAAACCCGGTTGGGCCGAGCAGCGTCCACAGCAGTGGTGGGACTGCCTGAAACATGCCACGGAGAGCGTCCTTGCCTCCTCGAAAGTCGATCCGAAGGAGATCAAGGCCATCGGTATCTCGTATCAGATGCATGGTCTGGTCATGGTCGATAAGGATAAGCAGCCGTTGCGTCCGGCTATCATCTGGTGTGACTCGCGCGGTGTCCCCTATGGCGAGAAAGCGTTCGACGCACTCGGCGAGGAGCACTGTCTGAGCCATATACTCAATTCTCCCGGCAACTTCACCGCTACCAAGCTCGCTTGGGTCAAGGAAAATGAGCCGGAGGTGTTCGGGAAGATCGATAAGATCATGCTTCCGGGCGACTACATCGCCATGCGTCTTACGGACCGCATCTGCACCACGGTTTCGGGCCTTTCAGAAATGATGCTCTGGGACTTCAAGGAGTGCAAGGTTGCGGATTTCCTCATGGAATATTTCGGCTATTCCGACAGCATAATTCCTGAAATCGTCCCGACCTTCTCGATACAGGGCCGTGTGACGGCTGAGGCTGCCGCGGAGCTTGGGCTGGCCGAAGGGACACCGGTGTCATACCGCGCAGGTGACCAACCGAACAATGCTCTTTCGCTCAACGTGTTCAATCCGGGCGAGATCGCATCAACCGCAGGCACATCCGGAGTGGTCTATGGTGTGCTCGGCGAGGTGAATTATGACACCAAGAGCCGCGTCAATACTTTCGCTCATGTCAACCACAGCGATGACGCCACACGTCTTGGTGTGCTTCTGTGTATCAATGGCACAGGCATCCTCAATTCTTGGAGCAAGCGCACAGTGGCTCCCGAAGGGATCGGATATGCAGAGATGAACGATGTCGCCGCTCAAGCCCCGATCGGATCGGCCGGCGTGTCGGTGATCCCCTTCGGCAACGGTGCAGAGCGTGTCCTCCAGAACAAGGAGGTCAACTGCTCGATCCACGGTGTGAACTTCCTTACTCACAATAAATCGCATCTTCTGCGTGCGGCGCAGGAAGGCATCGTGTTCTCGTTCATGTACGGTATGGAGATCATGGAGCAGATGGGAATGCCTATCAGCAAGATCCACGCCGGACATGCCAACATGTTCCTTAGCCCCCTCTTCCGCAACACCCTCGCCGGTGTGAGCGGCGCAACCATCGAGCTTTATGATACCGACGGCTCTGTAGGTGCGGCCAAGGGTGCAGGCATGGGTGCGGGTATATACCGCGACAACAACGAGGCTTTCGCTTCGCTTGAGAAGATCGAGGTCATCGAGCCGTCGGTCGCCGACCGTCAGGCTTATCAGGATGCCTACGCTCTCTGGAAGGAACGTCTGATGCGTGAACTCTGATACGCTCTGCCGATAGTCACCCCCGGAGCTGTCCGCACAGTGGCCGGCAAAACAAAAATAATCACAACAGCAAACTTGTTTTACCAAATTACATCTATACATTATTATTTATTATGGCAGTAAAAGAATACTTCCCCGGTATAGGGAAAATCAAATTCGAAGGCAAGGAATCAAAAAATCCCATGGCTTACCGTTACTATGACGCTGAAAAGGTGATCCTCGGCAAGCCCATGAAGGAATGGCTCAAGTTCGCTATGGCATGGTGGCATACTCTCTGCGCCGAGGGTGGCGACCAGTTCGGCGGTTCTTCAAAGAAGTTCCCTTGGAACGAGGGTGCTGACGCTCTCACTATCGCAAAGCAGAAGGCTGACGCCGGTTTCGAGTTCATGCAGAAGATGGGCATCGAATATTTCTGCTTCCATGACGTTGACCTCGTTGATGAGGGTAACTCTGTTGAGGAGTATGAGCACAACCTCAAGGAAATCGTGGCTTACATCAAGGAGAAGATGGCCGAGACCGGCATCAAGAACCTCTGGGGTACTGCCAACGTGTTCAGCAACGGACGCTACATGAACGGTGCTGCCACCAACCCCGACTTCGACGTTGTCGCACGTGCCGCTGTCCAGATCAAGAACGCTATCGACGCTACAATCGCCCTCGGAGGTACTAACTACGTGTTCTGGGGTGGCCGCGAAGGCTACATGAGCCTCCTCAACACCGATCAGAAGCGTGAGAAGGAACATCTCGCCATGATGCTCCGCCTCGCCCGCGACTATGGCCGCGCACAGGGTTTCACCGGCACATTCCTCATCGAACCCAAGCCCATGGAACCCTCCAAGCACCAGTATGACGTGGATAGCGAGACTGTGATCGGCTTCCTCAAGCAGCACGGTCTTGACAAGGACTTCAAGCTCAACATCGAGGTGAACCACGCTACTCTCGCCGGTCACACTTTCGAGCACGAACTCGCAGTGGCTGTCGATAACGGTATGCTCGGCTCTATCGACGCTAACCGTGGTGACTATCAGAACGGCTGGGATACCGACCAGTTCCCCATCGACAATTTCGAACTCATTCAGGCCATGATGCAGATCATCCGCAACGGTGGTCTCGGCAACGGTGGTACTAACTTCGACGCAAAGACCCGTCGCAACTCTACCGACCTCGACGATATCTTCATCGCTCACATCGCCGGTATGGACGCTATGGCCCGCGCACTCGAAAGCGCAGCCGCTCTTCTCGAAGAATCTCCCTATAAGGAAATGCTTCGCGCACGCTACGAGTCATTTGACGGCGGCAAGGGCAAGGAGTTCGAGGAAGGCAAGCTCACTCTTGAGGATGTCTATGCCTACGGTAAGGAAGTCGGCGAGCCCAAGCGCACTTCGGGCAAGCAGGAGCTTTACGAGGCTATCGTCAACATGTATTGCTGATAGTGTCAAGCCGTAGGGAAGGGCTTTTCCCCTACGCGCCGACATGAATTTTTTTATGTTTGAATATGTTCGTGCGGATGCCCGGCACCGCACGGACATTTTCACACAATAGGCTGCTCTGTATGTGTAGCTTCACCTCTCTCCATTCCCGTCATCTATCACAAACTTCTTACCAAACATTATCAATATCCCCATGAATTATCCTCAGAAAGGAAGCAAAGTCTATCTTTTCTCCATAGTGCTCGTCGCAGTGCTCGGCGGTCTGCTTTTCGGCTATGATACGGCCGTGATTTCAGGAGCCGAGAAGGGTCTGCAGGCTTTTTTCCTCGGAGCTAAAGACTTTGTATATACCGACACCATCCACGGCATCACCTCGTCGAGCGCGCTGCTCGGCTGCATCATCGGTGCCGCTCTCTCAGGCTTCTTCGCCTCATGCTTCGGACGCAAGAAGTCGCTTGCCATCGCCGGAGTGTTCTTCTTCCTCTCGGCTCTCGGTAGCTACTATCCCGAATTTATGTTCTATGACTACGGACATCCCTCTTGGAGTCTGCTCATAGCATTTAACTTTTACCGTATTCTCGGCGGTATCGGCGTGGGTCTCGCTTCGGCCATCTGCCCGATGTATATCGCTGAGGTCGCTCCCTCGAATCTCCGTGGCACTCTCGTGTCTTGGAACCAGTTTGCCATCATCTTCGGCCAGCTCGTGGTCTATTTCGTCAACTTCCTCATCCTCGGCGAACACACTCAGCCTGTCATCGAGAAGATCGGCGAAACCCTCTATCAGGTAAGCTCCGAATCCGATATCTGGACCATCGAGAAAGGTTGGCGTTACATGTTCGGCTCGGAGGCTGTCGTGGCCGGTCTGTTCACGATCCTTGTATGCCTCGTGCCTGAATCGCCCCGTTACCTCGCCCTGACTGACCGTGACGAGAAGGCCCTCATGGTGCTCTCGCGCATCAACGGTTATGAAAAGGCCAAGGAAATCCTCGCCCAGATCAAGAGCACGGTCGAAGTCAAAAGCGAAAGACTCTTCTCGTTCGGCGTTATGGTCATCTTTGTCGGTGTCATGCTTTCAGTGTTCCAGCAGGCCGTGGGTATCAATGCCGTGCTTTACTATGCACCGCGCATCTTCGAGTCGATGAATATGGGCAACCCGATGGTTCAGACCATCATCATGGGCATAGTGAACATCACGTTCACTCTGGTTGCAGTGTTCTCCGTCGAGAAGCTTGGCCGTAAACCACTGCTCATCTGGGGTTCGATCGGTATGGCCATCGGTGCGTTCGGTGTGTGTCTCTCCAATCTTATTGACGTCGCGCCTATCGTGCCTGTCGTTTCGATCATGATCTACTCTGCATCGTTCATGTTCTCTTGGGGTCCCATCTGCTGGGTGCTCATCGCCGAGATCTTCCCCAACACCATCCGTTCGCAGGCAGTCGCTATCGCCGTGGCTTTCCAGTGGATCTTCAACTTTATCGTCTCATCGACTTTCGTTCCGATGTACAACATGCACGGCTTAGGCATGGGCGATAAGTTCGGTCACATGTTCGTTTATGCGCTCTACGGTATCATCTGCGTCATCGCTGCATGGTTTGTGGCTGCCCTCGTTCCCGAAACCAAGGGCAAGACCCTCGAAGACATGACCAATCTCTGGCGCAACCGCGACAAGAAGAACAAATGATCTTTTAAAGAGTAACTTATCTGCAATAACAACAATAGGATGTGTCCAAGGCTCATGCCGGACGCATCCTATTGCCGTTTTTAGCTATACCAGAAAAAGGACGAGGAGGGAGGAGAAGACAAGTGATATATTCGCAACGGCGTAGGCGATGGTGAAGCCGAGGTTGGGGACATCGCTCTGGAGTGCGTTGGTTATCGCGCTGATGGATGCGACGCTGCATCGTCCACCGGCTACACAGCCGAGAGTTTCAGGCATGGAGAAGCGGAACAATCTGCGGGCGATGAAGATGTTGATGACCAGTCCGAGGAGAGTGCAGACTGCTCCGACAAGTATGATAAGCCACCCTGTCCGCTGGAGTCCATACATGAATGATGCACCTGCTGTCAGACCGATGACGGCGATAAACATATTTGCTCCCAAGTTCTGAAATACCCATAGGGCGGCCGTCGGGATACGTCCGAATGTCGGGCGTCGTGCGCGCCACCATCCTAACAGCAGTCCCATGATCAATGCACCTACGCTTGCACCGACTGAGAATGGAATACCGTTTATCTCAATGGCCAGTGCCCCGATGATACATCCGGCGGCGATACCGAGTCCGAGAAACACCATGTCGGTCACGTCGGTCTGCTTGTCGGCATAACCTATTTTCACGGCGGCTGCCTCAACGTCGCGCGGCCAGCCTACGAGTGTGAGGATGTCGCCCGGATAGAGTTCGGTCTGACTTTTGACCGGGAGATTAAGTCCGTTGCGTTTGATCGAGCTTACCATTACGCGCTCCATATAGTCGCTACCGCGGAGCTGTCCGAATGTCATTCCGGCTGCGCCTTTTGATGATACTGTCACCGGAGTTTTCTCTGCACCGAAGTTGAGCAGCTCCGGGTCGGAGATTTCCGAACCAAATTTTGACTGGAGGTCAACGATTTCCTCCATCCGTCCGGCAAGCACTACGTGGTCGCCCTTCGTAATCTTGAGGTCATCGGACGGATCGAAGATTTTACCGCTGATCCTCGCTCGTTCGACAAATACACGCCAACCTTGTGCCGAGAAGCGTTGCTCGATCTCCTTAATGGTCCGCGGAGCGTCGAAAAAGTCACTCGTAGCCTCGTAGGCGCGGAATGAGACTGGCCGGCTGGCATGGATCTGTCCGGGAGCTATGTTGTCGGCATTGTCCATCTCATCCTCGATGCGTGCCACTTCTGCTTTCACTTTGTCAAGTCCGCCCATCATTTTCGGGGCCATGCTTGAGAGGAACCAAGCCGTCCCGACCGTACCGAATATATATGTGACCGCATAGCAGGCGGGAATGATGGTGAGTAGATACTGGCGTTGTTCTTCATCGACGGGCAGCTCGCGGACGGTGTCGCCGATCATGCCGAGACAGGCCGATGCAGTCTGTGCGCCGGCATATAGTCCGGTGGCGATACCGTTGTCATAGCCGAATATATATGCCGCCCCTATGATAAGCCCCGCGCAGACGAGAGCCTCGACCACGGCGAAGGCCGCCTGTCGGAGTCCCGGCCCTTTCATGGCGCGCACGAACTGTGGACCGACTCCGTAGCCGGTAGCGAACAGGAAGAAGAGGAAAAATACATTCTTCACAAGGTCAGGCACTTCAATTTTCATCTGTCCGATGACGACACCGACTATAAGTGTCGCCGCGATCGAGCCGAGGCTGAACCCCCTGAAGCGAAGCCGGCCGAGCCAGAAGCCCAGTCCGAGCGTAAGAAACACCGGAATCAACGGATGCGTCCGGAAAAAAGTCAGAATCCATTCCATATCGGTCAAATTTTAGATTCTATATGTGGAAAATAAACTGTTAGGTTTTATTGTAATCCGGTTATAGTGTCAATGAGATCAAGATTTGCATTCTTTGGGATGAGACGTTTGTGCTGAAGCCGTCCAACTATGATGGATGGATGTGTATTGAACTGTCGGGAGTATTTCAGGAGTGCTTCCGAGGAAAAGTCGCCTTTAGCCACGATTTCTGCCTCATGTGTGGATGAGAGAAGGATGTTTGCAGCGAAACAATCAGCTTCATTCTCTTTTTCAGTTTCCTTATGGTCATAATCCACATTTTCAAGGAAGAAATCTTTCTTCCCATGCAGGATTATATGGCCTACCTCATGAAAAAATGAGAACCAGAATGTATCGTAACGTTTTTCCTGTGATGACATTTGTATGCAGGGATACTTGCTTGCTATCCACCGAGTCGCACCGTTGATGGGTGCCTTGGGTAGTGCGGGGGTATAGACCAGTTTTACACCACACTCGACACACAAGTCCCGGAGTGTAGCTGACCAGTTCACCGGCTTTTCTGCCATGAGCGATTTCATACTTGGAATCCGCTCACGTAGTTTTTTGTCGGAATATTCCTCCGACACTGAAATAGCCTCGGCTTGCCTGTCACCCTGTCGTAGCCATGCGGAGATAGCATAAGGTTCGATGGTGGAGCGGAGAGATATGCGGAACGCAACTTTCAACTGCTGATTCATATAGTAATTCTCCCATGCTTCGGGGGACGTGACTGCGAAGAACTGTAGCAGGGCTTTGGTCTTTGAGGCCATATCGGAGAATTGTTGAAGCCAACCGTATTTTTCCATATATTTGACAGGGAATCGGTCAGCCCAGGCTGCTGAATCCTCCAGCCGTTGAGCCATTCGCTGTCTTGCCAAGAACTCGTCGTAGTTACGTTGGCGGGTCATCCAGAAATGTGCAGGTATGCCGGTTACGTTCTCAAATATCACGGCCATATCGGGAGTGATGGAGCTGTCTCCTCGTATTACGGCGAGAATTGTTTTCTCAGGTTTAGCAGCTCTTAAAGCAAATTCTCTGACTGACATCTCCATTTCCTGAATCTTTGCTCCGAGGGTGACACCCGGATGGGAAACGGCACGTGGAGAAAACTGGTTCTTCGTTGTGTTGTTATTTGCCATGATAGTTTGCTATTTCTAAAATTTCTACTCCTTTAATCTCAATCCAGATATATTTTCCATCAGCATCTTCAGGGATAGGATCTTCATGTGGTTGAAATATCAGCCTATAAGGTTGGTCAAGATCACAGGCCCATTGCCCTTTGCGGTCCTCTTTGAGTTCATGGTAGTGACCCGGAAGATTTCTTACATCTTCGAGCGTCGATGCAGCTGAAAGATCGTCAAGTCGCATCATGAACAGTTCAGCCCTGACTGCCCCAAGTTTCCGGACAGCGAGCCTGTTGTCATTCGCCATCTTTAAGAGTTTGGTATTATGGAAAGTTATATCCAAAGTAACAACGTTTGTATTACACTAAGTGTTTGAGATTCCATCACAAAATTAAATATAAAAATATAATACACCAAATGTAATTCAAAAAATATATCTTATAAGGAAAAAATCCCTCAGATTAGTTAGGAACAGAATTTTTATACAACCGAGGAGTAATAATATCTGTAATGAACGTTTTCCTATCAGCCATATTTTCATTATCTTTGTTGAGTGATGGAATCATAATGTGGTTTAAATTATTGGTTGTCATAGGCTTTTATATTCACCGGTTTTTTCTTAAAGTATCATTTTGAAACTAAATACTGTCTCGGTGGATAGTAACTCCACAGGTAGGGGCCGTTGACATACTATCTTGGGCTTGTGATGAATGGCGTTGATAGTCTTGATGAGACAACTTTTGTTTTATATCTGCATTTTGCCGTTTAAAGATAGGGCAATATCTCAGATTTTATCGTAACTTTGTCAGTACAGTGCACATAGGCTATTCTTTATGAATGGTTGAATCATCCATAATATAGGAATAATCTATTTTTGCGGTGTATTTTTAATAATTTAACTGCTTATTAGGAATTCAAAAAAGTTTAGATCACTTTACATTAAGATTTCATATGAAAAGAACAATTTCCATTTTTCTATGCTTTGTGGCTTTAATCGTGCATTCAAGAACACCAAATGACTCCATAAAATCCCATCGTACTGTGTTTGCTGAGATTCTTGGTGTAAATAATAATGTGCTAGGTTTAGGCAAAGAGGTAAGAGTTGAAATTGATTTCGGAGAAGAAAGTGGAGGATGGCAAGGCAACAACGATGGAAGAGATTTGATAATAGATGAAAATGGGAAGCCGATAAAATTTAATTCTATGGTTGATGCGATAAATTATATGGGTGAACGTGGTTGGAAATTTGAGACATCTTATGTTCTAACTGTTAATAATAAAAACGTCGTTCATTGGCTAATGAGTAAAGAACTGAATAAAGGTGAGTCTGCACGTGAAGGTATAAGACAAAGGCGAGACGAATGGAGAGAGAGGGCAGAAAATATAGAGAAGGAGAAAGCGGAGAAGGAGAAAACGAAAAAGAAAAAAAGAAGAAATACTGATAGCCAATCTGATTCACTTGATGAAAAGTAACAAGATGATAACCTTGGACAAATAAATATAGGTATTACGACATTACAAAGTTTCGTTCAGAGCTTTAATTGAGGTAAGCTAAACTGTTTTCATGAAATTTTCATAAACAGGGCCACAAAAGTAATATTATAAATTACCGGCAAGAGCCGTTGTGTCAAGCCGATTTAGAACTTGACAGTAACCATACATATAGTTGTATCTTTAAACGTAAAGTTCATGTCAACTAAAATTCCGTCTGTATCATTACAGCGGTTATTGACTATGTATTTGTAATCATGTCTTTACGTTCCAACGATCATTTTGAACATCATAGTCAACTTCCGTATCAGTATTGGTGAATACAACCATGGTATTCGCGCTCCTCACCTCATGGTAGAGATGCTATTTACTGCCATCAAGATCAACGCTTGACAAGCGGTATTTGTCCAATAGTGTCACCCATAATGTATTGTCTCAGTAGGCAATGCCTCAACAGATAGGAGCTCCTACTGGCATTTAGTCTTGAGTTTGTAAAGTATAACGTTAAAAATTTCAATGGTACAACTTATTTTTGACAGACTCTTTTTGCCGTTTAAGGATAGGGTAATATCTTATTTTATCGTATCTTTGTCAAGTACAGTGTACGTGGGTCTTGTTTTCTTTTGTACACTATATTTAATTGCTTATTTAAAAACTCGAAATAAGTTTAAATCATTTCCATGTCTTGAAAACCAATTGCAAATACACTGAATAATGAAAAAAATCAATAAAATCCTCTTTCCTTTCCTCGGATTGATGCCGCTGATCGCGTCGGCGTCGGTTGAATCTCCTTATCATGCCATTGTCGCCGCCGACGGTTCGGGGGACTACCGTACGGTTAGCGAGGCTGTCGCTGCCGCTCCTGAAGGATTGACGAGTCCGTGGCGCATATTGGTGAAAAGTGGAAACTACGATGAGTTTGTGGTGATTCCCGAATCTAAACCATATATCCACCTGATAGGGCAGGGGAAAAATAGCACTGCCATACGTCACAAGCTTAATCAAGGTCAACGGAACATGGAAGGTGGACGCTTCGCAAATTCCGCTTTCTGGGAATATTCCTGCAACAATCCGGATGTTAAAAGTCCCGGTAATACCAGTGCGGTGGTCTTTGTCAAGGCTCCGGATTTCTACTCTGAGAGTATATCATATATAAACGATTGGGGGCGAGAGACTTGGAGTGGGCCTCAGGCTCTGGCATTCTACGGTAATGCCGATCGTCACGCCCTGAAAGACTGCGCATTGATATCCTTTCAGGATACATGGCGCACGCCCGACCGCGCCGACACCCGCACATACGCGCGTGACTGCTATATCGAGGGTGCGGTGGATTATATGTATGGTGGCGGAGATGTGATGGTGGAGAATTCCACGTTTTACAATGTCCGTTCCGGTTCAGTGATAGTCGCCCCCAACCATAACGAAGAGAAATGGGGCTACGTGATCAAAGATTGTGTCATTGACGGCAACGAGGAGGCACGCGACGGCAAGCAGAAACTCGGCCGTCCGTGGCAGGGAACACCCCGCACGGTTTACATAAACACCACTATGCTCATTCCTATCGCGCCTCAAGGCTGGGACGACATGGGAGCTATCCCTGCCGTATTTGCCGAATACAACAGCCGTGACCGTCAGGGTAATCCTCTCGATCTGAGCCAGCGCAAGACGCATTTTACGACCAAGAGCCGCAAGAATGGTAACGTGTTGGAAGGTGATGCCGAGAAAACCCGGCTCACGAAGGATGAGGCTGACCGCTATACCTACGAGGCCGTGATCCGTCCGGAGGAGGGATGGGATCCGCGTGCCATGATGGAACCTCTCCCTGCCGTCAAGGGGCTCACCTGCACCGATGGTCATCTTGAATGGGAACCGGTCGAAGGTGCGATCGGATATGTCGTTTTCGACGGTGACGACATCATCGCTACCGTCACCGGCACATCACACCGTATCGAAAAAGTAAACCGTGCCATCCGTATCCGTCCCGTCAACGCCGCAGGCTCAATGGGCCGCACGGCACTGCTGAGATGATCTGCCCTTAATTCCTTGCGGAGAGGAGGATGGGGGAACGGTGGGAGCGGTTCACTTCGCCCCGATGAGGGCCGCTTGAGGCTGCGGGATGAATCAAGAATATTATTTACCGGAAATGGGATGATTTTATTTTTGCGTTTCGGGGGAATTGCTTAACTTTGCGATAATCTATACATTCAAATCTTATCCTTAAATATACCCAAAGAAATTATGGCAAAGTTTGATAAAATCGCAGTGCTCGCCAAGATGGGCGAGACCGGTGTTGTGCCTGTGTTCTACCACAAGGATGCAGAAGTGGCCAAGCAGGTCGTAAAGGCTTGCTACGATGGCGGTATCCGTGCTTTCGAGTTCACCAACCGCGGTGACTTCGCTCACGAAGTCTTCGCTGAGGTGGTGAAGTATGCAGCTAAGGAATGCCCCGAAATGGCTATGGGTGTAGGTTCGGTTGTCGATCCCGCTACCGCCGCCCTCTACATCCAGCTCGGAGCCTGCTTCGTTGTCGGCCCGCTCTTCAACCCGGCTATCGCTCCCATCTGTAACCGCCGTCTCGTGGCCTACACTCCCGGCTGCGGCTCTGTCAGCGAAGTCGGTGCAGCTCAGGAACTCGGCTGTGACCTCTGCAAGATCTTCCCCGGCGACGTGCTCGGTACTAAACTCGTCAAGGGTCTCCTCGCTCCCATGCCTTGGAGCAAGCTCATGGTCACCGGTGGCGTAGAACCCACCAAGGAGAACATCGAGGGCTGGATCAAGGCTGGCGTATGGTGTGTCGGCATGGGCTCCAAGCTCTTCCCCAATGACCGCGTCGCTGCTCAGGACTGGCAGTATGTCACCGACAAGTGCCGTGAAGCCCTCTCATACGTGGCCGAGGCTCGCAAGAAATAATCGGTGAGACCGGAAGAACTTAATCATTAAAGAAATCGACAGGCGCAGTCAAGGGAGAAGTCACAATCGTGCCTCCCCGGTCTGCGCCTTTCGCTAAAAAATACACATACATTACTCACGTCTTAAACCCCCAACAGAATCCCTGAAATGGAAAAAACTTGGCGTTGGTTCGGGCCCAACGATAAAATCACCCTTGAGATGCTCCGCCAGATAGGTGTCGAGGGCATCGTTACTTCACTCCATCATATCCCCAACGGCGAAGTGTGGTCGCTCGAAGAGGTGGAGAAGATGAAGAATTTCATCGAGAAAGCAGGTCTGCGCTGGAGCGTGGTGGAGAGTCTGCCCGTCAGCGAGTCCATCAAGTATGCCGGTCCGGACCGCGATCAGCTTATCGAGAACTATAAGGAGTCACTGCGCAATCTCGGCAAAGCCGGTGTGAAGACCATCTGCTACAACTTCATGCCTGTGCTCGACTGGGCGCGCACGGATCTCGAATACCCTAACCCTGACGGCACGTCGAACCTCTACTTCAACCGTGCGGAGTTCGCTTACTTCGACATCCATATCCTCAAACGCGAAGGTGCGGAGAAGGATTATGACGCCGACACCCTCGCCCGTGTCGAAGAGCTTAAAGGCACTATGGACGCTGAGGCTGAGAAGCGTCTGGTCGAGAACATCATTGTCAAGACCCAAGGCTTCGTCAACGGCAACATTTCTGAAAATGACCTCGATCCGGTGGCCAAATTCCGCGAACTTCTCGCGCTCTATGACGGAATCGATGCCGATCAGCTCCGCGAGAACATGAAATATTTCCTTGAGGCCATCATGCCTGTCTGCGACGAGTATGACATCAATATGTGTGTCCATCCCGACGATCCCCCGTTGCAGATCCTCGGTCTGCCGCGTATCGTCACCTGCGATGCCGACATTCAGGCTTTCCTTGACGCCGTCCCCAATCCTCACAATGGTCTGACATTCTGCGCAGGTTCACTCAGCGCGGGTGCTCACAACGATGTTCCCGCACTCGCCAAGAAGTATGCCGACCGCACCCACTTCGTTCATGCCCGTATCTGCAACGTGATGCCTAACGGAGACTTCAAGGAATCGACTCACCTCGATCCGAGACTGATAGACGTAGTGCGTACGTTTGAGGAGAAGCGTCCCGGTGTGCCGATGCGTGTCGATCACGCTCCTCTGATGCTCGGCGACGAGAAAATGGGCTACAATGCGGGCTATTCGTTCCACGGTCGTATGCTTGCTCTCGGCATGGTGTCGGGTATCATGGCTACTATCGGTGCTGAGAAGGAATAAGTCGGCCACACCTATTTTAATAATATTTCGTAATAGAATCAAAAAAACAGACTCATAATAATGAACGAATTATTTTCAGTGAAGGACCATGTAGTGGTCATCACCGGCGGAACAGGTGTGCTGGGTCGCTGCATAGGCGAGTATCTTGCCACTCAGGGAGCTAAAGTCGTGATCCTCGGTCGCCGTCAGGAAGAGGGCGACGAGATCGTCGATGCAATCAAGGCTAAAGGTGGCGAGGCGATGTTTCTTGTTACCGATGTGATGAATCCCGAAGTCGTTCAGGCCAACTGTGATGCCATCATGGCCAAGTATGGTCGCGTGGATGCCCTGCTCAACGCTGCCGGTGGCAATATGGCAGGTGCGGTCATCGCTCCGGAAGGAAATATGTTTGACGTGAAGATCGATGCCTTCCAGAAGGTGCTCGATCTTAACCTCACAGGTACGGTTATCCCCACCCAGATTTTCCTCAAGCCGATGGTTGAGGCCGGTAAGGGTGCCATAGTCAACTTCTCGTCGATGGCTGCTTTCCGTCCGATCACCCGTGTGATGGGCTATGCTGCTGCCAAGGCCGGTATCTCGAACTTCACCGCTTTCCTTGCTACGGAGGTGGCTGCGAAGTTCACTCCCGGTATCCGTGTCAACGCTATCGCTCCCGGTTTCTTCGTGACTAATCAGAACCGTGCGCTGCTGACAAATCCTGACGGATCGCTTACGGCACGCGGTGAGGCGATCATCCGTCAGACGCCGTTCGGCCGCTTCGGTGAGCCGGAGGAGCTTTGCGGTACGATCCAGTATCTCATCTCGGATGCTTCGAAGTTTGTGACCGGTACTGTAGCTGTCGTTGATGGCGGTTTCAATGTGTTTGCAATGTAATAAGATAAGATTAAGATTATCGTTGCGATAAAATAAAAGAAATGAGGGAGTGCAGGTGGTGATAGTGCCTGCGCTCCCTCATTCGTTATTTAGGATTGCAATAATTAGGATCGATCTGATTTAACGGACATCTTTGCAGACGTCGTTAGGTTTGAGGTCTTTTTTTGACCGGGGGTCGCAGACCCCCGGCTATTCGGAATATGATTCGTTTTTGAATAAGATTCTTTTAGAGTTGACCCGTGTTTCAGAGATCGCCCGTGTTTTAGAGTTCGTCCATGTCAAGGGCGATGTAGTGCTGATAGGGGTGATCACATGCGGGACATACCTTCGGGGGCTCTACGCCTTCGTACTGATAACCGCAGACGAGACACTGCCATGTGATAGGTTTCTCACGTTTCCATACAGTTCCTTCCTTAACCTGCTTGAGGTATGCTTCGAAACGGTCATGGTGACGCTTTTCAACGGTAGCGATAGCACGGAAATGTTCAGCGATTTCGGGGAAACCTTCTTCATCAGCGACTTGTGCGGCCTTGGTGTAGAGATCTACGCCCTCCTGCATTTCTTCTGCAGCTGCTGTCGCAAGGTTTGAAGCTGTATCACCGATCACGCCGGCATCAACACCGAGGTTGACTGCGAGATTGCCGCCTTCGAGAAATTTAAAATATACTTTGCTGTGATGCAGCTCGTTGGCAGCGGTCTGACGGAATATCTCACCGATAGGATAGTAGTTTTCCTTATCGGCCTGTTGTGCGTAGTAAGTATAGCGAGTATAAGCTGATGATTCAGCCATGTAGGCAATTACAAGATTCTGTTCGGTTTTTGTACCTTTGATGCTTTTGGTAGCCATAATTGTGTGATTTTAATAATATGTAGTGTAAGTTGATTGTCAGATGAGCGTTGTTCCGTTCATTTACTATATAAACCTTATAGAAACGGGAAAGGTTTACGGATAGATGAAATTTATTTAATCCTTGGTATGCTGAAGGCAGTAAGTCCGAGATGAGGATATAATGAAAATCGTGATATAAAATAATAATATATTTATACGAATTTTATTGAAAATAGCCTGAATAGATATTAAAATGTATGAAAAGTATCGATTATTATGAAAAAATATCGTTACTTTGTATAGCGAAATACCTAAAAGTCGGTATTGTAGGTAGTAATTGGAATGTCTAATTTTGCATTTACTAAATCTATGCAATGGGGAATGTCAGGTGAGGAACCTAAATTCCGGATATGCCCCTCTCTCAGTTTAATAAAATAGCCATTTGATGCAGTCATATCGTAGTATCTTATTATCGGTCACGCTGTTGCTCAGCGTGTTGTCTATGTCGTCCGCCAATTTTTCATGGAGTGGTGTCATAGTGTCAACCGAGGACAATCAACCCGTCGAACTCGCTCTTGTGAAACTCAATACCCAGCAGTGGGCAGTAGCGGATGTCGATGGTAACTTCAAGATACCCAATCTTGATCCCGGCAAATATGAATATGAGGTGACCTATCTCGGTTTTGAAACTCTCAAAGGTGAGATCACCATCAAGAATGCTGATGTGAGCGGAACGGAGCTACGTCTCAGTCCCTCAAGTCTTGCATTGAAAGAGATTGTCGTGACAGCTGAAGAGAGCAAGATGGGTTCGTCGTCGCGCATAGGGCAGTCAGCCATCTCACATCTTCAGGCCAAGAGCGTGGAGGATATGTTGCAGCTCCTCCCCGGAGCTGTCACAAAGAATCCTGACCTCACCAATGCGGGGCAGGCTTCGATCCGAGAGATCAATGCGGGAGATAATGCCAACAATGCTCTCGGCACAGCTGTGGTGGTGGATGGCAATCCGCTGTCGAACGATGCGAACATGCAGGTGTTTTCCACCGCCCGTTCAGGCACGAACTCGTCCGTTAACGCCAACACGATGAATGATCAGACTACATCGGGCCGCGGAGTGGATCTGCGTCAGATCTCACCTGACAATATAGAGTCCATCGAAGTGATCAGAGGTATTCCGTCGGTTGAATACGGTAATCTTACGTCGGGCGCGGTCATCATCAATACGAAGGCCGGTGTGACGCCGTGGGAAGCGATAGCCAAGGTCGATCCCAACTCGAAGCTTTTCTCGCTGTCCAAGGGTCTGCGTCTGCGCCGCAGCAACAGTTCGCTGAATTTCGGTGTTGATTACACCAATTCGAATGCTGACCGCCGAAAGACCTATATGGGTTATGACCGCCTCACGGCCAATGTGGCATACTCAAAGACATTCATGCAGACTTCCACACCACTTACATTCAACGCAAAGGCCACATATTACCGCAACATCAGCGATACCAAGAGTGACGAAGCTATGCTGAAGGATGAATATTACAAGAATCAGGAGCAGAGTTTCCGTCTGGCGGTAAACGGTATGTGGCGTCTTGACCGCAGCTGGATCTCCAACCTCACGTACTCGGCATCGTTCCAGTACATCCATCAGGAAGATATTTTCAACAAGAGTGTGGGAAGTGGAGTCGTACCTTATTCACACTCTTATAAGCCCGGTGAGATGCAGGTCACTTTCCTCCCCGGTTCATATCTCTGCCACTACACACTCGACGGAAAACCAATAAACGTGTTCGCACAGCTCAAGGCCAACCGCACGTTTATCTTCCCGAAGGGAACATCGAATTTCAAGTTCGGAGCTGACTATGCCTTCAATGCCAATCATGGCGGAGGAATGGTGTATGACCACGAACGCCCCCCGATGCAGGGGGAAGGACAGACAGTCCGTCCGCGTTCCTATAGCGACATCCCATCGATGAGCACGATCTCTGGATTTGTGGAGAACCATACGGAATATCGTCTCGGCAAGACTGTGCTGACCGTGCAGCCGGGTGTCCGTCTGAGTCATCTTTTCATAGACAAGGATCAGGCACTGCGCGGCGACATCACTACTGTTGATCCGCGAGTGAATGCCAATTATGAATTCCTTAATTCGGATAACAACGGATTTTTCAACCGTCTCGCACTTGCCGGCGGATGGGGTCTGGCAAGCAAAATGCCGACGATGGCCTATCTCTACCCAACTCCGGCTTATTTTGATTTCGTGAGCTATAACAGCTATGCCGGTATAGATGATCCGCGTAATATTGCAATCATGACCACAGAAGTGGTAGGCAATACAGCCAATCCGGATCTGAAACCTTCACGTGCAACCAAGTTTGAGATCGGTCTCAACGGTAGGGCAAAAGGTGTCAGCGGATCGGTCACCTTCTTTACGGAGCGTGTTAGAAATGAATATGGCTTCATGTCCCTGCCTCTCGGCGTAGGGTTCAATCGTTATGCAATCCCGCAGGCCGATATGGCCACCACTACTATCCCTCATTATGCGGACGGTGCTCTCTACTACACGATGGCGGACGGAAGCGTAAAGAAAGCTCTCTCATCATATCAGCGTGAGGTCCGCGCATACTCGACACCGTCCAACACATCAAGCACGTGGAAGCACGGTATCGAATACTCGTTTAACTTCGGTAAGATACGCCCGCTTTCGACTGATCTGATCGTGGATGGTGCGTGGTTTTGGATCAAACGCCGTTCGACCGGCAATTCTTTCAGCTCCAGCCGAGTGGTGACAGGGGTGGATGCTAACGGTATCAGCCAGTACAACACCTACCTTGCCCTTATGCCGGAGGGTAACGGTACGATACTTTCACGAGTAAATACGAATTTCCGTTTCGTGACACATATTCCGGTCATACAGCTCATCCTGTCAACAACATTCCAAGTGGTATGGCACGAGAGCCAGCGCAACATCTATGAGGATGCGGCAGGAAATCCTGTCTATAAGACATCTACCGCAACAAACGGCAATCAGGTTCTTGAAATTTCTCCTGTAGGTTACTATGACAAGGAGATGAATTACCACGCTTGGGATGCCTCGGCGGTGGAACGTCCGCAGGATATGGTGACGACCTACACAAATCCGGACTACTTCACTCGTCAGGACTATCCGATGACCTGTCAGCTTAACTTTAAGCTTACGAAGGAGATCCGTAAAATTATAAATGTATCGGTGATAGCCAATAATTTCCTTAAATTCAGCAATGTCTATCGTCAGGACAAACTTGGTGGTTACCGGGAACTGTACAGCCCGATGTATTTCGGTGCTGAGATAAAGGCCCGGTTCTGAACGCCGGGAGTTGTAATTTTTGAATAAATATTAATCAATAATCATATCACAAAAACAAGATGAAAAAATTACTTTTCGCAATCATTGCGGTGGTTACATTTGCAGGATTCGTCAGCTCATGCAGCAGTGATGACGACAACGTAGCTTCAAACTATGAACTTAACGTCAACCTCGTGCTTCCTTCGGGAGTCTCGGTAAGCGACCTGACTTCGGGTTCTGTTGTCGTGACCAATGATCAGACCGGACGTTCTTACCCCTCGGATGAGGTCAATGCAAGCTATGGATTCAAACTTCCCGGCGGAACATATACCGTGCAGGTCTCAATGCGTGCCAACAACGGTGTGCGTTCAGTTTCATATAGTGCATCAAAGAGCATCAGTGTATATGAGAACACTAATGTTTCGCTTGATCTCGCTGAGGGTATCATAGGAGGTTTCGTGTTCAAGGAAGTATATTATAACATGGTTAAGCCTAATGGCAAGACTCCTTATATGCGCGACCAGTTCTTTGAGATCTACAACAACTCTGATGAGGTGCTTTATCTCGATAACTGCATCCTCGGTATTCTCGAAGGTTCACAGGGTATGCTCCCCACTTCATGGATGGAGAACGGCGAGATCATGAAGGAATATGCTCTCGGCTACTATACCGTAGCTTTTGTAGGAAACGGTACAACCTATCCCGTAGAACCCGGTAAGAGCGTCGTGATTGCAAGTCAGGCTCAGAACCACACTGCAGAGACAGAGGCTATGTATGATGGTTCGGTTGAAGGTGCAATGAAATCTCCCGTGGATCTTTCAAAAGCCGATTATGAAGTCTTCCTCGGTGATTACAAACCTGCAGTCGCTATTGACAATCCTGATGTGCCCAACATGACCGTTATCTATGCAAACGGTACTCAGAACTATTTCACTGTGCCTTATACCGGCAATGCCATCATTCTCGCCAAACTTCCCGAAGGTGTAGATCCTATCAGCTTTGCGAATAACCCTGCAAACCTCAAGGCTCGTCCTGACGGAACTCTTCCTTCTTCGACTTTCCTCATGATCCCGCAGGAATATGTGCTTGACGGTCTCAACATAGTCAACAATGCGGACAAGGCTTCGCAGCGTGTGATCCGTCTGCGCGCCGAGGTTGATGCCGGTATGGTATTCATGAATGCTCCCTATATGGGCAAGAGTATCCGTCGTAAGGTAGAGAAAGTTGAGAATGGCCGAGTGATACTTAAAGATACCAACAATTCTACCGAGGATTTCCTCTCCGATCAGGAGCCTACTCCCGGTGTGATCCCCTCAAATTGATCAGTTAAAAATCAACAGACAATATGCGAAAGTTATCAGTAATACTTCCGTTTGTCACTTTCTTATCCCCCGTCTCTGCCTTTGCAGGCGGAGAGGGGGATAACTCTAATTCCCTTCCGGAACAGATACAGTACAAGGACTATAATTTCATCCATAATGTGGAGGACGGAAGTCTGAATCCGGTATCGATCATCGATATTCCCGTGAGTCAGCTCGCCATACTTAATGCCGGCTACCGTTGGCAGCAAGGCGACTACCATAACATAGATGCCTCAGGGCATTCGGATGGGTTTGGCGTGGATGTCTATGGCATCAAACGTCTGGAGCGGATTTCGTTTGAAGGAAGTGTCGAGTACTTTAACGAGACTGACCGGCAGAAGTGTTGGAACTCCACTCTATATCAGTCAAAGCTCAATCCGTTTGTACTCGCGGATTCAGAGCCGAGTGACTATGATACCGAACGCTTCAGGGTGAGCGGGCGCGTGGCCTACAGGCTTTCATCGAAGTTTGTGGTTGGCGTAAATACTGTCTATAATGTCGGAGTGATGTCGGATGAGAAAGATCCCCGTCTTGAGACGAAAGGTATGCGCTTCGTGCTCAATCCCGGTGTGAGCTGGGAGATGATAAAGGGTTATACTCTCGGTTTGACCGGTGGCCTGAACCTCTTCAGCGAGAGCTCGAAATATACGTGTGTGGCTACAGCGGTCAATTATCCTTTCTATCTGATGAGCGGTCTCGGTACATATTTCCCACAGAGCAATTCGTCATATACGCGCGATGCTAAAGGTACATCGTGGTTTGCCGGAGGGGACATGCGCATGAAATTCTCCGATTCGATGGAAGATTATCTGCAGGTCACCTACAGCCATGAGTTCGAGAGTGCGAAGGATGGCGGAAGCACCTATCAGTTCAAAGGTGGTGACTACATAAATAACGTGATGCGTGTCTCGAACCGATTTTCGATCACCGGCGAAGGAATGGCGCACAACGTGAGCCTTCGCGCCGAGACAAATGATGTGAAAGGCAAATGGTTTGACCAGAAAAGTGTGACGGTCAACGGCAGTACCCATTACGAGGTGATGTCATCGTCGATCAAGCACAAGCAGACGCTCACGAGCTTCGGCGGTGATTATCGTCTCGATCTTCTTGATAAGGCTGGTGTGCCTACCCTAACTGTCGGAATTGGCGCCGGTTACCTCTCGTCGGATACAAAGAACTATCCCGAACTTTATTTCAGTAAATACAGTCTGCTTGACGTGACTGCTGGCGTGATGAAGCATTTTCGTGTTAGGAATGTCCGTTTGGGAGTGGGAGTGAATGGTGGCTATGTCGGGAAACTCTCTTCGAGTTATGATTTCACAGGGCTTGAACTTGAGAAAGAATATACGATGCCGATGTTTGCCTATCTGAGTTCATCGGCCTATTCTGTCAACGGACGTGTACAGGCCAGCATCCCCGTAGGCAGTTTTATAGTCGGTGCGTATGTCGATGGTGGGACGACTCACTGTCTGGACGCTGAAGAAGTCTATAAGGGAAAGAACATGAATCGTGTAAATTGTGGAGTGTCACTTACATTCTGATCTCCCGATCTCAATTATAAAAGAATAAGTAATTAAGTAATAATGAAATTTTCAAAAATATGTCCGGTCGTAGTTGCAATGGCCCTTGGGTGTGCAGTCTCGGCTTTGGCAGCCTCGCGTGGATTTGCGATCTTTGTCGATAGCCTGAGTAATTCAAAGGTCGCTCCCGAACTTGCCATGTATGCTGAATCGGTCAAAGGGCAAGGTCTCGCTCCTGAAATAGTAGTGATAGGGGAGGGGATCAAGCCGGATTCCATACGTTCGATAATCCGGACGATGTCGCAACGGAAGACAGCTCCGATCGAAGGCATGGTCTTTGTCGGTGATATCCCTATCCCGATGTTGCTGGATGCCCAGCATTTTTCATCGGCATTCAAGGTCGTTCAGTCTCCGAAAAATCTTGAACGTTCGGCCTGTCCTTCGGACAGATTTTACGATGATCTGGAGCTTAAATTCGATTACGTGTGTCAGGATGAGAAGAAGCCGGGCCTTTACTACTACTCACTGCGTCCGGACTCTCCGCAGCGCGTAGCTCCGACATTATATTCCGGCCGAATCAAGAGCATGGATTTCTACGGAAAGGACAAGTACGAGAATCTGCGTGACTATCTAAAAAAGGTAGTACGTGTGAAGCAGCAGGGTGATAAGCTGGACAATATGCTCTACTTCTCAGGTCAGGGTTATAATTCAGAGTCGGCTGTCGCCCGCATAGATGAGAAACTCGGTCATCTCGAACAGTTCCCGTGGATGCGCGGCCAGTCGCAGGCACTCACTTATCTCGATCACAAGCACAACACTTTCACCAAGTATCTGCTGATGTCGCAAATGCAGAGACCTGATCTCTCGCTGGCTCTCCTGCATCATCATGGCTCTCCGAAGCAAGAATATATCAATCGCTATCCTGATCCCCGCAGCACAAAGGATCAGCTTGAGGCGGCCAATCGTTTCTTCCGCTCGAAGATACGCTCGGCTGTGGATCGCGGGACTCCGCTCGACTCGGCAAAAATGTACTATGTAAGGAATTTCGATGTGCCCTTCGATTGGTTTGACGATGTGATGACGCCTGCCTCGATCGCGGCTGATTCCATCTATGATGACCAGCTTGACCTCCACATCTATGATTTCGGAAAATACAAACCGAATGCGCGTGTGGTCATGCTTGACGCATGTTTCAATGGCGCGTTCAACAACCCAGAATACATAGCGGGGGGATACATCTTCGGTGATGGAGATTGTGTCGTAGCTATTGCAAATTCAGTCAACTCGCTTCAGGATAAATGGTGTGACAAGAATATCGGACTTTTGGGTCTCGGTATGCGTGTCGGTAACTTTGTCAAGTATAATCCTTATCTGGAATCACACGTTATCGGTGATCCGACATTTGCTTTCATGCCTAAGGATACATTAGGTTATGATCTGAATGCATCGCTCAATGCCCCGGTAGGATTCTGGAAGAAGCAGCTTGCTTCGTCTCCTTATCCTGCCGTCCGGTCTCTCTCCATTGAGAAGCTTGTGGAAGCGGGTGAGATGAACGCAGCCGGTTTGCTTGACACCTTCAAGACTTCAGACAGCTATCTTGTGCGCTTGGCGGCCATGATGCTACTTTCCCGTCAGCCCGGTCAGGAATTCGTCGAGGTGATCAAACTCGGACTTAACGACGGCTACGAACTTATCCGCCGTTTCTCAGCTGTGTTTGCAGGTAAGAACGGTAGTCCGGAACTGCTCCCGGCAGTCGTTAAGGCATATTCCAATGAGCTAAAGGGTGAACGTGTCAACTTCCAGCTCCAGATGGCTATGCCTCTCTTCGATTACGATGCCCTGATTGCGGAATTAGAGGCTCAAAGACCCTATAAGTATGCCTACGATGAGGCCGACATGATGAACAAGGCAAAAGAGAGCATTGCCGATCGTTTTTCATCAAAGAAGTATGAAAAAGAGGTTGAAATGCTTAAATCGGCCAAACCTGACGTGCGGGAAATGAAGGCATTTGTGCGCCAGATGCGTAATAATCCCCTTCATCCTTCTGTGGATGAGCTGCTGGCTTACATAGATACGTGTGACAATGATGAGCTGCGTGTGTCGCTTGTCGAAGCTTTGGGCTGGTTCAACTATTCGTATCGTGCCCCTCAGATCGCTGCTCGTTTGAAGGATGTTTCTAAGGATGAGAAGTTCAGTGCCAAGGTGCGTTCCGAGGCCGCCAAGAGTGCGGCACGACTTGGCTCACCCGTAGAATGAGATTAGGCTGTAGCATTCCGATAAAAATACTCGGCCCTGCATTCCGGTTTTTCCGGAATGCAGGGCCGAGTATTTTTATATGTCTTAGTAGCGGTGGTTTATTCCACAGTTACTGATTTTGCGAGGTTACGGGGTTGATCCACATTCTTTCCCTTGTTGACCGCGATGTAGTAGGCAAGAAGCTGGAGAGGAATTGATGCTACAATCGGGGTTAGACATTCGGGTGCTTCGGGGATTTCGATGCAGAAATCGGCGATATCGTTCATCGCCTGATTGCCGTGAGAGACGATGGCAACGACTGCTCCGCCACGTGACTTGACCTGCTGTACGTTAGATATGATCTTGTCATAGAGGGAATCGCTGGGCGCGATGATTACGCTTGGCATTTCGTGGTCGATAAGGGCGATAGGACCATGTTTCATCTCTGCGGCAGGATAGCCCTCGGCATGGATATAGGATATCTCCTTGAGTTTGAGCGCGCCCTCGAGTGCTGTCGGATAGTTGTATCCACGACCGAGATAGAGGAAGTTGTGGGCGTATGCGAAAATACGCGAGAGTTTCTTGACCTCCGGATCGACTTTGAGGGCTTCAGTGATGGTCTCAGGAAGACGCTCAAGAGCCGAAAGGATCTCGTGGAGTTTTTCCGGACGGATAGTCCCGCGCAGCTGAGCAATAGAGAGTGCGAGGAGGGTGAGTACTGTCACCTGTCCGGTGAATGCTTTTGTTGAAGCCACACCGATCTCCGGACCTACGTGGATATAGGTGCCTGAATCGGTATTGCGGGGAATTGATGCACCGACTACGTTGCAGACACCATAGACGAATGCGCCTTTCTGACGTGCAAGCTGGATGGCAGCGAGTGTATCGGCAGTCTCTCCCGACTGGCTGATTGAGATGACGATGTCTTTATCGTTAAGGACTGGATTGCCGTAACGGAATTCGGATGCATATTCAACCTCGACAGGGATCTGGCAGAAGTCCTGAATGAGACGTTTACCGATAAGGGCGGCATGCCATGAGGTGCCGCATGCTACGAGGGTGATACGCTCTGCTTTCATGAAACGCTCCTTGTTGAGCTCAACTCCGGAGAGTACTACCCGTGAGCAGTTGTCAACGATTCGGCCGCGCAGACAGTCACGCAGCGTCGAGGGCTGCTCGAAAATTTCTTTCAGCATGAAAGTGTCGTAGCCACCTTTCTCCAACTGAGCCACAGAGAGTTTGAGTTTCTGAATGTTGATGGCGGATGGCTCTTTGCTTTCGAGAGAGATTACCTGAACAGGCTCGTTGCGACGGATGATACCGATCTCGTTGTCGTTAAGATAAATGACCTCGTCTGTGTAATCAATGATAGGTGTGGCGTCGGATGCGATGAAAGTCTCACCGTCGCCAACTCCGATCACAAGCGGTGAGCTCTTACGGGCCACGATCATTGTGTCGGGGTCATTCTGCTCGATGACAGCGATGGCATAGGCTCCTTCCACCTGAAGGAGGGCGGCACGCACGGCATCGAGGAGCGAGCAGGAGGATGTGAGTTTGATATATTCAATGAGCTGGACGAGCACTTCTGTGTCGGTCTCGCTTTTGAATTCATAACCATGATCCATAAGGACCTTTTTTAGGACGGCATAGTTCTCGATAGTGCCGTTGTGAACGAGGGCGATCATGCCGCTCTGCGATACATGTGGATGGGCATTGATATCGTTCGGTTCACCGTGGGTTGCCCAGCGAGTGTGAGCGATACCGACAGAACCGTTTGTATTCCCAGCTTGAGCTACTTTCTCAAGATTTGATACTTTGCCCTGTGATTTATGGACATTAAGCTTTCCGTCGCAGTCAAGCAGTGCAACACCTGCACTGTCATAACCGCGATACTCAAGACGCTTGAGCCCTTGTATTAATATCTCGTAAGCTCCTTTCGAGCCAAGATATCCAACAATTCCGCACATAAAGTCTGTAAATTAAGTTGTGTTTTGATTAACTGGTCTTCCGTGGCGTTTTTTAAGGAGAAGAGTGCCCCGGTAGAAGATTAAGAGTTGAAAAATTTACAAGATTCAAGGTCGTACATTCCTCAAGAAAGGTTGTTCGTAACCCTAAATTTCTGCAAATATACGAAAATTTGCTCTATTTACCCAATTTTTGAGGTAAATTCATGGAATAGATTTTTGAAAATGGCAAGTTTTTGAATTATTTTGCAGGTATATACTTATTTTGATGGAAAATTAGTGAAATATCTTCAGATGTAGTCTGCGAGTTAGATGGTGAAGTGGATATACTGCAAAATCAATATTTAATATTTATTGCTCTATTATATATAATAATGTGAATAAGTGTCGAATTGGCCTTTGACTGTTAAATTTATATTAAAATACCCGTGAAAATTTGGAGGGAAAGATGAAAGTTCCTACCTTTGCACCCGCTTTTGAGAAGCAAGCCCCGCAGCGGCGGAGCTCCTAGGGATGATAACAAG
>NZ_JAIDBW010000042.1:0-67338 GCF_029056165.1 Duncaniella sp. | reverse complement strand
GTCTTGGGCTTGGGGGCCTTCATGGGGACCGGGCTGGGGTCCTGCTTGGGGAGGCCCTTCGTGGGGTGGCGGACGTCCGTACTACAATCCCCGTCATCCCGGAGCATACGGACATCTGCCTAATGGCGGAGGTTCAGCAGCGACAGGCACACGTCCCTCTATCGGCTCTAACGGTGGACGCCATCCCGGATCCACAGGCAACAACTTTGTGATCAACCGTCCGTCCGTTTCCAACGGAACGTCCAACGGACGACCCGGTCTGAACGGAACGACGACCCGTCCCTCAACCACTACAAACAGCAATACCCGTCCTTCCATCAACAATAATAATAACTCCACAACCCGTCCGAGCTACAACAACAACTCCAACAATAACTATAACCGCCCGTCCAACACCAATGGCGGCCGTTACAACGGAGGCAGCTACAGTGGCGGTAGCCGTGGAGGTTACAGCGGTGGAGGCGGCAGCCGTTCATCAGGCGGTGGTCGTGGCCGTCACTGATACCGTCAGTGAAAACCTATAGTCAATCCCTGAACCGGGGACTAACAGTCATACTTTCTGCATATTCTCACACCTCGCTTCGGCAAAAGTGTGAAAATATGCGGGGAGAAAGGCTAAACACTTGAGGGCTCTCAGATGTTAATATTCCATAAACGACGGATGTAATTATGTCTGACTTCAATGCTGAATGGGCGGACGGCGTAACTCCGAGAGTCAAAACAAAAAAATTGTCAATTAAACAACACTCACAATATCAGCTTATGAACAGAAAACTGTTGGCAGGGATGCTGGTGGCTATTCCCGGAGCTATGATGGCTCAGTCAGCTATTGACGCTTTCTCTATTTCCCGCAGCGACCTCAGAGGTAGTGCCCGCTTCATGTCAATGGGTGGTGCTTTTACTGCTCTCGGAGGTGACATCTCCACTCTTAATCAGAATCCCGGAGGTATCGGTGTGTATCGTAGCAGCGACTTATCAGCCACACTCGACATCAATATGCAGTCATCGAAACTCCGTGCAGGTGGCTTCAGCAATACGGTCAACCACACCAACGTGGCCTGCAACAACTTCGGTTATGTCGGCACGGTCAATCTCGGTTCTAACTCAGTGATGCCATTCTTTAACTGGGGTGCAAGTTACTCACGTGTAGCCTCATTTGACCGCCGTTACAGCGGAAGCCTCGGAAATATCGGCACATCGTTGACAAACCTCGTGGCCGACTATACGAATGCCGACGGTTTCACGCAATATGATCTATGGAGCAACGATTACACCAAATACAACCCCTATCTTGATTCGTCTGCACCATGGACGAGTATCCTCATGTATGATGGTTACGGTATAAATCCCGTATCTCTCGGAGCAAATTCCTACACGGGGCTTTATGATTATGAAAACTCTGTGGCTTCAGCCGCCGTCAATGTGGAGGAAAAAGGTCATATCGATGAGTATGCAATCGATTTCGGCGGTAACATATCCGACGTGGTCTATTGGGGTATAGGTTTCGGTATTACCGATGTCGATTACCGTACCCGCGCATTTTACTCCGAGAACATTGACAATGCTCTCGTCCCCGGTCCTGACGCATCCAAAGAGCCGACTTTCACAAACGGAACTGCAGCCTACACCCTCGAAAACTACAAGCACATCTGGGGTAGTGGCTTCAACTTCAAGGCAGGTTTGATTTTCAAACCTATAAATGAATTCCGTCTCGGTATCGCGGTTCACACCCCTACTTACTACAATCTCTCATACGAGGGTGGTGCCTCAATGCCCTACTCCTATCAGTCTCCGGCCTACAACGGTAATGCCTATAAGGGAACAGCCGTTACTGACGACGGCTATCTTGACAACTTCGACTGGAAGTGCCGTACACCTTGGCGTCTGATGGTCGGTGCGGCAGGCGTCATCGACGGCCGTGCCATTATCAGCGCGGACTACGAGTACCGCGGATCAAACGCAATCAAAGTGCAGGACTATGACGGAAACGACTATCCTGATATCACAGAGGATATCAAGACCTACTATAAGGCACAGAACATCATGCGCCTCGGTCTCGAATATCGCGTGACTCCCCAGTTCAGCGTACGTGCCGGCTACGTGTATGAGACCTCACCTGTCACTACCGAAGTCATGGACGGTTATTCCATCACTCCTAAAGGACCCGAAGCCCACTACGTCTATACAGGCGGTGCGGACGACACGGAGACCCTCCCGTCCTACACACTTGACAAATCGACCCAGTATATCACCTGTGGTCTCGGCTACCGTTACAAGAATTTCTATGCCGACGCTGCCTACGTCCACCGTGCACGCAAGAGCAAATTCAATGCCTTTACCGATTATAACGAGAACTCAACCGGCGACTTGATCATTGCGCCTACAGGCTCGATCAGCGACAATGATAACTCGATAGTTCTGACAGTAGGTTTCCGCTTCTGATCAGACGCACGCTCTCCTCTCTCCCGCCACTTTGTACTTTATAAAGATATATACTTCATGGTAAAAAAAGCTTCCCGCCCTGCGCGTAGCAAAGCCGCGGAAGAAACTGAAACCATAGATCTCAACAATCCCGAATTCATTAAGGCTTGGGAATTGTTACAACACACCAGACAGTCGATTTTCCTTACCGGTAAGGCCGGAACAGGAAAATCGACTTTCCTGCGTTACATTACCACCCATACCCACAAGAAATTTGTGGTTCTCGCCCCGACCGGGATTGCGGCAGTCAATGTCGGCGGAGTGACACTTCACTCATTCTTCCGCATACCTTTCAAACCAATCACCCCGGACGACCCAGACTTCAAGCCCGACCGTATCAAGCAGAGGATGAAGTATCCCGGATCGCTTGTGAAGCTCATTCGTGAGGTCGAGCTAATAATTATCGATGAGATTTCCATGGTCCGTGCGGACATCATCGATTTTGTAGATCTGCTGCTGCGCACATATTCCGGCAATCAGCGCGAACCGTTCGGCGGAAAGCAGGTGCTACTTGTAGGTGATGTGTTTCAGCTCGAACCGGTACTGTCAGGTGACATGCGAGATATCCTACGTAAGTATTACCGCGACGCATTTTTCTTCTCCGCACGTGTCTTCGACCGCATCCGCCTTGTCCCGATCGAACTCCGCAAGATCTACCGTCAGACCGAAGGTGATTTCGTAGCTCTCCTTGACCGCATTCGCACCGGATCGGTCTCGCGTGAGGATATCTCCCACCTCAACACACGCTGTCTGCCCCCCGATCTCCTCGAAGCAGATCTCCAGTCTTCGCGTCCGACCATGACCTTAGCTTCGCGGCGTGACATGGTGGATCATATCAACGAAAGCCGTCTTGAAGCCATTGACCGTCCTCTTGTCACATTCGTAGGAACTATAAAAGGTGAATTTCCTGAAAATTCACTTCCGACAGACCTTGAGCTCTCGCTGAAAGAGGGCGCGCAGGTGGTCTTCATCAAAAACTCTCCCGACCGCCTATGGGTCAATGGCACTATAGGGACTGTCGTAACTCTTACTAAAGATCTGATAGAGGTAAGGCTCGAAAACGGTGACATACATGCCATCGAACCGGAAAAATGGTCAAATATCCGTTACAGTTACGACCCGAAGACAAAGAAGATCAATGAGGAAGAACTCGGAAGCTTCACTCAATATCCCATTAAACTCGCATGGGCACTGACCATCCATAAAAGCCAAGGACTGACGTTCAACAACGTGATTATCGACATGGGTCGTGGAGCTTTCACAGGTGGCCAGACATACGTCGCCCTCTCGCGTTGCCGCAGTTTCGATGGCCTGACGTTGCGCTCGACAGTGGCTGACCGCGATATTTTCGTCAATCCCGCCATCATCAATTTCAGCAGATCTTTCAATGATCCGATCCTTATTGATGAAGCCATGCGCAAGGCTCACGCTGACGAATGTTATCTCAAAGCTCTTGCCAAGGCTGACAAAGGTAATCTCACCGAAGCGTTCGATCTATTCGTCGAGGCCACAAAATCATGGCCTTTGCTCGAAAACGAGCCCGCAATGCGTCTTGCACGTAGAAAGCTTGCTATCGTCGATAAACTCCATACGCAGATAGCCAACCTTGAATCAAGGATCGAAGCGGATGCTGCCCGGTTTGCCGATATGGCCCGTGAATACTGTTCGCTTGGCGATGACTGCCGTCTCGACGATATGCCTGTCCCTGCTGTCGCAAATTATGACAAGGCCCTGACACTCCTTCCCGGATATATACCGGCTCATTATGGGCGTGCACTTGCACTCATGACTCTTGAGGACTACACTGCAGCCATAACGGATTTTGACGAAGTGCTACGTCATGACCCGGCACACTTCGATGCTCTGCTCCGTATGGGTCTTGCCTACTTTCAGCTCTCCGACTCTCACAATGCTATGGACCGTTGTCTCGTAGCTCTTTCGCTTAGTGAGACCAAGGAGTATCCCCGTCCGCAGCTCTCACAACTACATTCCCTTCTCGCCGACATCTACGAATCCATCGGTGATCCATCCTCCGCCCATCATCACCGCCAGATAGCCGCACGCCTTAAAAAATAAACAGTCCCATCTGACTACTCTGATACACCTGCCGACTCTTGACTATTCTGATACATCTGATTACTCTGATAAATCCTCCGATCCCCTCAAAAAAAGAAACCCATAGCGATGTTTTGCCATCACTATGGGTTATTCTTTTACAGACAGGTGAATTATGTCTGTCGGGTTGCCGATAATTATTCAGCAGCGGGAGCTTCCTCAGCGGGAGCTTCGGCAGCAGCCTCAGCTTCAGCAGCGGCAGCAGCGGCTTCAGCCTTCTTCTTTGCCACTTCTTCTGCTTTAGCCTTGTTCTTTGCTACTTCAGCCTCGAAGCGGTTCTTTGCGTCAAGCTCCATCTTGTCGGCCATAGAGGCACGGAGTTTGTCAACGCTCTGCTGCTTCTGAGCTTTCCAAGCATCGAAACGACGCTGTGCTTCAGCCTCGTCAAACGCGCCCTTCTTCACACCACCAAGGAGGTGCTTCATGAGAAGTACACCCTCGTTGGAGAGGATAGTGCGGACAGTGTCGGTAGGCTGTGCGCCAACGTTAACCCAATACAAAGCACGCTCGAAGTTCAAAGTTACTGTAGCAGGATTAGTGTTCGGATTATAAGAACCTATCCTTTCAATAAATTTACCATCTCGTGGTGCCCTGCTATCGGCGATTACAATAGGATAGAACGCATAGTTCTTGCGACCATGACGTTGCAGTCTGATTTTAGTTGCCATTAATTAGTGATTTGTATTGATTAAATTCGGGTGCAAAGATAGGCATTTCGATCCAATCGGCCAAATGACTCTGGATGTCATAAAATACCGCCAGTCGTTATTTAACCATTTTTAACCCATCATTCCGGTTAGATCATTGCCCCGTCAGCTTGGAGGATCAGTTGGAATGAGGATTACGCGGATGATAGAGCCAACCTTTATATCGGTCGCCCATCCCGCGGACCACACGATGCCAGTAAGCATCCTCCTCCCCTGTCAGAAGTATTTCGGGCGAAGTGATATCTGTAACAGCCCACACGTTTTTCAGCAATTCGCCGTCAAGCTGCTCTGTATCCCAACCACTGTAACCGAGGAAGAAGCGCAAGTGGCCATCGACAGCATATCCGTCGTTGACGATCGAGAGAACCGCCTCAAAATCTCCACCAATATAGACACCGGGACTGATCTCACGCGAATCAGGTATCAGTTCGCCAAGTGTATGCATGAAATAAAGACGGTCACACGACATCGGGCCACCGCAGTAAATCGGTATCGGGGTCTTGACCGTCACCGAAGGTAGCAGATCCTGAAGCGTATAACTTGTACGGTTATTCAATACAATACCCATCGCCGTCCCACGAGGCTCGTAATCTACCAGACATATAACCGCATGATGAAAGTATCGCTCCCTTAGAAAAGGCTCGGCAACAAGGAGCGAACCTACTGACGGTATGGCACGTTTGTCAATATCTATATTAAAAAGTAAGGATTCAAAATCTATCATCTGTGTAATTTACCTCCTTATCGGTTTAGTTTAAAGGCATATCCGGACATGAATGAAAACGGATCTTGTAGTCTTTCTATGAAAAATATCTGCAAAATATCTTTCGAACGGATCTTAAACGTATAACGAAAGTATGTCAATCGGATAATTCACATCTAAATTACCTATTTTTCAAGTAATTTCCTAATAAAAAGAGTTAAAAATGCGAATCTGTACCCTTATCAGGTACAGCGTGACAGCAAGGCCGGTGATGCGAGTTAACACACCACCGGCCTTGCTGTCATGCTGATCTGACTTATTACGGAAAGTTAAAAATATTTGTAGAAGTAAACGGTAAAATCAAGATCAGTTCCTCATATAATTCCTGCTTCAATGACTCACGCCAATTCACCGATGAGTGTAGCTGACGACGAATCTATCACCCTTACTTTAACGGTGTCACCTACACGGTAATCACCGCGCGGAAACACAAGCGTCTTGTTTTGCTCATTACGACCGACGAACTGCTCCTTGGACCGCTTGGATACCCCCTCGACAAGCACATCGAACACCTTACCGACATCACGGGCGTTGCTTTCACGCGAAAGTTCGTTCTGCAAGGCTATCATTCGGTTCAGACGGTCGATCTTGACATCCTCCGGGACATTGTCGGGCATGGTGCGCGCAGCGAGTGTGCCCGGACGTTCCGAATACTTGAACATAAACGATGAATCAAAACCAACCTCACGCATCAGCGACAGAGTCTCCTGAAAATCCTCCTCCGTCTCGTCATGGAATCCGGTAAAAAGGTCACTTGAAATTCCGCAGTCAGGTATTGCACGGCGTATGGCGGCGATACGGTCAAGATACCATTCGCGGGTATATTTGCGGTTCATGGCTTTCAGCACCTTGTTTGATCCGGACTGGACAGGCAGATGTATGTGCTTACACAGATTCGGCCTCGACGCTATCACTGCGATCGTCTCATCGCTCATATCCTTCGGATGCGATGTTGTGAATCGTATGCGCATATCAGGAGCGGCATCAGCCACCATCGCCAGCAGCATCGGGAAGTCAATCTCACTTCCGTCCTCAGCCGTGAATCTGTAGCTGTTGACGTTCTGTCCGAGCAACGTAGCTTCCTTGAAACCTCTTGCACGCAAGTCGGCAAGTTCTGCGAGGATGCTCTCGGCACTGCGCGAACGTTCGCGTCCTCTTGTATAAGGGACTATGCAATAGGAACAGAAGTTGTTACATCCACGCATGATGCTGATGAAACCCGAAACCGGATTGCCGGTGATACGTGCCGGTATTATGTCGCGGTAAGTCTCCGTCGTACTCAGCTCGACGTTGACAGCCTTTTCGCCGGCCTCCACAGAGGCAAACAGATTCGGAAGATCAAGATAAGAATCCGGTCCGGCAACGAGGTCAACGCCATGTTTGCTCACAAGCTCCTCCTTAACGCGTTCGGCCATACACCCGATTACACCGATGATCAGCCGCGGAGCATCCTTTGCGCGCTTTCTGCGCAGTGAGTTCAGATAGGCAAGGCGCGACACTATTTTTTGCTCCGCATTGTCGCGGATCGAACATGTGTTCAAAAGCACGGCATCAGCCTCCTCCACAGTGGGCACCATGTCATAACCGACGGTCTCAAGGACTGAAGCCACGACCTCACTGTCAGCAACATTCATCTGACAACCGTAGGTCTCTATATGTAATTTTCTCGATTGGTTCATGATAATTCCTCATTTATTATTAGAATCTTTGGCAAAGAGCGTAAGATTCCGTAAATTTGTCACAAAATTACGAAAAACCGCGCAATGGAAAAAATTATATCATTTCTGATTATGTTCGGTGCTGCGGCTCTCTTCGAGTTCATCAAGGAACGGAAGAAGAAAGCCGGATCATCGCGCGCGGCTACCGATCGCCCCGGAAAGTCCGTGAATCATCTACCGGGGAATCTTACACAATTGCTCAACGCACGTATTCCCGACACTTCGGAAACTCCTCCTGCATCCGTACCACTACCCTACTCCTCGGACCGGACCACCATTACGGACACTCCACGCAGCAAGCGACCTTTTCTGCCGGGGGAGAGTCATCACCGACCCATAGCCGTGCCCAAGCAGCATGAAGAGGATGAGCCGATGGAACTCATCACGATTCCCGAATTGCCGGAGAATACCGATCAGACGGACAACATGAGCAGTATTCCGAATGAAGAGCACTACCTACGCTGGCGCAGAGCCATCATCGATACAGCCATACTTAATCCTCCTTACATTTCCTCCACGGAAAAATAAACATCCAAGATCAATATATCTAATTAAAAAATCACTCCTCTGCTTTAACATCAGAAAACACGAAGAATTATGAAATTTCCCATCCTGACTCCCGAAGAGGCCGCCGATCTCTTTTTCAATGATGCCAAATGTGGATTTTCGGGCTTCACAGCTCCCGGTTCGCCTAAAGTTGTAACGCAGGCTATCGCAAAAAAGGCTGAAAAACTCCACGAACAGGGTGAACCATTCAAAATCAACATCATCACAGGAGCTTCAACGAGCGACAACTGCGACGGTGTACTCGCTCGTGCAAATGCAATTGGTAAGCGTACCCCTTACCAGAACCATCCCGACCTCCGCAAGCGCATTAATTCCCACGATGCACACTACTTCGATCTTCATCTTTCGGAAGCCGCACAGAAACTTCGCTACGGTTTCTTCGGCGACAAGCTCGACCTTGCCATCATCGAGGTCAGCGACATCAAGGATGACGGAACAGTAGTTGTCGGCACAGGAGTAGGCAACGTCCCCACAATCGCCAAGATGGCCGACAAGATCGTGATTGAGCTCAACGAGAAGCTTCGCCACGCACTCTACGGTCTCCATGATATCTATCTTCCCCTTGATCCTCCTCACCGCACCGAAATACCTATCTTCAAGCCGAGCGACCGTATCGGTTCACCCGTGTTGAAACTTGACCCCGAAAAGATTGTCGGTGTTGTCATGAGCGATCACTACGAAGGAGTCAAGCCCTTCACCCCGCTCGATGAGACCACCAAGCAGATCGGTGCTAACGTCTGCAAATTCCTCATGGCTGAGCTTCGTGCCGGACGCATTCCTTCAACATTCCTTCCCCTCCAGTCAGGTGTGGGCAATGTTGCCAACGCCGTACTCTATGGTCTTGCAGATGCTAAGGAGATCCCCCCGTTTGAAATGTACACCGAGGTTATGCAGGATGCCGTGATCGACCTCATGAAGAAGGGCCGCTGCAAATTCGGTTCATCATGCTCGCTCACAGTCAGCAACGAGGTCGAGGATGAGGTGATTGACAATATCGAATTCTTCAAGGAACACATGGTGCTCCGTCCCTCTGAAATCTCCAACAATCCTGAAGTTATCCGTCGTCTCGGTGTTATCGCCATGAATACTGCGCTTGAAGCCGACATCTTCGGTAATATCAACTCAACTCACGTAACAGGCACAAGAATGATGAATGGTATCGGCGGTTCAGGCGACTTTACCCGCAACGCCTACATTTCCATCTTCTCCTGCCCGTCAATCACCAAGGAGGGTAAGATTTCCAACATCGTCCCTATGGTTTCACACGTGGATCACACAGAACACTCCGTCGATGTCATCGTTACAGATCAGGGCATCGCCGATCTCCGTGGTCTTGATCCGGTTGAACGCGCTCACGTCATCATCGACAACTGCGCCCACCCCATCTACCGCGAACTCCTGCGCGATTACCTCAAGTTGAGCACCCGTGGCGGCCAGACTCCCCACACTCTTAACGCGGCCCTCGCCTTCCACACCGAGTTCCTCTCGTCAGGCGATATGCGCAACGTAGATTGGTCGAAATTTGCCTGATACCCTGCCGATCCGAAAAGCCTACAATCCGGACGGCCGGTCTGAAAGGCTGCTAATTTAGAATAGCCGGGGGGCGTAGAACCCCGGTCCATACGTCCCCAAATTAGGATCATCCATCAGGCTGACACACATATAAAATTTACGGGCTTCGGAACAACAACATTCCGAAGCCCGTAAATTTTATCATAAATTGCCTATATCAATCAAACACACCCTCCATTGTCGTATCCTCGGCATTAGTGTCCGCATTTACTTCCTCCTCATACTGACCGTAGAATTCCTTTTCACAGAGATTCACATCCGAAGGGAAGTCAAAGCGTGTGCTTTGCGAGTAATCCAACGACTTATCACCATAAACCTTTTGCATGAAACGTCCATAGATTGGTAGGGCCATTGATGCACCCTGACCATAGGCCATGGTATTGAAGTGGATGAAACGCTCATCGCCGCCGACCCACGTACCGGCCACGAGATTAGGCGTAAATCCCATGAACCAACCGTCGGCATTATAGTTGGTCGTACCGGTCTTACCACCCATTTCAGCAGTAATTCCGTAGCGCGAGCGCACTCGGTAAGCCGTACCTTCATTGACCACGTTGAGCAGCATCGAGAGGATGCGGTAATAAGCCTTTTCGCTGATTACCTCCGTGTGGCGCGGTGAGAATTCCGATATGATACTACCGTTATTGTCTGCAATCGCTGTGACAAACATCGGATCGACACGCATACCGTTGTTGGCAAACGCCGAATAGGCTGTCACCATCTCCTTGACCGAGACATCTGCCGGACCGAGACAGAGCGACATCACCGGAGGCAGTTCAGCAGTGATTCCGAAATTATGCATGGTCCTGACAAGAGAAGGAGGCGACAGCTGCGAGATCAGGCGGGCCGAGATCCAGTTGTTTGAATTGGTAAGAGCCCATTTCAAATCCACCATCTCTCCGACACGCGCCGACCCGGCATTTCGTGGAGCCCACACATTGCCGGCTTCATCCGTAAGCACAGGTTGAGTGTTAGAAAATTCGTCGCATGGCGTATAACCCTCCTCCATAGCGTAGGTGTAGAGGAACGGTTTCACTGTCGAACCGATCTGTCGGCGACCGGTCGATACCATGTCATACTGGAAATAAGAGAAGTTCGGACCCCCGACGTATGCCTTGATGTGACCGTTGAGTGGATCCATGGCCATGAACCCCGTACGTAGGAAATGCTTGTGATAAAGCACCGAGTCAAGCGGAGTCATGACAGTATCGACTGATCCGTTATAAGTGAATACCTTCATTTCACGCGGAGTATTGAACGCACGGTCAATCTCCTCACGCGAAGCTCCGGCTTTAGTCATCGTGCGATAACGGTCTGTGTTCTTCATCGCATTCCTCACAAGGTGATTCCTGCGTATTTCCGAAAGTTCCGCACGGTCCGATGTATAAGGCGCACCCTTCGTCCCGCGTTTCTCACGGAAGAATGCCGGCTGGAGATAACCGCCGAGATGTTCGGCCACAGCCTCCTCAGCATATTCCTGCATACGTGAATCGATCGTTGTATAGAGTTTCAGACCGTCAGTATAGATATCATATTTCGACCCGTCAGGCTTTGGGTTCTTCTCGATCCAGCCGTAAAGCGGATTGGTCTCCCAAGCTATAGAGTCATCAACGAACTTCTGATTTTCCCACCCTCGGTAATTCTCGCGTTCAGGCTTCTGCGCACGGAGCATACGGCGAAGTTCCTCACGGAAATACGGCGCGATACCATCCTTTGCATCCACGCGGTTAAACGTAAGGTTCAGCGGGAGGGCAGAGAGCGAGTCGAGTTCTGCCTGCGTGATCTTTCCGGCTTTCTCCATCTGCGAGAGCACCACATTGCGTCTCTGACGGGTTCGCTCATTCTGACGCACCGGATTATAGTAGGCCGGATTCTTCACCATACCAACAAGCGTAGCCGCTTCTTCAATGGTAAGATCCTTAGGAGCTTTATTGAAATAAACATGCGCAGCCGACTTGATGCCTACAGCATTGTAGAGGAAGTCAAACTGGTTGAGATACATTTTGATGATCTCTTCCTTGGAATAGTAACGTTCGAGCTTCACGGCAATCATCCACTCGATGGGCTTCTGCATGGCACGTGAGATCAACCCCGAACTGTTGGGCGAATAGAGCTGCTTTGCGAGCTGCTGTGTCAGCGTCGAACCACCACCTGCATTCTTATTGCCGAGAAGGACGGTCTTGAACAGCACACGTCCGAGACCGATCATATCGATACCCGAATGGTCCTCGAAGCGCACATCCTCGGTCGAGATAAGAGCATCTATCACGTGCGGTGACACTTCATCGAAGTCAGCATACACGCGATTGCCCGTACCGACAAAGTATCGGCCGATCTCCTTGCCATCTGACGAATACAACACGGAGGCAAAGCGGTCAGTAGGGTTCTTCAGCTCCTCGACAGGAGGCATGTAGCCTATCACACCATTATATATAAAGAAAAGGAAGAGGAAAATTCCGACTATTACCGATGCGAATATTATCCACATCGTTGCGATCAGTCCGCGATGACGACGGGGATTCTTCCCCTGCTTACCTTGCCCCTTGCCTTTGGCCGGACGCTGAGACTGATTCTGCTGCGGTCGGGATTGCTGAGATTGGCCTGACTGAAACTGCCCCGGCTGCTGATTGTATGGCTGCTGAGGTTGTTGGGGATTATGCGACTGCCCGCCGTTGATATTCCGATAATTGTTTTCTTGCTGTTGCATTGACGGATTGATTGGGAGAGATAAACAGATTATTGAATGAGAGATAAATATTATCAGCGTATTTCAAACTGCAAATTTACGCATTTTCCCTGAAAAAATAAAATTGACATTCGCCACCTTTTCCTTTTCCGCGCTTCATCACACATTAAGGACTCATCTGCCATGGTTAGTAACGATTTTTAACAATGAACTGATCTAAATTTATTACAAATTGATCTTTTATTGCATCAAATGCTTTAACATTCCGTAATAAGTTTAGATTAGCTCAATAACCGTCTTTTCTTTAAAACAATACGTCTCGTCCTCACGTTTTTATTAGAAATACATCTATTTATTAGAAATACAACTCTCGTTTCATCGCTAACACTTGTATCTATGCTGGATTATTTCGGTGACATATTACGCAACTACCCTACCCTTGCCGTGTTTCTCACCGTAGGGTTGGGATTCCTATTGGGTCGTCTCCGGATCGGCTCATTTTCGCTCGGTAGCGTCACGGCAGTCCTGCTCATCGGTGTTGTCATCGGACAGTTCCAGATATCCGTCTCCGGCCCGTTGAAGACAGTCTTTTTCATGATGTTTCTCTTTTCGATCGGCTATAGTGTCGGACCGGAATTCTTCAAATCGCTGCGCGGAACGGGTCTGAAACAAGCGTTTTTTGCCGTCCTGATGAGTTTCAGCTGCTTTGCTGTCACAGTTGCCATCGCCTACATTTTCGCCTATAATAAGGGCGAGACTGTCGGACTCTTTTCCGGATCGCAGACATGCTCCTCACTCATCGGTGTCGGAGGTGAAGCGATATCCAAACTCCCGCTTGATGCCATAACTAAAAATGCCCAGCTCGCAATCATACCGGTCTGTTACGCCGTCACATACATTTTCGGCACACTCGGCACTGTGATCATACTCGGAAATATAGGCCCGCGACTGCTCGGAGGACTCGAAAAAGTGAAACTCAGTGCTGCCGAACTTGAAAAGAGTCTTTCTACGGACTCATGGCGGTCTGATCCAGCCAAACTCAATGCTCACCGTGGCGTTTCATTCCGGGCCTACAGAGTTAAGAACCAACTGTTCAAGGATGGGGTGAGTGTAGCGGATGCCGAAGCCCATCTCGCATCGCAGAATATCCACATCTACATCGGCCGTGTTCAGCACGATGACATTATCTTTACCCCCAAACCGACAGATATCATCTACCTCAACGATCAGATAGTGGTCTGCGGAACGCGTAATTTCATGGTCAAAGTAGGTACTCACATCGGCAGGGAAATCGACAATGGCAACCTTCTTACCTATCCGGTCGATCGTATTCCCGTACTTGTTACCTCCAAAAACATCATTGGTCTCTCTATCAATGAACTGATGGAAAATCCGTTCATGCACGGAGTATCTATCCGTCGTATTACCCGTGATGGAAAAGACATCAAAGTAAAAGGCACTACCGCCATTGAACGGCGCGACACCGTCACTCTCATCGGCGCACCCGATCGCGTGGCTCAAGCGTGCAAGGAGATCGGTCATGCCGACCGTCCGACAATTTCAAGTGACCTCATGTTTCTCGGACTCGCCATCTTCATCGGCGGATTCCTCGGCGCACTCACCTTTTGGATCGATGGTGTCCCCTTGAGTTTCGGGACGAGCGGTGGCGCACTCGTAGCCGGAATATTCTTCGGCTGGCTCCGCACCAAACATCCGACGTTCGGTCAGATACCAAAGCCTGCATTGTGGATCATGAACAATCTCGGTCTCAATGTATTTATCGCTGTAGTAGGTATCGAGGCCGCTCCGTCATTTGTCTCCGGACTGCGCGAAGTTGGCTGGATGCTATTCGTAGCGGGGGCCATCGGGACAATGATCCCGCTCTTTTTCGGGTTATGGCTCGGTCATAGGGTGTTCAAATTCAACCCTGCAATCACCCTCGGCTGCTGTGCCGGCACGCGTACATGCACCGCATCACTCGGTGCGGTGCAGGATGCCATCGGGAGCACAGTTCCTGCCATCGGCTATACTATTACCTATGCTGTCAGCAACATCCTCCTTGTCGTATGGGGTATGGTGACTGTCATGCTTGTCTGAAACCATATAGGACTGACCAATCCAAGAGAAATTTCTTGGAAAAAATTCTCTTTCCCCATGCAGTCTTTTGACTGTTAGCCACTCATTACCATTGAGCGATGGACACAGCAACGATAATAGAGCATTGTGCGGCAGGACATAGGGATGCTATGTCCTCGCTTTATCGTGCCTATTCCCCGCGTATGCTCCGTCTAATCCTGCGCTATGTCAACGATCCCGCAGCTGCTGAAGATATCCTTCACGACGGTTTCATCATCATCCTCTCCCACATTTCCGAAGTACGCAATCCCGAACGGCTTGAATACTGGATGGGCACCATAATGAAAAATCTTGCTATCCAGTATCTGAGCCGCATTGAAATAGCAACAATTCTCGAAGAGGAGGATGAGCCTATCGATACCCCCGATCTGAACGACATCCTTTCCTACGAGGAACTTGAAATTATCATCAACAAACTACCTGAGGGCTACCGGACGATCTTCAAACTCGCGGTTTTTGAAAACAAATCGCACAAGGAAATCGGACGTATGCTCGGCATCGCTCCCCACTCCTCATCATCGCAACTCGCCCGCGCGAAAGCAATGCTCCGCAAACTCATAGCCGAGCGTCAGGCCACCCTCGGAATAGGCATATTGCTGATCGCTGCGACAATACCTCTCTTCTTTACGGAACGTTTGACTGAATCCATGCCGATTGCTATGGCGGTAAAGGAGAGTATCCTGATGGAAACCAAAACCGAAATCAAGAGTGATGGTGAGAGTAAGAACGTGAAAGCGATTTCAGACAGCACTAATTTCTATGCTTACAATGTTACTGCCATAAAACCGCAGACCACATGCCGTATAACGCCGGTGAATGTGGTTATTGATACTACCGGTCAAGATAATGTGCAGATAGAGTCCAATACTGAATCCACCACCGGATATCACGAATATGAAGTCAATGATGGTGAGACTGACATTTCATCTGTCGAACCCTCCGATAATGATATTATGAACGCAAATAATCCCGATGATGGTAATGTCGTCGTAGCAGTGACTGACCATGTAAATGAAGTCGTCGAGCCTGCAACCATAACCACAAAATCATCACGACGATGGAGCATCGGCGTGAATTATGATGTCAGGTCTCTACGTCCGGATAATAATGGAAATCATGATGGATTGAGCAGCAGTTCTCCAAGTGATGATATGACTGATAATGAGGAGAATAAGTCCAATACTCCTCCTGAGGATACCAAATCGGGGTCAGTTGACTCACAGACAAATGAAACACGCCACTCTATGCCAATCACACTTGGTGTGACTCTGAATCATCAGTTGAATCGATGTATAGGAATCGAGACCGGCCTCAATTTTACATACGCGAGAAGCGAAGTAATTGAACGGACTAACGATAGAATCACATCCGAAAGAGACATTAAGACATATTATATCGGAATACCGCTAAAGTTAAATTTCAGGATAGCTACATACTATCCCATATCGTTCTATGGCAGTTGTGGTGTCGGCCTCGACATACCGATATACCACTACGACCGTGTAGATTATGGAGGGGGAGTTTATTCTGAACCTTCAATACAGTTCTCGGTATCGGGAGGACTCGGTCTGGAATATCGTCTGTCACCAACCGTGAGCATCTATGCCGAGCCATCGGTAAAATACTATCCCGGCAACGGTTCGTCATATTCCAACTTCCGCAGCGAGCATCCTTGGGATATCAGCGTCCCTGTCGGATTCCGTTTTAATTTGTAGTTTTTTGTTGCAGCGATGCAGTCTTTGGCCATTTCCCTTATCATTAGGATAAAACCTGAAACATCCTGCAAATATGAAATTGACATCCACTATCACTTTTCTCTTTCTGGCAGCTTCTACCATGACCTCCTGCCTGAACGACGATGAACCGAAGGACAAGGTTCGTACTACTGATGTTACCGTCCTCTCCGAAACACATATCACGTTCCCATTCATGGACAGCCACCGGCAGATGCCTGTGGAAATGCTCGTGATTGTTGATGATAATGGCCAACAGGATCTTGTCCATCCGACAGAAATTAAAGGTTTCGACTGGGAACGTGGCTACAGCTACCGTCTGAGCGTCGATAAGACTACACTTGCGAATCCACCTATGGATGCAGGCAATGTCACCTACCGTCTCCGCAAGATACATTCCAAACAGAAGGACAATTCCTTCAACCCATCCGACATAAAAGTTTCAACCGAAACTGATGTCGCGTATGCACCTGAAGCACCGGCGGAAATATATGTCCCGGACTGGAGCGGCTTTTCTATAGATGATTCAGGGGAGATCTCCGGAGTCATCCATAATACACTGACTCAAGAACTTTTCCACGAAACCATATTCTTCATATATTCCCTTCCCAAATCCTCTTCGTTATATTGCCGGTGGAACTATCTCGCTGAAAAAATTTATGTCAGCTCTCCATTTTCCACGCAACTGCGACAGATAACCTATCATCCCTCCCTACAGATCTCCGAAATAATTCCGGAGTCGGAACAAAAACGGATCGTAAAAGAGTTTCCTCACGGTGAAACCATCTGTTATGACCTCTACTTCTATAATGCTGAAAACCTCGCCATCCAAAAATACTCAATCTCCCTCACGCGAATCTAAATTACTTTAATCAACTTATGAAAACAGGAATATTTTCTAAAATCGCCACGAGTCTTATACTTGGGATGCTATCACCATTCATCATCGTATCATGCAGCAGTGATGACGATGGAAACGGCAATAACCTACGCAAGAAGATTGCGTTGACACCCGAAGAAGCCATGATAGCGTCCGACGGCCAATCGATGGCCTTGAATATGCTGAAATACTTTGCCGTAAATTCTGAAAACGACAACTTCATGGTGTCGCCTCTAAGTGCACAATTTTGTCTCGGTATGCTTGCAAACGGTGCCAGTGGTAATACGCTGAAGGAATTTGTGACCGCGCTCAACGTCACATCGCTCAGCGAACTCAACTCGCTTAATCAACGCCTTTCAACCGAGCTTCCAAAAGTCGATAAAAAGACCACCTTCCGGAATGCCAATTCTATGTGGCTGAACAAGGATTTCCAAGTACTACCCGATTATTCCTTGATTCTTTCCAAAGTCTATAATGCTGATGCGACATCGCTTGATCTCACCACAATGTCGGCTGTCAATAAAATCAACCGCTGGTGTTCGGATAAGACCAACGGCATGATTTCTAAGATCTTTTCTGAGCCATTAAGCGATCAGGTAGATATGCTGCTGATTAACGCTTTGTATTTCAAAGGTGAATGGAGCAAGCCATTTGAAAAGGGAAACACATCTGACAAGGAGTTCACCAATGCCGACGGTTCAAAGGTTAAAGTACCGATGATGCAAGATTCCCAGACAATCAGATGCTTGAGATCTACGGATCACTATATGTTCTCGCTCAATTATGGCAACGAAGCCTACCGTATGATAGTAATCCTTCCTTACGAAGGCTATAATCTTGGGGGAGTCCTCGAATCATTCAGCAAGGATGACTGGGCTAAATGGAAGAGGGAAGGCCAAGTTATGGAGTGCTCATTGTGGATGCCTAAATTCAAGATTGATACTGATCTCAGACTGAATGATTTTCTTCTGCATCTTGGAATCAAGGATGCGTTTAATCCCACAAATGCAGATTTCAGCAACTTGTCACAAAAAAATGTCCTTTTGTCTGATGTCTGGCAGCTGACAAGCATAGAGGTTGATGAGAAAGGCACAGAAGCAGCTGCCGTAACTATCGGTGGGATTATGGACTCACTTCCCATAGGGCCCGATATGGAAATTCATGTCGATCGTCCCTTTGCATTTTTGATTGAAGAAACATCGACAGGAGCAGTTCTGTTTGCCGGACGGATCAACAAAATGTGATTGGACTATTACGAACAATGTACGAAGAGAAATAATGGTGATCTAAACTAATGATAAATATAAATGGCAGAGCCGCCACGGAAAAAATTTTTTCCGTGGCGGCTCTGTTATTTTCCGTCTGTTTCAGTGTCAGCGCGGATTATTCCTCGATCTTACGCGCTCCGTCGGAGATAATCACGTCGTAGATCTTGGGCTCATGGCCGTAACGCTCGTTGAACTTCTCGGTCACTGTCTTGATGAACGAGTCATGGAGCGAATCAGGAACAAGGTTGATGGTACAGCCGCCGAAACCGCCGCCCATGATACGTGAACCGGTCACACCGCATTCCTTGGCCACATCGTTGAGGAAGTCAAGCTCCTCGCATGAAACCTCATAGTCCTTCGAAAGACCTTCGTGAGTCTCATACATCAGACGACCTACGGTCTCGATGTCGCCACGATTGAGGGCGTCGCAAACACCGAGCACACGATCCTTCTCACCGATGACGAACTTGGCGCGCATATAGTCCTCGGCAGATATGTCGGACTTCACAGCATCAAGCATAGCCATGTCGGCATCGCGGAGAGTCTCGATGCCGAGACGCTTGGCGACACGTTCACATGACTCACGACGCTTGTTGTAAGGCGAATCAACGAGTTCATGCTTAACTACCGAATCCACGAGCACGAGTTTATAACCGTCGATCTTGAAGGGGAAATACTCGTATTCGAGCGAACGGCAGTCAAGACGGATAAGGCAATCTTTCTTGCCGAATACAGATGCAAACTGGTCCATAATGCCGCAGTTCACTCCGCAGTAGTTGTGCTCGGTCGATTGACCGATCTTGGCAAGCTCGAACTTGTCGATCGAATTACCGTTGAAGAGGTCATTGAGCGCGAAAGCGAAACATGATTCAAGAGCAGCCGACGATGACAGACCTGCGCCGAGGGGCACATTGCCTGCAAAAACTGCATCGAACCCCTTAACAGTGCCACCACGCTTGATGATCTCGCGGCAGACACCGAACACGTAGCGTGCCCACTGCTCTTTGGGAGCATCGGCCTCGTTAAGACCGAAGCTTGTGCTTGCGTCCATATCCACCGAGTAAAGATTTACCTTATCGGTATCGTTGGGACGGATCTCAGCCATGATCACTTTGTCAATCGCACCGGGAAAAACGAAACCGCCATTATAGTCAGTGTGTTCGCCGATAAGATTGATGCGTCCTGCCGAGGCATATACAGTGCCCTCGCCGCCGAAGTGAGCAGCGAAAGCCTCGTTGATTTTTTTCTTTAATTCCATGAGTATTTTATTGGAGGGTAAGAATTTATTTAAAGTATGAAAATGCTTTTTTAGAACATTTTATCGGGATAGACACCATCGGCATGGAGCTGGGCGAACTTCTCGACCACTCCGGGACGGTCGGCTGCGTAGGTCACGCCAAACCAACGTGAATCAGTGTCGAGGACCTTGACGGTAGCTTCGCCTGAGTGGATGAGGGTATCGATCACGAGAGGGATGAAAAATTCAGCCTTCGGAGTGTTGAGATCCTTGTCAAGGAAGTTGCGGAACTCGCGCTCTGAATAGTCGAAATAGTCGGGAGTGAAACCCCAGAGGTTCATTGACACCGGAGTCATGGGATCGAGCGTCTGCTCAACGCCGTTTTCATCCGTAAACACGATGTCACCGTTGGGAGCGTAAGAGATAGCCGTACGTTCAACCACACCGGTCAGATTACCGTCATCGCCCTTCGAGCATACGCCACGAGCCACAGATCCGTTCTCGGTCATTGTATTGCCCACGCGGAAACCGACCATCGAATAGTCACCCTTGCGGTCACGCGGACGCATCAGATCCTCGGCCATAACGCGGAATGCATCGCGACCATAGAAATCATCGGCATTGATCACAGCAAAAGGTTCTTTGATGACCTCGCTTCCCATCATCACCGCATGGTTTGTGCCCCAAGGTTTGGTGCGGTCAGCCGGGCAAGTGTAACCCTCAGGAAGTTTATCGGTGGATTGGAACACGACCTCCACAGGAATGTGTCCCTCATATTTTGAAAGAATCTTTTCACGGAAATCCTTCTCGAAATCTTTGCGGATCACGAAAACTACCTTGCCGAAACCGGCCTGAATTGCATCATAGATAGAATAGTCCATGATGGTCTGACCCTGAGGGCCTAACGGATCGAGCTGCTTGAGACCGCCGTAACGGCTACCCATACCGGCAGCGAGTACGAAAAGTGTTGGTTTCATTATAATTGATACTTTATACTTGATTCTATTAACTCTAAAATTTCAAACACCGAAATTAAATACGATCGTCTCGTCATACTTATCGCCGGGCCGGAGCACTGGCGACGGAAATTCCGGTTTGTTGGGAGCATCGGGGAAACCCTGACACTCTATGGCGACACCGTCATAGTCGTTATACGTTCCGCCTGAAATGCTTTCAGGACATCCTGCAAGCCAGTTACCGGTATAGACCTGCATACCGGGCTGAGTAGTCGAGATGACGAGCGTGCGGCCTGACTTGGCGGAACGCAGTTCGGCCACTTCTTTCAGCTGACCTTTCTCATAGCCGTCGATCACCCAACAGTGGTCATAACCCTTGCCGACCTTGAGAGGATGGAAGTCAGCAGCGATATCGCGCCCGATGGATTTGAACTCCGTGAAGTCCATGGGTGTACCTGCCACGGGTGCAAGCTCACCTGTCGGGATCTGAGTGTCGTCGGTCGGGAGATAGCGCGAAGCCTTCATGCACAGTTCATGGTCGAGCACACTGCCTGAATTTTCACCGTCAAGGTTGAAATAAGCATGATTTGTCAGATTGACCACGGTGGCCGCGTCAGTTTCTGCGGTGATGTGTAGGCTAAGCTCATTGTCATCGCTCCAAGTATATTCAGCCTTTACAGTTAGATTACCCGGATAACCCTCCTCACTGTCAGCCGCACAGTAGGTGAAAGTCACTTTGTTACCTTCGGCACTGCTGTCCCAGATACGGTTCATGAAACCGGTGGGGCCGCCGTGGAGGGCATTCGGACCGTTGTTTATAGCAAGATCATATTCCTTACCGTCAAGCGTGAACTTACCGAGGGCGATACGGTTAGCGAAACGACCCGGAATCTTGCCCGCACAGGGTCCGTCACCTATATATGAGGCAGTATCTTTGTAGCCGAGAGTTACGTTGTCGAGTTTGCCGTCACGGTCAGGGACACGGACAGCCACGATTCCCGCACCGAGACTAGAAAGAGTGACCGATGCGCCGGAAGCATTGGTGAGCGTATAGAGTGTGATATCTCCTGCAGGAGATGCTGAAGTCTGAGTCTGGATTTCCATGTCTGTTCTTTGAATTGATGAGCCTTTCAGGGCAAAAATGATTTACACAGGTAAGATAAGCAAGAGCCGACATCTTGATCTCCGTCTGCTTTCGCTTCTGCAAATATAATCAATGTAAACCGTTCCACCAACCTCTTTCAATCCAAAAACTCAATTATGGGTCGATTTGGGACAGTTTTACATAACTTTGACACGATTCTTTTATTTTTAACTTGACTCTCCCCCGGAGAAATCATCAAATCAATAATCATCAAATTGTATGGACGCTGCATATAGCGCATACAGGTTTGTTTGTAGGGACGCTGCGTGCAGCGTATGCCGGATTGAATAGTATAGCCTAAATCTTTCAGGCACATCCATTCTTCTGTTTCAGATGGATAGATTCCTGCATTTCAGGCCAATGTATTTCATCTGGCATACGCTGCACGCAGCGTCCCTACAAACAAATCCCCTATGCGCTGGAAACTTTGATCTATATTTTCATCAATTTTCTACAAAAAATACAATTTATCACAAAACAATATTTATATTTGCAAAATCATAATTTTATAATTATAAACACCATGAAACAATTAGTGCTCATAATTTTGTCCTGCTGCCTTGCTCTCAATACATTTTCAGCTAACAAGAGTGCTACCATCAAGAAAGTGTGGATTGAACACGGAGTTACAATCAACAATAAGAAAGCAATGAAAGTCCATTGCAACTTCACAGTTCAAGGCATGAAGGGACTGAAGGGATCTATGGGGATATGGCTTAAAAATTCAAAAGGCCAGTGGCATAAAGTTAATGGGAATGCAACTTCCTCTTCATCGACTCCATATTTTTCATACGCCTTTACTCCGGGTTACGATGATACACGTTATGATGATTATTGGTATGCCCCATACGTGGCGGATCTTAACCTTGATGAGGGTAGGAATGAGTATGAAGTTATTGTCACTCTACATGATAATCAAGGAAAGATTCTTGCGGAGAGCGCAGGTCATAATATCGTTGCAACAGGATCGGCAAAGAAAAACTCTCCGACGCCAAACAATGGCTCTAATGCCGTTAAGACGTGGCGTGAAGAATTAGGCTACGGCGGATTCGTAATCTGTAATCAATATCCCTCAGGAATGATACAGAGAACCCGTTATCGCTCCTGTCCTAACTGTCATGCAAGTGGTAACTGTGGAGGCTGTTATGGAAGTGGAAGATGCGGAATATGTCATGGACAAGGAGGAATCGTGACGGCGGGATACGGAACATATATACCATGCATGGCTTGCGGACAGAGCGGACGCTGCTCCCTATGCAAAGGATCAGGAAAATGTTTCTGCACGACTATGGATAATAATCCTTACCCCGGCTATGTGATAGGTTCTACTTCAACGATAATGCCGGATGGTACTACTCAAAGGGAAACTGCCGATTATAATAATTATAACAGTCAGTCAAACTCTAAATCGTCAACGAAACGATCATCGTCAACCTGTCCTGATTGTGACGGGACGCGATTATGGCATAAGGGGACGTCACCCGAATATGCTCAACCACGATCGGAACTTGTTGGGTATTTCAATTCAGCCGGCAACAAATGTCCTCATTGCGGTAATTACACAAAACATTGGCATAGTAAGTGCATAACATGTAAACCGCACCTATAAAGGATCCACCTCATGTTTTACCTTCAGCATGAAATTCCCCAATAATATCTGTAGGGACGCTGCGTGCAGCGTATGCCGGATTGAATAGTATAGCCTAAATCTTTCAGGCACATCCATTCTTCTATTTCAGATGGATGGATTCCTGCATTTCAGGCCGATGTATTTCATCTGGCATACGCTGCACGCAGCGTCCCTACAAACAAACCTGTATGTGCTATATGCAGCGTCCCTACAAGTATATTTCGATAAGGAATTGTTATTTTTCGATAAGAAGTTGTATCCGAATTAACCTGCCCGTCTATTTCTTATCAATGGCATCGCGCAGGCGGTCGAGGGCTTCTTTCAGGACTGAGCGTGGCGACCCGACATTGAGGCGCATGAAGCCTTTGCCTTCCTTGCCGAACATCTCACCGTCGTTGAGCGCGAGACCGGCTTTCTCCACAAATAGCTCCACCAGCTCCTCATGATTCAGACCGAGACCACGGCAGTCGAGCCACACGAGGAACGATGCCTGCGGACGCAGTGGCTTTATGGCAGGAATATGCTCACGGCAATAGTCGATGACAAAGTCAATGTTAGCCTGCACGTAGTCGAGCATCTCCCTGCGCCACTCCTCACCTTTACGGAAAGCAGCAATCGTGGCGATTGGGGCGAAAATCGTCGGATCGTTAAGCTCATTGGCCATCAGCCAGCCGTAGAATTTATCGCGCAACTTCTCATCCGGCACAATAGCATAGGAGCTTACGATGCCGGCAATGTTGAATGTCTTTGACGGCGCACCGAAAGTGATACTGCAAGCAGCGGCTTCGTCCGAGACGGACGCAAACGGAATGTGCTTGTTGTCCCACAGAGCCATGTCGCTATGGATCTCATCGGAAATGACGATTATCCCGCGCTTATGACAGAACTCGGCAAGACGGCGCAGTGTCTCCCTGTCCCAAGTGATACCAGCCGGATTGTGGGGGTTGGAAAGTATGAGCAGACGGCACTTGTCATCGGCGACCTTTTCGAGATTTTCGAAATCCATGCTATAACTTCCGTCCTCATTCTCGCGCAGAGGATTATAGACCACCTCTCGCTTGTTTCCCTCCGGAGTCAGGCGGAAAGGATGATAGACCGGAGGCTGTATGATCACCTTTTCGTCCTCCTTGACAAAGACATTGATCACCATGCCTATGCCCTTCACGATACCCGGAATAAAGGTGAGCCACTCACGCTTGGTCTCCCAACCGTGGTGCTCACGGATCCAGTCCATCACCGCAGGCCAGTAGTCAGCCGGCTCGACAGTATAGCCGAACAGCGAGTGATCGAGACGCTTGCGCAACGCCTCTGTAATGAAATCGGGAGTCTCGAAGTCCATATCGGCCACCCAAAGCGGTATGAGGTCAGCCCTGCCATAGCGTTCGGCGAGCACATCAAGTTTCAGCGCACCCGTCCCACGGCGGTCTATCACTTTATCAAAATTATATTTTCCCATTGATATTGCGGATTAAGAATGGTAAATTGCAAATGGATAATACTTAACGGAAATGACGGAATATTATGAATTATGCATCAAGAATCAACCCAACGCCTGCCTTATATCCTCGAAAAGATCTTCCACATCCTCCAGTCCGATGGACAGACGGATGGTTGTATCAAGAATATCCATGCTCTTGCGCTGTTCGTCGGTAAACGGACCGAAGATCGTACTTGCAGGATGGATGGCAAGAGACTTGCTATCGAAAAGATTTGTCGCACGACGGAAAAGCTTCAGACGGTTAATGAAATCATAGCATGCCTCGCAGTCAGCCAGATCTATAGTGATCATAGCTCCGGCCGTAGGACCGAACTGACGCCTTGCGAGATCATGGTAAGGATTATCCTTCAGCCCGACATAGTTCACTTTCTTAATGGCAGGAAGCGTCAGTAGCTTCTCGGCGAGCGCAGCAGCATTGGCAGCTTGAATACGGTAACGCGCGTCAAGCGTTTCGAGACCGAGAGTCTGCATATAGGCCACATGAGGAGTCATGTACGCACCTAAATTGAGGAGCATCTCCGTGCGCATCCGCTTGGCGAAACCATCCACCGTTCCGTAGTCGATCACCAGACCGCCGATCGTGGTCGCACCGCCTGAAAGATATTTCGTACTCGACACGACCTCAATATCAACACCGAATTTCGAAGCCTCAAACTCCGTGAACGGAATGGCGGTACTGTCGGCGATCAGAGGTATGCCGTGACGGTGGGCTATCTCCGCGAGCGCGCTCAGATCAGCAACCTCCATCTGCGGGTTTGTGATGACCTCAAGATATATGCAGCACGAATCAACATCCACAGCCCTCTCCACTTCATCGAGATCCGTGAGATCACACAGTTTGACTCCGACACCGAAGCGGGCAAGGGTCGAGGTGATGAGTGCATAAGTATTGCCGAACATGTGACGTGAGGTGACAATGTTCTTTCCCGCACCGGCTATAGCCATAAGCGTATTGCTGATTGCAGCCATGCCCGAACTGAAAGCGATCACCTCATTCGCTCCGGTGAGATCCTTGACCTTGTTCTCGAAATAAGTGACGGTGGGATTCATCACACGCGAATAGTCCGGCGAATCCGTGCGGCCACAGAAAGCGTCGGCCATCTCCGTAGCGTTGTCAAACTCGTATGCAGCCGTATGATAGACAGGCATACTCAGTGCACTGTAGGCATCGCGGCGTTGAAACTCGCCGTGTATAGCCCTTGTCTGCTTCTTCATTTTAATAATTTTAGATGCTTTTCTTAAAAACAGTCGCAAAGATAGACAAAAAACAATACGGTTGTATTCATTCAGTATGCTTTTGATGACAAGAAGTCCATAGTTGCGTGTTTCATTGGATTATACGAAGATTTTTTGTAACTTTGCACCCCGAAAATCAAATTTGATAAAATGATAGCTGTTAACAACTTAGGAATGCAATTCGGCAAGCGGGTGCTCTTTCAGGACGTGAACCTCAAGTTCACACCCGGCAATTGCTATGGTATCATCGGCGCGAACGGTGCAGGAAAATCTACTCTCATGCGAATCCTCAGCGACCAGCTCTCCCCTACCCACGGCACAGTGTCGCAGGGTCCCGGCGAGCGCATGAGCGTGCTCGAACAGGACCACTTCAAGTTCGACGACTGCACGGTGATGGAAACCGTGCTCCGCGGCCACACCGTCCTCTGGGACATCATGCAGGAGAAGGACGCTCTCTATGCCAAGGAAGACTTCACCGACGAGGATGGTATCCGCGCCTCCGAACTGGAGGAAAAATTCGCGGAGCTTGAAGGATGGAACGCCGAAAGCGATGCCGCTGCCCTCCTCAGCGGACTTGGCATAAAGGAGGACAAGCACTACACCCTGATGCGCGACATGAGCGGTAACGAGAAGGTACGTGTGCTGCTTGCCAAAGCTCTTTTCGGCAATCCTGACAACCTTCTGCTCGACGAGCCTACCAATGACCTCGATCTCGAAACAGTAGCATGGCTTGAAGATTACCTTTCAAAATTCGAGAATACGGTGCTCGTGGTCAGTCACGACCGTCACTTCCTCGACTCTGTGTGTACGCATACCCTCGACATCGACTACAATAAGCTCACTCTTTTTGCCGGAAACTACAGTTTCTGGTATGAATCCTCGCAGCTCGCTCTCCGTCAGCAGCAGCAGGCCAACAAGAAGGCCGAGGAAAAGCGCAAGGAACTCCTCGAATTCATCCAGCGGTTCAGCGCGAACGTGGCCAAGTCAAAACAGACTACCTCACGCAAGAAGATGCTCGAAAAACTCAACGTCGAGGAGATCCAGCCCTCTTCACGCCGTTATCCCGGTATCATCTTCACCCCCCAGCGCGAACCGGGCAACAAGATTCTTGAAGTCAAGGGTCTCACCGCATCCGTCGATGGCGAACTTCTTTTCAAGGATGTCAACTTTCAGGTTGAGAAGGGTGACAAAATCGCATTCCTCAGCCATGATCCCCGCGCCATGACCGCCCTCTTCGAGATAATCACAGGCAACCGCAAGGCCGACGAAGGAACTTACGAGTGGGGTCAGACCATCACCACCGCTTATCTTCCCCTCGATAATTCAGCCTTCTTCAACTGTGACCTGAATCTCGTTGACTGGCTTTCGCAGTACTCCAACGACAGCTCCGAGATCTATCTCAAAGGCTTCCTCGGCAAGATGCTTTTTTCAGGTGAGGAGGTGCTCAAAAAGGCTTCAGTACTCTCCGGAGGTGAGAAAATGCGCTGTATGATCGCACGCATGATGATGACCGATGCCAATACGCTCGTACTGGATTCACCGACCAACCATCTTGACCTCGAATCCATTCAGGCATTCAACAACACTCTTCAGGCTTTCAAGGGCAACATCCTTCTTTCGAGCCATGACCACGAGTTCATTCAGACTGTCTGCAACCGCATCATCGAGCTTACTCCCAACGGCACAATCGACAAACTCATGGACTATGATGACTACATCACTGATGAGAAAGTCGCCGCTACACGCGAGAAGCTTTATGCCAAAGCCTGATCAACGAACACCTATCGATCACAAAATCCCGGCCTGAACAAATTCATTCAGGTGATCGGGAAGAAATACGTCACGACGATACAATCCTCAGTACGAGGATGCATCAAAATAAATACATTCCCGGTTGTAGGGTCTGCACTTGTGCTGACCGAAATTCAAGCATTATTGGAAATCAGCCAATTAATCGCATGGAATTCGGATGCCACAAGTGCAGGCCCTACAACCGTAATTGCTGCGTTCCTCATCACGCTTTCATTTCTCATAGCATTCTCATTCCGCATAGAGTTTTTTTCCACAAAAATACTATCACATCCACCCCAAAAAGATGCGATAATAAAAAATCAACAATAAAAATTTGTCAATTCACTACGATAAAACAACACCGAGCCGTAAAATTTCAAATATCTCTACCTTGCTCCTTGCGATAAGCTGTAGGCGAAAGGGAATAGGCTGATTTGAAGCATTTTCCAAAATAATTAAGATCAGAAAAACCGCAATCAAAAGCGATCTCCTTGACCGGCAGATCCGTAGCGATGAGCATTGCGGCCGCCCGCTTCATACGGCTTTCTTTCAGAAAATCGGCCGGCGTCACGCCAAGCAGCGATTTCATCTTCCGGTTAAGACCGCTGCGGCTTGTTGCTACCGCAGCCGCCATATCGTCAATCGTCACATCTGCATCGCTTATGTGAGAGTTGACAAACTCCATCACCTTTTGCATGAAAGCATCATCAGCCTCCGAAAGCCGCGTAGGAGCGGTAGCATACCCAACTGTGCCACGTGTCGCCGTCATTTCTTCAGAGACGGGTTTCTCTTCGCCACTCCCTTCATGGAATGAATCGAGGAGCTTCAGATAAGCTTCAAGTGTCTCGCGCTGTTTTCGTCTTATACTCCTGATATACATAATTGTATATCCTATCGCTGAAATGATGCAGATAGCAGTCAGAACATATAGACATAGAGCAAACGGTGTCTCCCAAAACGTCGGTTTTACTATGATGGTCAATTTTCGGCCATTGTTCTGCCAACGCCCGAAACTGTCGGTCGATCTAACTTCAAGACTATAGTCACCCGGCTTCATGTCGAGCAGCGTGACCGAACGACTCTTACCTACCTCCGTCCAGTCATCACTGTCAAGGCGGAATGCATAGAGGATATCACCGGCATTATTGAAATCAAGAGCGGCAAAGCGCAGAGTCAGATTTCTCTCCGACGGCGACAACACTATACTGTCCGTAATAAAGGACAGCAGTGAATCACCCCGATTTTCAATAGACGCAGATGTGAACATCAAGGGCACTGCCACACTGTCGTTCATACCTGCCGTCAGATCTGCGACAATTGCCCCGTTATCCGTACCGAGCAACCACTCTCCTGACGAAAGGCGCAACGGACGCGCATCACTGAAAGCCAGATCATCATGCCAGAACGAAGAACGATAGGCCACAGCCACGCTGTCAGTCGGATCGAGCATAAACAGCAGACGGTTGCTCGTCACGACAAGGCTGCCGTCGGTCGGATCAACCGCCACGGCATGAACTATGTCTGACGGCATTCCGGAACGTGAATTAAAACGCGTGAAATCCGTATGCCCCTCAGCAAGTGATCCGAGATCGAATACGGCATTGACTCCATCACTCTCCGTGGCCACAAACAAACGGCCATCCTTGTCCGTCACTGCATCCATCACCGCGATATTACCGAGCGAATTACTCCTTCCCGGCTCACTTACGTGAAGCCGCGGAGCAAAACTGTCAAGCATTCCCTGTCCGGGGACACGTCCCGCAAGCAGACCTCCGGTTGTCGATACGATCAGCAGACTGTCACCGGCAAATGTAATGTGACGTGCGCGCAGTGCGCCCTGCGGAAAGTTCTTTTTACTCCCCATACGCACCACTGCCGGCCTGACATCCGCAGGCCGCTCTATGCAGTCAAGACCTCCTCCGAGTGTGGCCACCCATACGCGTCCGTAACGATCCACGGCTATGTCATACACATCGTCGCACGAAAGCGTGGCATCATTCCCATCCTCTTTCCGCAACCTATCCACATCAAAGCCATCCCCCTGATCGTCAGGTGTAAGCCGGAATATACCGTCAGGCTTAGTGCCGAGCCAGATGCTTCCGTCGGCCAGATGAGTTATGCAATAGACTGCCGCACCGAAAGCAACGAACGAATCATGCAGCTTTCCGTCCGCACCGAGATAGCGAGGTGACTTCGCAGCATCATCATAAACCGCCACAGCCCGGTTTCCACTTTCCGATAACCATAAACGACCTTTTTCGTCACGTGCCGAGCAACGAACCACAGACGGATCGCCCGACGAAGCAAGCCGTCGGTAAGGGTGCATACCCATCGACAGGCGGTAGGCACCCAGCGAACTGCGCAACCACACGTCGCCGCTACGGTCAGTAGTCGTATAGTACAAAGGATTGTTACGGGTATCTATCCGGGTCACATTCCTGAAAGCTTTATCATCCGCTTCCGAACACATCACATTTCCATCACGACTGATCAACCAACGCGAACCGTCGTCGTGACGTCGGGAATAGATAAGATCGCTGTGCTTGTAGCCACCGGCATCGCCGAGCTTACGGTTGGACGGAGAAGTGTAGCTTAAGGCAGGTAATTCCGAAACCATCCTCGCACCCCCGACCGGATCATCATCGGGCATCACTATGTACGTTTCTCCACCCTTGCAGCCTACCACCGTCTCACCGGATTCAGATGTGAGTATGCGGTCAATGCGTACCTCTGTCCGGAATTTATCTTCAAGAGCGGAATTGATGTCAGTGTATCTGTATGTCTGCGTATCGAACAGTAACAGACGGTCATCCACCCTACACCACAGATCACCCGTGGATGAGAGGCGTATGTTACTTATGCGGTCAGAGTAGGATCTGGCAGCATCATCGTCGAGAGGCTTGATTTTGTAAAAATCATATCCGTCGAAACGGTTCAGACCATTCCATGTAGCCATCCATATCACGCCATCCCTATCCTGCACGATCTGCTTGACCAGCCTCTGCGAGAGACCGTCGGATTCATCATAGTGCCGGACAGTACAATAAGGTTCGTTTCCGACCATCACAAAAGCCGAAAACACCAGTATCATTATATGGATAATGCCACGCTTCACATCTGCAAATATACGCAATATGACTCTTAAAGCAAAACCGAAAGACCTAAAAAACGGACACTCCCCCTTCTCAGGGAAAGTGTCCGCAGCGGACTATTTATTATGACTTGTATTTATCAGTTCATGAGTTTCTCTACACGGACATTTCCATTGGCATCACGCATCTTGATGATGTTGACACCGCGCACAGGGGCAGAATGACGGTAACCGTTGACATCATAGATGCCGATTATGGTGCTTCCGTCGGCCGCTTCGATGGCTGAAATTCCGCTCTCCTCACCGACAATTGCCTTCGGACTTAGACCGCCGAACTCGTTGACTGCACGCACAGCATAGCCTTCGGCAGAACCTGAAGCTGTGGCGAAATGAGGTTCGGTAACGAAGCCTGCCACCTCATCGTTGTGGAGAACGACGTAGCAGATTGCGTAGGGTACTGCCTCCCATGTGATAATACCGTCGGCAAACTTGGGAGCAGGTGTCGCACATGTCTCTGTCTTGATGACAGGTTCCCAATTGTCGCTGCCTGAAAGGACGTTGCGCACTGTATATTGGGCAGCTTCCTCATCAGTAAGGAAGTTCTTGGCCTTGCCATAGACCTTCTCACCATCCACTGTCTTGTAATATGTATCGCGGCGGTGCGAGAGATCTACAGGATTTCCATTGCCGTCAACAGTATTGTAGTCGGCCCAGAGAACGGGGAGACCACCCATTGTCTCATACCATCCGGTGGCGGGGATTGTCACCTCGGCGCGTGTGTTGAGGAAGACTGTTTTGGGAGAGTTGTGCCATGGACGGCCGAGCCATACATCGGTTTCCGAAGGTACGCCCGGAGCTGTGATGGTACAGTTGTTGAACACATATCCCCACTTCACATCGGCCGCATGTGATGGAGCGACGATGAAACCACCGCTCTTGCGGTTGATATAGAGAGTGGTATTCTCCACATAGAGATCACCGCTGTTGTAGATAAAATCCACTGCACCCTCGATGAATGAGTTGCGGACGTAGGCACGATAGGACGAGTTGGAAGTCGTGATCCATGTGTCCTGATATGAGAGCATGGCGACATTGTTGAAGATAGCACGGTCACCTGAGGTGTTTAGTGCGAGTGCCTGCGGGCCGGCCTGCTGCTTGTGACCGTAGGAGTTCTCAAGAGTGATATTCTCGAAGAAGCAGTCATCGGAGTTGACAACCACGGTTGCACCTACGCTCACATGAAGCGCGTTTTCACCTCCGCAGAGCTTATCGTCAAGAATAATGGTTTTGTCGCGGTCCTGACCGATGATGTGCATGAAAGGTTTCGACTTGGGTATATCGACATGCTCGTTATACTCACCGTTTTTCACGAAGATAAGCCAAGGCTTCACGCGACCTGCCGGTGCGCCGTCTATCGCAGCCTGAACGGAAGTATAATCGCCTGATCCGTCCTTAGCAACTATCGCGTCAAAGAGGCGTGCTTCGGGCTGAGTGCGCTCCATTGTGGTGAACGTAAGTGTAGTTCCGGCGAATGAATTGCCGCTGCGATCCACGATAGCACCTTCGGGGACAGTGAATGTATATGTCGTGCCGTAATTGAGACCGGAGTAATTATAGATGATGCTCTTACCGCTTTCGATAGGTTTGAGTGTCTCGCCGTCAAGCGTAGCTGAAGCGTTTCCTACCTTGACCTTCTCGTCAAATGTAAGGATGATCGAACCGGTAGCGGATATGTTGTCCGCCTTGTCGGCAGGCAGTGAGGTGACGAGCACAGGTGCAGTGCTGTCGTTGGCTGTCTCCTTATCGGCGAGGACAAAGAGTTCGGCTATGCAAAGACCGTCATAATCGCTTTCATTGCCAACGAGGGGTGAAGATGTGTCAGGCATGAAGCGTACCCATACTTTCGGCTGATTGTCAGCATCGGCAGGAAGCTTGAATTCATTGAGAGTCCAGCCTGTCTGCAGCTCGTAAGTTCCGACTGTCTTATATTCCTTGCCGTCGATACTGTACTGCATATTGTTGATGGAATATGAATTGTAGGAGACACCGAGCGCAGCGGAAACGACGATGTTTGAGTAGCCTACGGATGAGAATGAAACTTCAAAGTAGTTACCCTCCGAGCGGAGTTTCCAGATGCGTGCACCCCATTTTCCGTTTTCAGCACCGTTATTTATACCGCGCGTCAGCCATGAGGTGGTCTTACCCTCCGCGTTGTGGAGGCTGAGGAGACCGGCGTTGTCGCTTTCATCCTTGTAATCGGCGGCACGTTCAGATGAGGGCTGATCGTTGTAGAAATCCCAACCGACGATGTAGTCAGCGGCAGAGAATGTCGCGGTAAGATTCTTTTCACCATCGACGGTGATGTCGCGTGTCGGCGAAGTAGTATTGTCATCCCAATTAGTGAAGGTAAGGATACGGTTGTTGGATATCGTGAGACGCACCTCTGTACCCTCCTCGTAATAATGCACACCATCTTCAACATGACCTTCGGGTTGGAAAGTCACAAGGTTGGGATTGGCACCACCTTCGAGCTTGAGGTTGAGCGCATAGACATTGTTTACGTCATAGTTGGCAATCAGTTCAGTGTCGGCGGTGATTTCGAAACGATAGGGATTATCGGTCGAAACGACATTGCCCGCTGCATCGGTCCACGATGTGAAGTGGTAGCCGAAATTCTCCGAAGCTGAAACAGTCAGCAGTGTGCCGCTGTCAAATTCATTTCCTGCGGGAGCGCATGAGAGTGAACCTGCACCCTCGACAGCCGATTTGAGGACAAAGGAATAGACGGGGATAGCCTCAACCTGACCGTCTGCCACACCGTAGAGCGTCAGGTTGGCGAAACCATACTCCTTGTTAGAAGCGAGTTTGTTGATATAGAGAATGATTGTCAAAGCCTCGGATGAAGCGTCGAAACCTTCAATTTTCTCTTCGAAACGGGTGAAGTTTATGCCGTCACCGTTATTGTTTCGTGCCGGGACGAGTGCGTCGTTAATCATTTCACTCTTGTCACCGCGACGGACTGCAAGGCCGATGTTACCGCCTCCCGTGCCATGCTTGCTGGCTTCGAAGCTGAACATTGTCGGACGGAATGTGACACCGCTCTTGGGAATCACCGTCATTATGAGGGCATCGTCTTCTATGAAATCAGACCCGTTGTTGGCGGATGGTTTGAAAAGAGTCTGTGTGGCACCTCCTGCGGGCGAACCGATTTTGGTGAGAGTGAGACCCGGACCGACAGCAAGTTCGCATACAGAGAACAGACCCTGAATGCTCTGTGCAGCCGCGAGTTCAGGAGTCGTTGAACCGAGCGGCCATGAAAAGTTGATATCTGCGTTTTCGGCTGAGGGAAGTGCCTCCATCTCGCTGCCTGTGACGGTGAGCGATGTGAGATTCCAGTTTGTAGTGCCGGAGGTAGGGAAAAGACGTATGATTACATTCTCCTTGTTATTGGCGGAGATATCGACATGACTGTTGACGTAGGTGAACCATGTGCCGGACGTTGGTTTTGTACCCGCATTTACCCAAGTGTTGCCGCCGTCGGTCGAGACAACCATAGCGACCGGTGTCTCCGTGTTGTTTCCGGGAGCGATGGCATAGTCTATAGCGATGTCGCGGTAGCCCGTAGTAGGAAACGAAGCCTGATAATAAACCTTATGCTGAGCGGGATCAGTATAGTCAGTGACACTGCTGTTATCGACAGTGTTCTCAATGCGGAAAACCTGAGTTTCCCAGCCGGTGCATATCTGCCAGTAGCGGCCTTCGGAATATGCAGTCATTTCACCCTTACCTTCCTCGGCTTGGATGTGGGGAATGGCACTGGCAAACCACTGGGCATCTGTGTTGGCTACGGCTACTGATGCGTCGGGGACGTAGGTGTAGTCATTTTCATTCTGTGTGACCTTATAGCCTGTGTCAAAGGTCCACGAAGCAAGCGTCACGCTTTGTGCGGAGACCTGTACAGTCCCGGCGAGTGCGATGGCGGTGAGCAGAGATGTAAGATTATTCTTCATCATTAAATATGTTGGTATTAAAATTATGGTTTTCAGTATTTCGAATGATTTTCTCAGTTTCGGCAGATCATCTTGCGCGTCTTGATCGAACCATCGGCAAAGGTGTCACGGACAATGTAGAATCCGGATGTGGGATTGTCGATACGGATACCCTGAACTGTATAATATGAAGTTTCGGCAGGGGTCTCGGATATCACATTTTCAAGAGCTGAATTATCGGCTGAGAAGGTGTAACCGTGGATCTTTACGTCAGAAATGCAAAGAGTCTTTCCGGTAGCCTCGCCGTTATACCACGGATAGAAACGCAGACGCAGTGACTTGCCACTATCAAGAGTGATCACAGGAGTTACTTTACCGTCAAGCATGGTGTTGGCAGGCATCTTCTCTTTTGAATAAATCAGACGTGGATTGGCGAAATCATCGTCAGTGGAATAATAGACGTGGACACACATGCCATTGCCTCCGCAACCACACATGTAATAGCTGATCTCATCAATTTTAAGAGTGGTTTCGGGCATTGCGGTCAGACCGAACTCAACGTAGCGCGTACTGACCTCATCGATCTCACCGCCGGGCCACTTGTCACCCTCGATGAGATTGCGCTGTGTCTTGCGTGTAGCCTCAAAGCCGGTCTCCTCCGGCCAGATAGTATTGGCATTTGGATTGGCATAACGCTGCACATACATTCCCTGCCAGTTTTCGGGTATTACTGTCGCGGGCCCTGAAAGTTCGTAGCTGTCATCCTTCTCCAAACGCCAGTAGGCACAGACTTCCGCACCTCCGCTAAGCTCCACACCTGTTCCGCTAACGGGAATGGTCAGAGTCTTGTCACCGGCAGTGACGGTGATCACGCCTTCGTTCACACCTTCATTCACGAGGGGGACGCGGGCATAGAAACGGTTGATCAGAGTAGCGGCGTCATAGTCAAGGGTAGCGGATGAAGCCCATGTGATCTTATCGGTTGACACTTCTACTGCCCCGGTGGAGGTAATGGAAACCTGCCCCTTGGACGGTACGAGATCAAAACCTGTAAGCATAAATTCACCTGAAAGCGACTGACCATTGTAACCTTCGCCGAGATTACCGGAAGCAGGAGTCACGCCAAGTTCGGAAGTGAGGTTCACATATTCGCTCAACACCCCAGCGTCCTTGCAAAGTGATGCAAACTTGCGTGCGATGAGAGCCGCGCCTGTAGCACTGAGATGGGTCGAACCGTCGCCATCGCCGAGGAGCTCATGGCAGGGGGCGTCGCCATAGCTAACGTAGAGATCAGCCGTACCGGTGGTAAGATCTATGAATGGAACATTCATCTCCTCCGCTACTGATTTCATCTGATAGACATAGTCCATCGAGTGATCATCGGCCGGAACTGATTGCTTTTCGAGAACACCGTTGTCCGTTAACTTCGAGAAGCTGTCGCCGAGGTCGTGACGGCCGTTGCGGCGGATAGTATTACCGGAAAAATACATTCGGCAAATAGGACCGCAGAAGATAGGAGTACAACCGGCTTCGCGGGTCTCATCGACATACTTGCGGAGATATTCCTTATAGGTGGTGGTAGGAGTTGTTCCCCGATAATCGGTTGAAGTTGCTTTCTCGGTGTCGCCTATGGAGGTATAGTAGGCTTTCAGTTCGTCACCGTCCATTCCGGAGGTCTTTTCATCATTGTGAGCAAACTGGATCACCACATAATCGCCGGGCTGCATCTGTGTCTTGACCGAAGTCCAGAATGCGGCCTCTTTGTAGAAACTCTTACTCGAAGCTCCTGCCTTACCTCGGTTGTTGACCTCGATACCGGTGAGGAACTGCTGGAGATACTGACACCATCCGCGTGTCACTGTGGCCGATTCATCATAATTGGCCATAGTGCTGTCACCGATAGTGTGGACTTTTTTTGCCGCGTCAGCTGCAAGCGGACTTACGAGAAGGGCCGCAGCGGCAATGAATGCACTGAATCTTTTCATGGTGGGATAATGAATTGCTTTGGATTTTATTTGATAATCTGTCAGCAAAATTAACCCATAGCCGGCGGTCAGAGGGGTAAAATCGAATCAAACAGGTGGTAAAAAAGCGTCAGAATGCTGATTCTGACGCTTTTTCACCCATATTTTGTATTTTAGTCTTATTTCCCTATCACCTGTGCATTCAGAGGATGAGATTAGAAAATCTTGATTGACGGAATGTAACGTTTAGGTTGCTTCTTGATGTCGAGGAGCAGACTATCGACATCTGCGGCACAGTTGTTAAGATTGTTGTAGAGCGAGGGATCATTGAGAAGCAGACCGAGCGATGAATTGGTGGAATTAAGCTGTTCGGTAGCCTGATCAAGATTTGCAGTGATGCGATTGATGTTGCGCATGGTCGAGTCAAGGGGCATTTCCTTCAAGTCCTCGGACAGAACTGCAAGGGCAGCGGAAATACGGGTTAGATTGGCCGACACTTCCTGAACGTTGGTCATGGTTCCGTTAGCACCTTTAATGAGTGCGGGCACTCCGCGCATAGCTACATCAAGCTGCTTAGTCGAAGTTTCGAGATTGGCCATGATGTTGTCAAGACGTTTCACCGAATTGACCAGAGCCGGATCAGCTGCGATCGCCGTAAGAGCCACGATGAGCGAGTCGATGTGCGGGGCTATAGTCATGACGGAAGGAAGGAGCTCATTGCCGAGCTTATCAACCATTCCTCCCTTAGTTTCACCTTCGAGACGCGCACCGATCTCACAAAACTCGTTGGAGGAAGCCATTATCAGTTCCACACTCGATGTGCCGAGCATATCGGTGACGATCTCCGCCTTTGTCCCGACAGGGATTTTGAGCTGCTTGTCGAGACTGAGCTCCACAAGAACATGACCCGGATTGTCATACTCATAGTTGATCTCACGGACGAGGCCGACCTTGAAACCGTTGAGCGTCACTGGAGCTGACTGAGTCAGGCCGGCGACATTGGTGTATGAAGCATAATAATAGTTAGCTGACTTAAAGACATTTATACCTTTAAGATAGTCGATACCGAAAAAGAGAATCAGCAGCGCGATCAGCACGCTCGCTCCGATAATCAGTTCCTTTGAAAATTTCTTTTTCATAATTAAATCATTCTATGACTTTATGGATGATCCGTATGATCGACGGATTCAGGAGATGATTAGAGTTGGAAACGTTTTTGGAGGGGGATTTATCATTTGACACGCTTGCCATCACGCATTCTTATGACGAACGCGTCAGGAAACTGTTTCTTCACTTTTTTAAGATCCGAAGCAGCTGCTGCGGATGACGGATAGCTGCCGTATGTATATTTATATGTTCCGCCGTCCTTGTAATAATCGACCGGCGAAAGTCCTTTCAGACGTGAATCATTCTTCTTGAGTACGGACGGAGTCGTGAGAAACTGGATTTTATAGACAAGTTCACCTTTTGGGGTAATCGTGGTCGCCGGTGAGGTCTCATTTACGTCAGACACCGCAGCACGCGCTGCAACTGACTCCTCAGCCTCACGGACATCCTCGGTGGTGGGATAGCCTTTCTTACCTACGGTCTTCGACGAGTTCCGGCGGAAACGCTCTATGCCCTGATAGATGGCGAGGGCAAGTTTGTCCTGTCCCTCCTCCGAAGCCATGAATTTCTCCATGGCAGGATTACATATATAGTCAAGTTCCACGAGTATGGCGGGCATACTTGTCCCGACAAGCACCCAGAAGGGAGCTTGGCGGACACCCTTGTTGGCACGTCCGGCAGTACGCACAAGCGCGTTCTGGACAGCCTCGGCAAGCTGAATACTCTGATCCATGTTGGAGTGCTGCATCATCTCGAATGCAATGTAGCTTTCGGCTGACGACGGATCGAAACCTTCGTATGTGGTCGAGTAATCGGCTTCGAGTTTCATCACGGCATTCTCACGCATGGCGACACTGAGATTGGTATCACTCTTTTTCAGACCGAGAGTATAGACGGCCGCACCGTTGATCGAGGAGTGGAGAGGTGATTTCTTATCGATGGAATTGGCATGGATGGAGACAAATATGTCGGCATTCTTGCGCTTGGCTATGTTGGGACGTTCCTTGAGGGTTATGAAATAATCGCCGTCGCGCGTCATCTCGGCCTTCGCATCCTTCATCTTTGAGTTGATGAGCTTCTGGAGTTTCTTACCGACGGCAAGATTGATGGTCTTTTCATTGGTCCTCTGACCGAGTGCTCCTGCATCCTTACCACCATGTCCGGGGTCAATCATGACCACAAATTCCTTGTCGGCCGCAGCGCGGGTGACGACAGGGAAAAACAAAACGATTACAAGTAGTTTTATGATTCGTGTCAGTGACATGCAGATGAATTCTTAGCCAATTTTGGGCAAAGTTACTAAAACTATCCCTAAAAGCCACTTCTTGGACTGAAATTTGTGCACAAATGCCAAAAAATAGCTACTTTTGAACAATAATATACCTAAACCCGGTTCACTATGACTATATTTCATCCCCTCTTCAGATCAATGCGGCAATGTGGCGTGGAACTATGTGTGGCGATAGCCCTGACCGCATTCTGCGGACTCTCCACAGGTTGCAGTCAGGCGGACGATAGCAAGCCTGTCAGACTGCTGCGTCTCGACAAGACTCTGCTTGGCGACGGAGGGGTGACTGACGGAATGCGTAATGAGGCCGAGACACTTTTTGCCGTGTCGGGCTACGGCGAGCTAAATGATTCAAGTCTTGCAGCCTATCGGTCGAATCCGGCAATCCGTTTTCATGAACATGCCGTGGATTCAGTGTGGGGCAATACCGACCGTCTCTCACGGGGTCTCGGAAAGATGAAGGAGAATTTCAGCCGTCTTTTCCCCGGCAGGAATTTCCCAGAGGCCGTCACCATCATATCGCCGTTCAATCAATCGGTTTTCACCGCCGATTCAATGCTTTATATCGGTCTGAACCATTATTTAGGAGAGGATTATCAACCATACGCCTACTTTCCGGACTATATCCGCGTAAGGAAAACCCCTCAACGACTCCTGCCCGACGTGGCGGAAACGCTTCTGCGCCGCGATTTCCCGTATGCACCACGCGAGGAGTACCCTACGGTGCTTTCAAGGCTCCTCTACGAGGGTGCTTTGATCGAAGCTGAGATGCAGCTTGCAGGAGTAAGCGAACAGCAGGCTCTCGGCTATGACGACACTCAGATGAAATGGCTGACCGACCATGAGCGACAGCTGTGGGAGACGATGGTGGGCCGGAAATACCTTTTCAGTACCGACGAACAGCTTGCCGCTTCACTGACCGGACTCGCACCGTTCACCTCCGTGATCGGACAGGATGTTCCCGGTGCGGCGGGACGTTTCATCGGTCACCGTATCATCAATTCGTATCTTGACAACCGCGCGGTCAGCATAGCCGATATGCTGTCGCCTGATTTCTATGAATCTCAGGAAGTGCTCGGCGATTCAAAGTATAACTGATCTGACGGATGGCAAGAGCATATTCAAAAACGAATCAATCCATGCAACAGGAAGAAATTGAAATAAAGGGCGCGAAAGTCCACAATCTGAAAAATATCAGTGTCAACGTCCCCCTCAACAAGATTGTCGGCATCGCAGGAGTTTCCGGTTCAGGCAAATCATCCCTCGCATTAGGCGTGATCTATGCCGAGGGGTCACGCCGCTACCTTGAAGCCCTATCGACCTACACGCGCCGCCGTATCAGTCAGGCACCGAAAGCACAGGTGGATGAGATCCTCCACGTCCCGGCTGCGATTGCTCTGCGCCAACGCCCCGGAGTGCCCGGTGTAAGGAGCACTTTCGGAACGGGTACAGAGCTGCTCAACTCCCTCCGACTGATGTTCTCACGTCTCGCAAGCCACAAATGTCCGAAATGCGGTCATTATCACGCCCCCTCGCTCGATGTAGCCGCCGAAAAGGAACTCGTATGCAGTAACTGCGGCCATCATTTCTACGGTCCGGGAGCGGAGGATCTTGCCTTCAACAGTGCGGGAGCTTGCGAAAAATGCGGAGGCACGGGCATGGTCATGACTGTTGACCGTGCGACACTCGTGCCTGACGAGACTCTGACCATCGACCAGAATGCCGTAGCTCCGTGGAACAGCCTTATGTGGTCACTGATGAAGGATGTGTGCCGTGCAATGGGTGTCAGGACGGATGTCCCTTTCAATCAGCTCACACCGGAGGAACGCGACATCGTGTTCAATGGTCCGGCGGTCAAAAAGACCATACTTTACAAGTCAAAGAACAGCAATACTTCCGGCGAACTCGACTTCACATATTACAACGCTGTCTATACTGTGGAGAATGCTTTGGCCAAAGTGACAGACGAAAAGGGTATGAAGCGAGTGGAAAAGTTTCTGAAAAGCGAAGTCTGCCCGGCATGTGAGGGCACGCGTCTGTCAGAAGCCGCACGCGCACCGCGTATCATGGACGTGAATCTCGGCGATGTCTGCAAGCTCACTCTTGAAGAATGTATCGACTGGGTGAAAAAAGTACCGGCCTCACTCCCGGAGGAAATGCGTCCGATGGCCAAAAGCATCTGCGAGACTTTCCTGCTCACGGCCCGACGGCTCATTGATCTCGGACTGGGCTATCTCTCCCTTGACCGTGCGGCCTCTACCCTATCCACCGGCGAACGCCAACGAATGCAGTTAGCGCGCGTAGTGCGCAACCGCACTACAGGCGTAATGTATGTCCTCGATGAACCGTCAATCGGCCTACATCCGTCCAACATCATCGGGCTTATCGGAGTGATGCATGATCTGGTTGACGATGGCAACTCGATTGTGCTTGTGGATCATGACACCCAGATCCTCTCCGTCGCGGACGATATAATTGAAATGGGTCCCGGAGCAGGTTCGCAGGGTGGTGAGGTGATCGCTGAAGGCACTATCCCGCAAATCATCGCCAATCCGGCGTCCAAAATAGGACCATTCCTCGCTGAATCCGCCACCCGACGTGTCAGGGAGGAGGTCGAAGCGGAAAAAATGTTTGACGAAGGTGTTGTCAGGATGACGACGACTCAGATCCACACCGTGCGCCCGCTTCAGGTAGAGATTCCGAAAGGACGCCTGACGGTGGTGACAGGTGTGTCAGGCTCAGGCAAGACGACGATGGTGCTTGAGAGTCTTATTCCGGCGGTTAAGGCCATTATTGACGGACAGCCTCTCCCATCCCATGTCACCGCTGTCGAAGCTGACGGCATACGCCACATCGAACTGATCGACTCGACACCGATCGGAGCTAACGTGCGCTCGACCGTAGCAACCTATGCCGGTGTGCATGACGAACTGCGCAAGATCTATGCCCGATCGACCGATGCAAAGGCTCTCGGACTGAAGGCCGGCGATTTCTCCTACAATACGGGAAGTCTCCGCTGTCCGGTCTGCGACGGCACAGGCACTGTGAGTCTCGACGTGCAGTTCCTGCCGGATGTGGATATACCGTGTCCGGAATGCAAGGGCTCTCGCTACAGCAAGGAGACCTATACCATACATTGCACGAATAAGGATGGTAAGACGTTCTCGCTCCCTGACCTGATGTCGGCCGACATCAATGAAGCGATAGATGATTGCGCCGACTACAAGAATGTGAAACCGAGGCTCACGACTCTCCGCGATCTCGGTCTCGGATATCTGACTCTCGGCGAAGCGACTACAAGTCTGTCGGGCGGCGAGGCCCAGCGACTGAAACTCGCCTCGGAGATGGGACGGCAACAGAACGATACGATATTTGTATTCGACGAACCGACAATCGGACTACATCCGCTCGACGTCAGGACTCTGCTCGGTGTGATCCAGCACCTTATAAGTCTTGGAGCTACCGTTGTGGTCATCGAACATGACCTTGACGTGATCCGCAACGCCGACTATATTATCGACATGGGACCGGGTGGTGGCGAAGCAGGCGGTAGGATTGTCGCAACCGGCACTCCACATCAGATTGCCGCCAATCCGTCGAGCATCACCGGTCGCTATATCGGCGAAATCTGACAGACAAACATCCAATTATCCCTATCATTGCAAACGAATAGGGATAGCAACATTCAGCCTCACATAAGGTAAGTACTAACGGCCATGCATAAGCATAACGGCCATGCAGTCATCTCTGCATGGCCGTTATGCTTATGATAAAAAACGTGATTACGATTAGAAGTAATAGGTGACGCGGATGTCCCATGTACGGTTGCGTGCGCTGTAGTCGGTGAGGACTTTCGCTTTGAGAGCGTAGGTCATTCCCCATGTGTAGGATGCAGCGAGCTGCCAGCGTTTCAGTATCTCGACACCACCGCCGACAGTCAGGCCAAGCTCACCGCCGGAAAATTTCAAGGCATCACACTTGCTGTGACCGGCCTGAATATTGAATATGGGGCCACCATAGACGAAGGGCGCAAGGTAGTCCTCGAATCCCTGAAGACGGGTGTATTTGAAGCGCAGGTTGAAGGGGATCTGGATATTGTGGATGTAGATACGCTCTTTTGCTGAATAACCCTGCAATGCCCACATCGGGAAATCACCGAGATTGAGAGTAGCTCCAAGCTGCTCATAGTGCAGTCCGAGGTTTATACCGAAACCGATACCGGGAAACATCATTTCGCCTTGAATACCGGCTGCTTCGCCGAGAGCCTGATCAACGGTGAGAATGTCCTGCTTGAATTTTAAGGTATTGAAATTCACACCTGCAGTGGCACCCCAACGCAACTGGGCGTTAGCCACCCCTGCACAGCAAAACGCAATGACTACTATGATGAATGAGAGAATTTTTCTGTTCATTAGAGTTGTTGTTTTAGTAGAACGAGCACACAAAGTTACAACTTTTTCTTTAAAATCCTTGAATTGCCACAAATTTATAATAACTTTGCAGAGGATAAACGTGGGATGAATCCGTGATTCATACTGCGGCCAGCCCAGTTGTCAACAGACCTTAAATCATCACACTCTCTTCTTAAACCAGTAATAAAAAACCGAATAATTAATAAAAATCAACAATCATATCACTTCAAAACAATGAAGAAATATATTTTAGGTGCAATGGCTCTCTGCGTCGTGTTAGGTGCACAGGCCAAGGACAAAAAAACAGAGGATGACAAGACCGGCGGATTCAAATTCACCGATGTCAAGACTGTAAAGACAACTCCCGTAAAGGATCAGAACAAGTCAGGAACATGCTGGAGCTTTTCCGGAATTTCATTCCTTGAGGACGAGATCCTGCGCAAGACCGGCAAGGAGGTCGATCTCAGCGAAATGTTTGTTGTGCGCCACTGCTACAACGACAAGGCCGATAAGTATATCCGCATGAACGGAACCATCAATTTCGCCCAAGGCGGCAGCACACTCGATGTGCCCTACGTGATGGTCAATTACGGTCTTGTGCCTGAAGAGGCTTACAAAGGTATCGAATACGGTGCTGAGAAGCACGAACATGCGGAGCTCAGCGATGCATTCACTGCGTTTGTAAAGTCGATCAACGCCAACAAGCAAAAGTCACCCGCTTGGAAGAAGGCTTTCAACGGTATGCTTGACGCATATTTCGGTGAGCTCCCCGCGACATTCGAGTATGAAGGCAAGACCTATACCCCCCAGAGCTATGCCGAATCACTCGGACTGAAGGCCGAGGACTATATCCCTGTCACTTCTTTCACCCACCATCCTTTCTATCAGCCTTTCGCTGTCGAGGTGGCCGACAACTGGCTTTGGGAAAAGTATCACAACGTGCCCATGGAAGAAATGAAAGCCATCGTCGATAATGCCATCGACAACGGTTACTCTGTCGCTTGGGCTGCTGACGTGAGCGAGCCCGGTTTCAAGTGGGTCAATGGCTATGCAGTGATCCCCAAGAAAAAGACTGCCGATGACCTGAGCGGAACAGAACTCGCACGTTGGGTCAAACTTAGTGACCGCGAGCGTGAGGCCGAAGCTAATAAGATCGATGGTCCTACAGAAGAAATCACCGTCACTCAGGAGCTCCGTCAGGAAATGTTTGACAAGCAGGAGACCACCGATGACCACGGTATGGTGATCGTAGGTAAGGCCGTTGACCAGAAAGGTAACAAGTATTACAAGGTGAAGAACTCATGGGACACCAATCAGGTCTATGATGGTTTCTTCTACGTGTCAGAGCCCTACTTCCTCGCCAAGACACTTGACATCCTCGTTAACCGCGAGGCAATTCCCGCAGAAATCGCACAGAAAATGAAGATCTGATTGAGTTGCAGAAATTCAATCAGTGACCATACGACTATTCCAATACCTACATAATTGATTATAAGCAATTTGTAGCAACTATAATTGATTATATAATTGTAGGGACGCGGCGTGCCGCGTATGCCAAATGAAATACATCTGCCTGAATCTCTGGCTATAACTATTTCATACGGCATACGCGGCACGCCGCGTCCCTACAAATTCAATGGATTATTGATCTGAAGGGTTATCTGGATGCGTCGGTTTTCTTTGTTGAATCTGTTGCTACTGATGCCGAGGCGTGGAGTCGTTGGAGACGTTTGGCTTTTGTGGTGATGAGCATTCCGATGATGATCACGATCATAGCCACAATCTGAATAAAACGTATGTGGGCAACTCCCATGATGACTGACGCTATCATGGCGACCACCGGAAGGAAGTATTGATAAATCGATACCAATTCGCTGCCAATGAGTTTCTCGGCAGGATTTATGAGAAAATAGGCGAGGAAAGTAGGACAGATGAGTATAAAGGCTATGCATGCCCAAGGTTGCCACTCGACTGTATGGAATATCTCAGCCTTGGGGAGCGAAGGGAGCAGGAAGAGCATCGGCAGACAGGACATGAGGAAGACCCAACGGAGCATGGAGACAGGACGGTAACGCTGCATAGGTTTTTCAAGGATTACGAGATAGAACGCGTAGCAAAGAGTCGATGCGAGGGCAAGACATTCACCGAGAATGTTGTCGCTGCCTTTTTCACCGGCATGTTGGGTAACGATTACGAGAAACGCACCGACGAAACCGACGACAATTCCGAGTATTTCAAGCCAAGATGTGCGCTTATGCTGAAAAATAATGCCTATGAGAATCACGAAGATCGGAGGGAAGGTCATGATGATGGAGACATCGATAGGGTTGGCATAGCGGAGCGATAGATTGAACAGGTACATGAACAGAAAGAGCCCGACGGCACCACCGAGGAAGATACGGAGATAATCGTCGCGCTGAATGCGGTCATTTTTCATAAACATTGATGCAATCCACATGAGGATACACCCGCCTCCAAGACGGAAGATCGTTACATCGACCGAACTCATCCATTCGGGGATAAGTATTTTGACTACCGGGATATTTACGCCGAAAAAGATTGTGGCGATGAGCATGAAAAGATTGCCTTTGATAAGGTCACCTATGCTGCGGGGTTGCAGCTGCGGAGCAGGTTGTGGTTTTATATCGGCCATAGTGAGAGTATGTGTGTTTTTAATAATGTGTTTTTATAATTCTGATCCTGTATTTTTAAGATATGCATTAACAGCATCGGTAGATACATATATATTAACACGGCCAGCAGCAGTTATGTTTGAAGTTTCTATATTGAGGTGGTAAGAATGAAAACGGCAAAAATTCTTATCTTTGCACAGCAATCGGCAGACTGAAAGATACCGCCAGGCGTCATCTCTTTAAATATCTAATTTACATATCACATCCTACCAATAAATTAAATGAAAATCCATCTTTTCAATCCTGAAAATGATCTGGCACTCGGTCTCGGATGCCGACACTACACTCCCCCGCCCCATGCGGCCGCCATACACCGTGCGGGTGCATTGCTACCAATGTGGTGGGCGGAAAGAGATGATCTGATCTTAGCTCCGGCAACACTCAGCGAGGAAGCCGGGAGATTGGCAGAATGTTTCGGACTTAACGGTACGGTGTGTCAAGATGCAACGACTTTCGAAGGGATCGAAGAAGCCGCCCCTTGGGGATGGAGTGCGGATGCCAAAAGGCAATTTCTACGGGCGGGAGTCAGAGATAGTATCCTTCCTACTGACGAAGCAACCATGAGGATGCGCGAGTTGAGCCACAGACGGATGTCAGTCGAAATCGTAAGTCGGCTTTCGGGAGAGTATCCCATCGCCATCGAGACAACTGATCCTGATCGTGTGGTTGAACTCGAACGACTTAATCCGGGCTGTTTCATAAAATCGCCGTGGTCAGGAAGTGGACGCGGGGTGTTCTGTGCCCGTTCGCTCGACGATGGTGCGCTCCGGCGGAGAGCAGAAGGTATCATTCACCGTCAGGGGAGCGTGATGGTGGAACGCGGACTTGATAAAGTGATGGATTTCGCCGTGCTTTTCCACAGCGATGGAAAATGCGTGAGGTTCATAGGACTTTCGGTCTTTGCCACAGAAGCACGCGGAATGTATAGCGGAAATATAGTCGCTCCACAAAGTTTGCTTTGGGAGGAGATAAGGAGATATATAGCTCCGGAAGCCCTGCGTGAACTGATCAGTGATGAAGAAACAATCCTCGGCAATCTGATCGGCAATGATTACCGAGGATGGATGGGTGTGGATATGATGATCTACCGCGACACGACAGGTGAAAATAAAATAATGCCATGCGTGGAACTCAATCTACGCATGACAATGGGAGTCGTGGCTCTGAAGATTGCAGAACGTCTCGGAGTGAATGACCGCCGTTTTCTTGCATGGGAACATAACACCACCGGAGGTGAAGGACTGATCCTGCTCCCTCCCAGCGATGGGTTTACACTGCGCTTGTCGGCCATAAAGGAGCGATAGGAACAGTGACGGGTATTTATTAGAGTCAGATGGTTTTCAGCAGAGAGTAGAGCCGCTGAACGGGAAGTCCCATCACATTGTAGAAACTGCCGTTTATGCCTTTGATGCCGGCTGCTCCGATCCACTCCTGAATGCCGTATGCACCGGCCTTGTCGAGGGGACGATAGCTTTGGACATAGTAAGCGATCTCGTCGTCAGTCAGAGGGGCAAACTCCACTTCGGATTCTGCACTGAACGTTGTGATCATCGAGGCCGTGCGAACCGTCACTCCGGTTATCACGGTCTGTTTATGACCCTGCAGACGCGAAAGCATGGCACAGGCATCGGCTTCGTCAAACGGTTTTCCAAGAACCTTCCCGTCAATGATCACAACCGTGTCGGCGGTGATGACGAGCTTGTTGTCACCTGCCTCCAACGGATAGGCTTCGGCTTTCAGGCGTGAGAGATACGAGGCTACTTCAGAAACCGGAAGGTCTGTTGGAATGGTTTCATCTACCGGGTGTGAAGTATCGACACGGAAATCAATGTCAAGCATACCGAGAAGTTCGCGTCGGCGCGGGGAGCCGCTGGCGAGTATGACGTCATAGCCACGGAGATTTTCAAGAGGTCGGAACATTTTTAGTACGGAGTTTTTTGTATGAAGTATATCGAGAGAGTACAAAATTAGGCAAAAATGAAGTTTTTCGCTAATTTAGCGGAGTCAAAAATTCTTTGGTCTGTTACCATAAATTAATTACAAATATGAACGTCGAGGAGTTCAGGGAGTTTTGCCTGTCGTTTGAGGGCGTGACGGAGAAAATGCCGTTCGGCAAATTTTCTCCTCGTTATGCTTCAATACTTGCATTCTATGTGAAGGGACACTTGTTCTGCTTCATTGATATTGATGATTTCAGCTATGTCGATGTTAAGTCATCTCCGGAAAAGATTGAAGAGTGGCGACGCGATTATTCATCGGTCGGAAATCCCGTGAACCAGAGTCTGCGTCATTGGATCAAATTGTATTTCGACGGCGATATCCCGATGAATCTGATCACTGATGCCGTCAGTGAGGCATACGAAATCATAAAGGCAAAATATACTCCGAAAAAAACCGGAAGGAAAATAAATAATAAAAATCAGAGATAGAAAATGAGAAACCGACAGTTGATTTGGTAATCATTTGTGACATATAATTTGTTTATACCGTAAATAGTTGTTATCTTTGTAATTATAAAAAGGATTAAAAATGGCAAGACCTATTAAAGAAACCCCGATCCTGACCGGTGAGGATGCAATACGATTTGAAAGATTAAGACTTGAAGTTGAAAGCTTGTCTAAAGAACAACGAGCTGAAAATTCAAGAAAATTGAGAGAAGCGATCGAAGAAGCTAAGAAAAGAATTACAATCTGCATCTAAAATGAGACTTGTAAGACTTTCTTCTATCTTTGACGTATTAAAATTTGATTGTGGAGATTCTGACCTTAACGACTTCCTTATTGAGGATGCAATGAATTTTTCACAAAAACGAATAGCAAATACCTTTATTCTTGAGGATAACGGTCGGGTTGCTGCATACTTTTGCATTCTAAATGATAAAATTAGTCAACAAGATGTTACAAACAGTCAATGGAAAAAGATTAAAAAATCTTTTCCTACTGGAAAGCATTTCAACAGTTATCCTGCCATAAAGATTGGTCGGTTTGCGGTTTCCTTAGAATATAGCGGTAAAAAATTTGGTACAGACTTAATGAATTTACTAAAGGGAATGCTGAATAACAATCCTAATTATTCTGCATTTCGCTATCTGACAGTTGACGCGTATTTATCTGCAATAGAATTTTACAAAAAGAATCAATTCAAATTACTCTCAGAGAAAGAAACTAATGATCATACACGACTGATGTTTTTCGACATGATGGAACTGGAATAACATGTGGATCATTCTAAAATAAGGTTAAACTGCGGGGGATACGGGATATTTTTGATATATTTGCAGACGTATGAAATCTGTGTTCTCTCATCTCATCAACAAGGCTTCGCGCTACCGACTCCTTGTCAGTACATCTAATTACCTGACAATATCACATCCATACTTTGGAAAGTCTTTGATTGTCGGATCTTTATTCGTGCTCTTTTCGGGTGCGGATGCTTCTGCACAAACAAAATCCATAGAGGCGACACCCACGCAGACATCGGCGAAGACGGATTCTACAAGGGTGATAAATCAAGATGTGCCGACATCCACACGTAATGAACATCCCGTAATTTCGGATAATGATACAAATGGAGGCTTGAGGCAGCAGCCCGACAGTACGCGGTCAGTTGATGCGGTACAGACTCCCCTAAGCAATACTACTCCCCTATTTCCGCAGGCCTATCCGGCAGATCTGCAACCGTTCACCGTCAGTATCCCTACGGACGGCAGGATAGCTCTATGGAGGAGCGGCGGGATCTTCGGAGATGTGGGTCAGATGTCACTGCCGGGCCTTATGGGAGTGGAGAGCGGTTCCCTGTTCCTTGTGCAGCAGGCCGGACGCTTCACATTTACCGCCCACGGTGATGCCGTGAAATATGGTTACTTCGGCGGGTTGCAGACATCCTACGGTTTCGGCGGGTCAATCAGCTATGATTTCAGTGAACGCGTCGGGGTGACAATCTTCGGGAGTTACTACACCCCTCTGCACCGTGGCATGACACCCGCAATGCAGGGCTACACGTCGATACCGAATTTCGGCGGTTATGTGAATTACCGCTTCTCGGATCACTGGGGAGTGAAAGTGGGCGGGCAAGCTTTCCGCTCATCGGTCAGCAACCGTATGGAAGCCCAACCGATAGTGATACCCTATTACAGGCTATCGAAAAATGCCGAACTGGGTATAGATGTCGGCGGAATATTATACAATATAGTGAAGAAAAATCGCAACGGATCAATGGGAGGAAGCATGAATCCGACTATCCCGCCGCCCGTGATGGGTCCACCTCCGGTAAGATAAAGGGCTTGATCCCAAGCCCTTGCAAAATGATGATGAATTTTTTTATTTTTTTCTGTTACAAATCCGGGGGGGTCGCGTTTGAAATAATAGAACTGAGAATTCATATCAGTTCATGAACAATGATTTTTTCAATTCATCATCGACAAGTGAGCACAGATATCCTTACATCGACATTCATCAACTTCCGGGCCATGCTCCGCAGCGTGGCTGCAGGGATTGTAGGCGCGGGTGAGGCAGACGACGTGATCCACGATGCTTTCTGCCGCCTTTGGGCAGGTCACAAAGCCGTCGAGGATGAAAAGGAGGCGATAAAACTGACATATACGGCTGTCAGAAACTCGGCTATCGACTCATTGCGCCGCACAAAGGCCAGAGCGACCGTGAGCATTGACGAATCTCCCCAGATCGCTGACTCTGACGAGGACCTCACACGCCGAAGCGAGCAGCAGGAAACCTATGACGCAGTGATCCGTCTCAGCCGCCGGGCACTCAATCAGCGTCAGGCCGAAGTGTTCGAGCTTCACGATGTACGCGGACTCGGATATGACGAGATTGCAGAAATGCTCGGAATGACACCTGAAAATGTCCGCGTGACGTTGAGCCGCTCACGAAAAATCATACGAGATCTTTACCGTAAACAGAACTAATCATGATACACCGCAACCCAACCCTCCCCGAAATCCTCGAATGGATCGAACGCTATTTCGAGTGTCAGCTCTCCGATGAGGAGGAGGCACAGCTACGCGTCATCATTGCCGGCACGTCACTCTCCCATCCCTTGATTGACGAAGCACGCGCTCTCATGGGCTTCCGCTCTCCGGTTTCAGGCCGATCAGAGAAAAACAAGGCGAAACCCAATTTCAAATTACCGATATCGCGCCTGCGTCCTGCTCTCGGAATAGCTGCTGCAACAGCAGTCATTCTGACCATAGGTATCCACCTGATCGGTAACCGTAGCGGCGTAATGACTGACAACGACACGACATGTATGGCATACGCGAACGGACAGTGCATAACCGACGAAGCCGACGTGATACGTCTGCTGACATCCGATCTTCAGGAGTTCAACGATGAAGCGGACGGACTGGAGCAATCACTGTATGACGAGCTTGATGCAATAGCTCCGATCATCGATGAGGCGGAACTGCCCGCCATTCCTCCGGAGATAGCCGAGGAGTTCAAAATATGAAAATATTCTCACTCACATTTCAATAACATGAAACGATTATTAGTATTAACGATCACAATGCTTGCAATCAGGCTCTGCGGATCGGCCCAGACAGGTCTGGAGATCAACAAGCTTTTCGGAGGTAAGTACAGCTCTGACCCGACGGTGACGGAGACAATCATGAGCGGTGATCAGCGTTATCTGCGCTCACACCATCTATCGACATTCGCCACATTCAAAGGGAGTGCACAGAAGTATGAGGACATAGTGCTTCCGCTCGTGAAAGCCGACGGAGCTGACGCGACAGGCCGCGACGTGCGCTACAAAAACGGAAAAATGAGCTATGCATTCTTCGTATTGCCCCCGATCGAGAGAGACGGACGCAAACTCAACCGCTATCTCTACTACCTGCTGACATCGCGTGCTAAAAACCCGTCGGTAATGGTGATATACTTTGACGGAGAGATCTCCACCACCAAGGCCGAAAGTCTTATCAGGGATCTTACCAATCGCTGACCCGACATCATAAGGAAAGCAACTATAAAAATATCTTTTATTCCAACATCAATTCATCCATTAAGAATATGCTTCGTAAATTATTCCTCCCGCTCACTCTCCTCGCTCCCCTCTTCATCAGCGCAGCTGTCAACGACAAAGATAGCTCAAACCTCAACCTTACCTGCGATACTCTGCTCAAGGCCACGTCCGCACGCTCGCTTTCGATAGTCTCGACAGCAAAAAATGCCAACATTACCATCAGTAATATCAACGGCGGAGCTGAGACATTCTATTACCAGACCGGAAATGCCAAAAAGCGAGGATTCATCATGCAGACTCAGATCAACTGTCAGGACATAAGCTCCATCGTGGTCACTGAAACACCTGAGAAAATACAGATCGATTATGTGAACGCGGAAGGTGAGAAGAGAGATTACACGTACCAGTTCCCCGATCCTGACAACCGCATGGTAAAGTCCTATACCGGCACTCATGAAAGCGATTTCGGTATCACTATCTCACGCAAAAAAACGACTAAATGGGAAATGGTGTCAGAGGGTTTCGGTTTCGGCTGGGTAACTCCGATCAAAAGCACGCCCGACATGAATATCTCTATGTGGAGGAGCAACGAGTTTACATGGAACATCGTCTCCGGTGTAAAAATGACTCACCGATCACAGTCACTTGTCATGGGTCTCGGTCTGCACTGGCAGGAACTCACCACGCGATGCAGCCACCATTTCCAGAAGAATCCCGGCGGCCGGCTCACCCTTGAAGAATATGCCGACGGAGAGAGAGACCGCGTATCGAAAATCAACTTCTTCAGTCTTCAGATCCCTGTGCTCTATGGAATCCGTTTCGGTCACCGTCACAACTGCGGTTTCAAGTTAGGCCCGGTGGTCAATTTCAATACAGGCGCACACTTAACAACAAAATATAAATCCGGTGACAACCACTACAAGATCACGACAAAGGGAATCGGCCAGCGCGCGGTGACAGTGGATGGAATGGCTATGTTCAATTTTCAGGCAATCGGCCTCTATGCCCGCTATGCGCCGATGAAGCGTTTCAACTCCCGCACAGGTCTTGACTTCGGAACATTCTCGACCGGCATCATGCTCGGATTCTGAAAAATAAGCATAAGATCTTAGTACAGACAAATGACAAAGCAAGACCGGGACCGCTGCATCGCGCAGTGATCCCGGTCTCACATTTTATATTCATTTCGAAGCTTTTACATTGAAATGGGTCAAGCGACCAATGAATATCCACGCAAACAGAAAAATATCAAATGTCGTGGAAAAGGTTGAAAAAGTATATATTATTTCTATTACTGCCAAAAGAGAATTGAATCAATAGTTCTGAGTCAGCGACGAGTTATAGAGTGTGGCTGTCAGCGGGAAGGGGAAAACCCAGATGGCTGATTCAGGTGTGATGACATAGGGGCCGTTGTCGTCATACTGATGAATCATATTGCCTGAATAAGCTGACTCCGTGTTCCATCGCTTACGGTCAAAGAAATTGTAGCAGGTTGCCAGCATCTCGATGCGTTTCGAATCCTGAAGCACCTTCATCGCCTGCGCCTCGGTAGTGATTGAAGTGTTTTCGGCAAGAGGAGCGTAGTTGTTGATGCGATAGCGTTTGACACGGTCAATCATCTCAAGACCATCCTTAATCTTGCCGCCGCGGATGAGACACTCGGCTGCATTGTAGAGCATATTTTCCGTGCGGAGACCCCAACTGTTGTAGTGTATGTCAGAAGCGGCACACATATAGCAGCCTGCGGGTCCATAGCCGTAGTTATCGCTCCAGCCCGCACCCTCTCCGAGAAGCATCACGAAGTCATTCGGTTCGAGAAGATCATTGGTTTCCTTGGTCAGCGATATACCGTAATATTCACCTAAATTACTGTTATTACTGCGGATGAGGAGATAATTGTTGTCGGCAAGATAGTCGAGCTTCCACAGACCGGTCTGCATGACGGTCGAGCGGTCCTCGACAACCGAATGGATGGCGAGCGCCTTCTGTGCGTAGGTCAGGGCTTCATCATAGCGTTTCATCTGGAAGAGCACGGCCGAACGGACTGCATTACCCCAATCAGCACCTCCACGCATTTTCGCGCTCATATTCTGAGGACTGAGGAGGGCTATCACCTCATCGGAACAATCTTCGAGGATACGCTCATAAACCTGAGCTATGGAGAGCTTGGTCTTCTGTTCGTTGACATTGGTATTGTCAACGTAAGGCACACCACCAAGAGTCTCCGCTGTAGCTGAGTCATACTGACGGGCATAGATGTTGACCAACAGGAAGTGGAACCATGCACGCAACACGCGTGCTTCGGCGATAACCCGCTGCTTCTTCGCGTCCGTGCCGGATGATTCGGGAGCCTTAGAGATGACGACGTTCATATAATTGATGTATTTATAAAATCTCTCATAGCGACTGTCATCCGTGGCGAGTGCCGCACGATCAACGTTCTCATCGCCGGTCATAATCGCATAGTTGAGCGTATTGGGAGCGGCGAGAGTTTGTGTAGGTGTCTCCCATGTAGCAGGGAGGATGGAATTGGCTACTCCTTCGAGATGATTCACATCTCCAACGACAAATTGCTGATTCAGGAGAGTTTCAAGATCGTCGATATTATCGAGGGTGGATTGACCCTTGGGTACGATGTCAAGTTTGTCGTCACACGATGACATGAACAACATCATCATAGCGACTGAAATTGTGCTTAATATTTTTTTCATGATGGATTGACAGACGTTAGAGTGAGAAATAGAGACTCATTGTGTAGCTTCGCGGAGCCTTGTTGATATTATATCCGGCACTTACCGCCTCCGGGTCAAGGCTAAGTCCGTTGCGCGCCCAAGTTGCAAGATTGTTGATCTGGAAACGAAGACGGAGATCGTCCATACCTATCTTACGACAGATCTTTTTGTCAAAGTTATAGGAGAGAACGATGTTGCGCACCTTGAGGTAGTCGGCATGATGCACGTTGGTGTTACGGTATTTAGCATAGCTCATGTAGTTGTAAGTGCTATAGTAGAAGGCACCGTTAGCAGGACGAGAAGTATCGCCTTCCCAGTACTTGAGAGCAGATACGGGAACATCGCCTCCCATACCCCAAGTGGTATAATAGCCTCCGGATGAACCACCGACATACCATTCTTCCTCTCCGGCACGCATATAGTGGCCGCCATAGAAGGCCATCATTGCCGAAAGAGTAAAACCACGCCATGTGAGCTGCGGGGTGAGTGATGCAGTTACGGTTGGGGTAGCCGAACCGCAATAAACGGCATCCTCAATCTTGAAGTCGGAGTTACCGATAGATGTAGTGTGGACCTCACCATCCTTGTCACGCCAGCCCATATAGTACTGACCGTTGTCCTCGACGAAGCCTGCGAAGTCAAACGAGAAGATCGAATTCAGAGGATAACCCTCATGGAGTGTGAACGAAAGCTGTTCGGCACCGCTCTGGGGATAGTGAGAGAGCTTGAGGACCTTATTCTTGTTGAACGCAAGATTGAATCCGAGATCAAAACCGAAATCGTTGCGGGAGTTGGGACGGACAATGCGGCCGTCGAGCTGAATTTCGAGACCACGGTTGCGAACCTTACCGCTGTTGATTGTCAGTGACGACCAACCTGTTGTCGCATCGAGGTCAGTGACAGTCAGCACATCGGAACTGCGTTTGTTGTAGAAATCAACAGAACCGTTGAGACGGTAGCCAAAGAGCGCGAAATCGAAACCGGCATTGAACGTAGCGGTTTTCTCCCAGCGAAGCTGATCGTTAGGCGGCGAAACAAGAGAACCGGTCTTGTCACCTGTAAATGAATTGACACTCATCTTGGCTACGAGATAGGAGCTGACTGACGAGTCGATGTTACCTGTCAGACCGTAGCTGAAGCGGGGTTTGAAGGCATTGAGCCAAGTGACATCGCGGAGGAACTGCTCGTTATGTGCATTCCAGCTACCGCCGACCGACCAGAGGGGACGTCCACGGAATTTGGGATCAGTACCGAAAAGGTCACACTTGTCAACACGATAGCTACCCGACACAGCGTAGCGCGAATCATAAATATAGTTTGCGTTGAAATAAACGGAATAGTAACGGTGGAGCAGGTCGGAAGTCGCGAATGTCTTGGGAGCCATGCCTTGGACATAGTGGTCGCCGAACACACCGGTTGTAGGCTTATTGATGTAGGCCCAGTCCGTCATTATGTTGAGGTTGGTCTGAGTAGCATCATCGTAACCATACATGAGGTCGCTGTGCGTGTTGGTACGGGTCTGGCGGTATTCAAAACCGGCAAGAGCATCGATCTGATGACGTTCAAAGAATGTGCGGTTATAGTTTGTCTGTGCACGGAAAGTGTAGTACTTGCTTTCACGTGTAGTCGTGGTGAGGATGCCCCCCTCAGGGATATGGTGTTCGGTAGGCAGATGACGAGTGACGAGTTCTTGAAGAATCATGTTGCCGTCAGCATCTGTACCAAACTGATATTTCGACCAGTCAAAGAATGGATCAAAGAAAGCATCCATCGGGTCACGGTCAGAGTCCTCCCAGACGCTCACAGTACCGCCGGTCGTGTAGCCACTGTAAAGCATACGCGCAGTGTAGCTATCCCCCTCGTTGAGAGTGCGGTTGCGCTGATAGATGTCCTCATACTGGAACTGGGCCGTAGCAGTCCAACCGGGCAGAAGCTTGAAGAGAGTATTGATGTATGTACGTGTGTTGGTGTAACGCGTATTGGAGAAGTTGCGGTTCATCTCCTGAGCGAGATTGAAAGTACAGTCCTTAAGTTCGAGATCAGGATTGCTGAATGCCTCGTGGCCCGGGTAGATATCCGCTTCAAGACCGGCGTATGAGCCATCGGCATTATACATTGTCTGATAAGGAAGGAAAGAGTTGATGTCGCCGTAATAACCAAGACTGTGAGTCCTTGAGCGACGGTTAAGGACGTTGAGGCCGACCGTTACGTCGAGCCACTTGGAAGCTTTAATCTCGCCGCGGTATTTAAAGGTGAGTGAATTGGCATTTTCTTTCTGTATGCCGAGATTGTCATGAGTATAGTTGGCTACGAGGCTTGAATTGACTATACGGCCTTGTGTGCGAAGCGAGAGGTTATAGGTCTGCTCAATCTGACTGCGGTCATGAACATCCTGATATTCCTTACGATAGTCATTAGAAGCCCATGAGTCAAGGGTGGCGTTCATCTCATCATCGCTAAGCAGTCCGAGCTGATTCTGGGCAAACAGACGGCTCGCAGGCGAGATTCCGGACATACGTCCCATGCTGTAGGAAGTAAGGAGTGACGAAAGCTGTGTACCCTTCTCCTCAGCGAGCATTGCTGCCCAGTTGTATCTTTCGAGCTGAATGAGCTGTGCGGCCGACATCCAGTCGTAGTTGTCATATTTCTGCTTCTCGTGGATAGTGAGGTCAGCATTGAAATCAATGGTAAGACGCTCGGCTTTCGCACGCTTGGTCGTGATGACAAGCACACCGTTGGCTGCCCGTGCACCGTAGATAGAAGCGGCGGCCGCATCCTTGAGAAGAGTGATGTTCTCAATGTCGTAAGGATTGATAGTTGACATACCACCCTCGATCGGAAGACCATCCACTACCACAAGGGGCTTTGTAGCAGCCTGAAATGTTCCGACACCACGGACGGTAAACGCATCCTCATCCTTGCTGTCGGACTTGGTGTTTTTCACAAGACCGGGCATCGAACCTTCGAGTTTATCACTGAGATTAGTGACCGAACGGCGGTCGAGATCCTCGGATGAAAGTATCTGGTAAGAACCTGTGGCGTTCTCGCGCTTGATGTTCTGGTAACCGGTCACCACGACCTCGTCCATCATATTATCCGAACGGGTCATTACTATCCTAAGGAACTTACCACCTCCTTTAATAGGCAATGTCGTTGTTTTCATTCCTATATAAGAGAATATGAGTTCGGGATTCTTACCGGTGACGAGGATCGAGAACTGCCCGTCCATATCTGTGGCCACGCCATGGTCAGTGCCTTTGAGCATGACGGTCACACCTACGAGAGGTTCGCCGTCCTCATCAAACACCTGACCGACTACGGTCTTGCTGTCTATTTCCTTCAGAGTCTCGGTAAGAGAGCCCGATGACTTTTTCGTCTGTCCTGAAGCGCAAGGACTCAAGGCAAGGAAACAAAGTAAAAAATAAATTAATCGCATACGAAATGAATATTGATTGGAGTAAAAGAAAAGCGATGTGTCGGCAATGATTAATGTCAGAGCCGACACTCACTCCAAAGGTTTATTTATAGTAATCTGTTAGGTCAACTTATTCGGCATTAAGAGCCGCATTGAGTTCCTCGACCATCTTGGGGTCAGAAGGACGGGTAGCGTTTACAAGTATAAACTTACCATCACGGCCAATCAGGAAGAAGCGGGGAATACCGTTGGCATGCATGGCTTTCATGAATTGATTACCGCTCTTCTCATCGAAGATGTATTGAGGCCACGAGGGATTATCCTTGGCAAGTTTCTTCAGCCATGCTTCCTTGTCCTGATCGCAGGAGATGGAGATGAATTTCACATTGTCATTACCCTTATACTGCTCTACGATCTTTTCAAGGAAGGGAATCTCACGGCAGCATGGGCCGCACCATGTAGCCCAAAGGTCAATATATACAATCTTGCCGTCAAAAAGGCTTGTCAGATTATGCTTGGTTCCGTCGGGTGAAATTACAATAGGATCAGAGGGAAGTACATCACCGTCGGCAACAACTTTCTTTGACTCAGCTATCTGCTGACGGAGCTGCGCCTCGACCGCAGGAGCCTTGTCAAACTGGGGCTTCACGGTAGCAAAGAACTTTTCAATCTCCTCATCCGAAGGATTATAGAAAAGCATCATGCTCGTCGCCATCGAATAAAGATTATTTTTATTTGCTTGATTGGTAAGTACTTCGTCAATAGCCTTAATCTGCGCGGCTGTGAATCCGATGCTATCCTTCATGCTGATCATCTTAGCGTTAAGAGCGGAATCAGAGCGTACCCACATAGAAAGAAGGCCTGACAAACGCGCCTCGTCTGAGTTAGGATCAATTTTGCTGACAATCTCATTCATTTCGGCAGTATGGTCATTCTTGTTGAGATAGTGGTCAGAAGAGAGAATACTGAGAAGCACATAGTCATAACCCGCATTGTTGAGCGAAGTATAGTAGTCACGCTCTGAGGCGGGAACTGAAGGAAGAGCGGCGCGAGCCTTGTCAGCACCCTCATCCAGCATATTCTTGAAAGCGTTGAAATCATAACCGGCTTCGATCTGGTCAGGCTTAACCTTAAACTTCATGTAATTGTAAGCCGAATGATAGGCGGAGAGAAAATCACTAACAGCAGCATTATCACCCTCGAAAGTAATTTTGTCACCGTTTATAGTAGCCTCAAGAGCCTCGCCATTTGCTACACGTGCTCCGAACACGTCCGCACCACTTGCGATAGCAAGGTCAACTTTCTCAACCGGAAGTTCAGTATTGAAAATAAAAGTACCGGTGGAATCCACATCAATTTCCTCGACTGTAGATACACCATCCACATCGTAATAGACAGTTATCGATGAGGGAGCCTCACCCTCGAAATGACCTTTGAGCATAGGAGCATCGGTCTTTGATTTGCCACAACTTGCAGCCATGAGGGCAACGGCAAAAAGGGGTACAATTCTTTTTAGCATTGTGATGATATGATTAGATTATTATTAAATTCCGGAGAAATAAAAACAGACGGAAGATGGTGAAATGTGTGTTAACAATTCTCCACAAAGCTATAATGATAACTATAAATTTACAAATTTATTGATTTCGGAAGCGTAAAATTGAAGAAAATGGAAGCGAATTTAACACAAAATCTTAAAATTTACAGTAAAACTGCTATTTTTTTAGCACATTGCTATCAAAAATGATGTTACAAAGCCAATACGCTTTCGGAGACATATCGACAGAAAATTTACCAAGGTCATCTCTCCTTTAAGAGTCCTATTTGCTCATTTCCTTGAGCTGTGTACGGTAACGTGCGGGAGTCATTCCTGTCACTGACTGGAACGTGGAATAGAAGGTAGAGATAGAACTGAAACCGACATCACCACAGATCTGTTTGAGTGGAATAGCTGCTTCAATATCTGAGATAAGTGCGATGGCTTCACGAATACGATAGTCGTTGACGATCTGCGTGAATGTCTTGCCGGATTCATTTATGGCACGCGAGACATAGGTTCTGTTCGATCCAAGCTTATCGGCGACTGAGCTAACTGTCAGGTTGGGATCCTTGAAAAGTTTCTCTTCCGTCATAAGGAGAGTAAAGCGCGACATAATATCATCGGCCTTTTCCCCGGAGAGAGGCTTGGATGTCTTCGGAATCGAAGTCTTTTCAATCTTTGACTTTTCTATCTGTTCGAGCAGGAGCTGCTCGCGTGCAAGATATTCACCGTTTTGTCTAACAATGGCACGGTAAAGTCGCTTTTTACGATAATAATGTGTCAGAACAACGGACACAAATCCCACCAATATTATAAGGATACCAATAAGAATCCACGTACGCAGACGCGAAGCTTTTAGTTCTCGCTCGTTCTCACGGATTCGCCGATCCTGCTCATCTATCTCATATTTAATGTGATCCTCCATAAGAGCCCGCTCTCTGCTCACACGATAGGTACTATCCATGAATGAGGCATAGCGCGTAAAGTATTCGAGAGCTTTGGAATGATTACCTAACTGACGGTTCGATTCCGCTATCTCCTTCATAAGGTCACCGACATAGGATGTGAGCCGGAAACCATCTGCATAGGCTATACCCTCCTGCGCTATCTCCAGTGCCTTTGCCGGATGTCCGATCTCATTAAGGATCTTGGCGTAGGTAAGATATGTCCTCATTATCACGGAGCGGGATGGATCATAGAAATCACAGTTGAAGGCATGTTCACAGAGCCGGAGAGCCTTCTCGACATCGCCGTATCTGTAGGCATACATAGCTTGTACGAGCACCAGCTCAACGCTACGCGTATATCCAAGCTTCGCCGCGTATGCTTCTGCCTCTTTCAGAATCTCAGCAGCGTCATTAAGCTGACCCTGTATCATATACGCGTCGGCGAGTGTATTGGCAGTGTAGAAGAGTGGAATCTCATCATCAAGCTTCTTTGCAAGTTCGTATGCCTGAAGTGCATAGTCAAGACCCTCGGAATCATTACGGTCATTGTAAAGCTCAGCTAAATTACATAGGATGATAGCCGCACGATAATCGTCACCCGCAAGACGTGCTTCTTCCAACCCTTGATAGCAATGGCTGATAGCAGCGTAAGTGTCTTTGACAAGCGTAGAGTAATACAAAATGAAACCATTATGGATCATTGCAAGAGCTTTGTGATCCTCTATACTCTGGGCTATCACCCTCGCATATTCAAGCATACGGTAGGTATTCTCATTGTCACCACGAGCCATGAGCACCTGAATATTTATCATCGCACCATTGAGGCCGGCAAAATCTCTATCGCTGGTTTGTTCGGCGATTTGAATAAGTCTGGCAGCATATTCTGCCGCACCGTCATAGTCCCCGATAAGTAGGTAAGCATTGGCGACGTCACGAATAGCGACCTTATCGTCCGGAGCTGATTTTAGATGTTCAAGCCGCTGCTTGAGTAGTGCATGCATGTCGGATGCTGCCTCTATCCTCAAAGAAAAGGCAAGCATCAACAACACAAAGACACATATCTGTCGCATAGGCTTGAACCTGAAATTGGGATCAGTCAAGCTTCAGCACGGCGAGGAAAGCTTTCTGCGGGACTTCGACCGAGCCGATCTGCTTCATGCGCTTCTTGCCTTTCTTCTGCTTTTCGAGAAGTTTGCGCTTACGCGAGATGTCGCCGCCGTAACACTTGGCTGTCACGTCCTTACGGACTGCCTTGATGGTCTCGCGTGCGATGATCTTGGCACCGATAGCTGCCTGAATGGCGATGTCGAACTGCTGACGAGGGATGAGTTCCTTGAGCTTCTCACACATGCGGCGTCCGAATGTGACGGCGTTATCGACATGCGTAAGGGTCGAGAGCGCATCGACACTCTCACCGTTGAGGAGGATGTCGAGCTTGACGAGCTTCGACTCACGGAAGTCATGGAGATGATAGTCAAACGAAGCGTAGCCTTTGGAGATACTTTTAAGTTTATCGTAAAAGTCGATCACGATTTCACCGAGCGGCATGTCGAAGATCAGTTCCATGCGGTTGCCGGAGATGTATTCCTGCTTGACGAGTTCACCGCGCTTGCTGAGACAGAGGGTCATTATCGGTCCGATATAGTCAGCTGCAGTGATGATTGAGGCGCGTATGTAGGGCTCTTCGATATGATCGATCAGCGTTGGGTCAGGGAGTCCCGAAGGATTGTGGACCTCAGTCATGGTGCCATGCTTGTCGAAGACGCGGTAGGACACGTTGGGGACGGTAGTGATCACGTCCATATCGAACTCTCGTCCGAGTCGTTCCTGAATGATCTCCATGTGGAGGAGTCCGAGGAAGCCGCAACGGAATCCGAAACCAAGAGCCATCGATGATTCGGGCTGGAAAGTAAGTGAAGCGTCGTTGAGCTGAAGTTTTTCAAGCGACGCGCGGAGATTTTCGAAATCCTCGGTCTCTATGGGATAGACACCAGCAAAGACCATCGGCTTGACTTCCTCGAAACCGTCGATAGCGGACTCGCAGGGAGTGTTGACGTGTGTGATGGTGTCGCCCACCTTCACCTCACGCGAGGTCTTGATACCGGAGATGATGTAGCCGACATTGCCGGCCGAAAGTTCCTGACAAGGCTGCATGTCGAGTTTGAGCACTCCGATCTCATCGGCGTTGTATTCCTTGCCGGTAGCGACGAATTTCACGAAGTCATTTTTACGGATGGTACCGTTGACGATCTTGAAATAGGCAATGATACCGCGGAAGGGGTTGAAAACGGAGTCGAAAATAAGAGCCTGCAGAGGGGCTTTCGGATCACCTTCGGGAGCGGGTACGCGCTCTACTATGGCTTTGAGAATTTCAGGCACACCTATGCCGGTCTTTCCGCTGGCACGGATCACCTCTTCGGGATCACATCCGAGAAGATCCACGATCTGATCCTCGACCTCATCCGGTTTCGCACTGTCGAGATCGACCTTGTTGATCACAGGTATGATCTCAAGATTATTGTCGATGGCCATGTAGAGGTTGGATATGGTCTGTGCCTGTATGCCCTGCGAGGCATCGACAATGAGCAGCGCACCCTCACAGGCCGCGATGGAGCGCGAAACTTCATACGAAAAATCGACGTGTCCCGGAGTGTCGATGAGATTGAGGATGTAGTCTTGGCCGTCAAGACGGTAATTCATCTGGATGGCGTGACTCTTGATAGTGATACCTCTCTCGCGTTCGAGATCCATGTCGTCGAGCACCTGTGCCTGCAGGTCCTTTCCGGCTACGGTGTTCGTGTACTCAAGAAGACGGTCGGCAAGAGTGCTCTTGCCGTGGTCAATATGGGCTATTATACAAAAATTGCGGATATTCTTCATACTGGCTGCAAAGTTAACAATAATTTTCCGCCTATTATATATAGTAGGGATTTTTTTGGGCCGCGCAGACTACTATGACAGCCGCCTGCAACCATAAATTCAATATTTTGTCACGAAGCCATATCATCCCTATCAGGACATCCCCTTTGCATGTATCAAAATTTAAAGTAATTTTGTAGATAGCAATATGCGATAATAAAATCAAATACCCCCCCTTTCATCCCTAATTTACAATAAATGAAACTCAACCTCATAGCATCCCTGACCGTTGCCCTGTCACTCGCCTCATCCCCTACCCTTCATGGTGCCAAACCGTGGAAAGCAGCAAAACATGAAACCGTATCGGCGGAGCGATCCTTTCAGCCTACGGTCTATGGAAATCCTTTCAGCGGATCGGACCGCAGCATTCTCGACGTTGTCTCCGAAGTTTCAGCTCTTAACGGCATCAAGCTACCGGTTACCGCAGACGGCCGGCTGGCCGAACATGAACTTCAGTTGACATTCGGCGAAAAAGGTCTGCTGTTAATAGCCGCACCAGACCTGAAATCAGTCGAAGCACTCGGAACAAACGGCGGAAAGATTATCGCCACACCGCTGCTGAAAAATGCCGTCTCCGTGACTGAACTTCCGGCACTTAACATCTATGGTATCCGATACGATAAAGGGACGTATCCATTGTCCATTCCCGCAGGAGCTGAGCCGGTGATCATCATGGGTGCGACCTGCGCCTCGCAGAAATTTTCGGGGGAGGATATGCAGCTTAAAAGCGGTGTCGATTATCCCGCGTTTGCCATCGAAGGCTTTTCGGAAAAGCCGGCCCTGTTCACTATAATCGGTGGCCCGGACAAACCGGTAATCGACGAGGGAATGCCGGGAACAGAAAGTATTTTCGGCGGCTTTGAGGGCGGACAGATGATCAAAGTCGGTGATACTTATCATATATTCCCGACTGAACGAGCCGGTGAAGATGGCCAACCCGCGAAATATGACCGTATCAAGACACGCATTGGCCACTGGACAAGCAAAGATGCCGTCAACTGGGATCGGTAGTCAACTCTGTATCAGTCGAGCGGTGTATATGCGGTATCGTCATTCGACAATTCGATGAACGACCGCCGGGCTGCCATCTGGTCATATATGCCGATATTCAACGAAGATAAGAACCGTTGGCAGGGTCACTATCTCGCCTACACCTGCGACAGCGTTGTCGCACCGAACCACTCATTCGGCCGCATCTGGAGATGCGAGTCGGAGGTAGAAGGAGTCGAGGGGATCGACGGGCCTTATCGTGACTGCGGTATCGTCATCGAGCCGGGACTCGACTCTCAATTATGGGAAGGCCGACAAGGCGTGGCATCATTTTTCCCTTACCGTGTAGGTGACAAGTGGCTTGCATTCATCAGCGGCGCATATCCTTACGAGAGTACGGCGGACTATCCGTTTGGCGGAAAGCCGACCCACTGGTATGTAGGGCTGGCTGAGGCCGACAGTCTTGAAGGCCCGTGGTCACGAATGAAAGAAATCAATCCCATAACATCCATACACCCGCGATTTGTTGAAAACCCTATCGTCTCGCAGCTTCCAGACGGGACATATATCGCTGTGTTCGATGGCGGTCCTGAGTGGCTGAATCTCCCCAATATGCTTGCCTATACCCTGTCGAAGGACGGGATCAACTGGAGTGAGGCTCGCTACCTGCCGATAGATACAAAGGTCGAAAGATGGTGGCACACAATGCGAACTCCACTCGGATTGATCCCTGAAGGTGATGACGTATATACAGTAGTGTATGCAGCCATCAATAATGACAAGCGATTCCACCCCATGGGAATGGTCAAGTTAAAGCTTGACCGTAAGGCACTTGACTCCTTAAAGTTTGCGGACTAACCATCAACTGATTTACAATCCGACTATAATTCGTAATATTTTTTTCAAAAAAGTTCAGAATAAATTTGGTGGTTTCAAAAAAACGCCCTACCTTTGCAGCGCAAAACCAAAAAACATGGTGAGCATAGCTCAGTTGGTTAGAGCGTCGGATTGTGGTTCCGAAGGTCGTGGGTTCGACCCCCACTGTTCACCCTAAAGCAATTTTGTAGAAGAAATGAGGTTCGGAAAAATCCGAACCTCATTTCTTTTATACATATCTCTATCGAATAATCTTATTTCAGATACTTATCGGAAACGACTTCGAGACGATCGGTCAGCTCAAGCACACGGGGCACACCGGTAGGTATCTCCTCACCCACTATCTCCTCCGGAGTCTTTTTCAGAAGCATCATCACCAATGCACGGAGTGAATTTCCGTGAGCGGCGACAAACACCGTATCATAAACGGCAAGAGCCGGGGCAATCTTTTCCTCCCAGCATGGACGCACACGTTCGACTGTATCGGCAAGCGACTCGGTCAGCGGGAGCGAATCAGCACCAAGCATCACATAACGCGGATCACGGCCGGGAAAACGCTCGTCGTCCGCAGTTAGAGCCGGAGGAGCGACATCGTAGCTCCTACGCCACACGTGGACTTGCTCGTCGCCATACTTTGCAGCGGTGTCTGCCTTGTTGAGTCCCTGCAGTGCTCCGTAGTGACGTTCGTTGAGATGCCAGTCCTTGACGACCGGAAGCCACAGGCGATCCATAGAGTCAAGAGCAAGGTCAAGAGTGCGGATTGCCCTGCGCAGATAGGAAGTGAAACAATAGCGCGGTTCAAGTCCGGCGGCAGCGATCAGACGTCCGGCCTCACGGGCCTCCTCCTCTCCTTTAGGCGAAAGATTGACATCAGTCCATCCCGTGAAACGGTTCTCAAGATTCCATTCGCTCTGTCCATGACGAAGAAGTATCAGTTTTTTCATACCATATATTAAGTTAGAGGTTCTCTGTAATAATGTTTATATAAAGAAAAACGTTGCCGAGCGAATATTGGTTCAGTGGTCTTACAGTATCAAAAACCCTAATTTTGTTAACACTCATTCACTAATAAGCCCATTTTATGCATATATTGTGTTAACATCGGTTAAATACGCCGGAAATATTTGCACAGTAATCAGAAAGTGCATACCTTTGCAACGCAAAACGGAAATGACACCGTTTAAAGCTTACCAAAAACGCGAAAATAGCTCAGTTGGTAGAGCACAACCTTGCCAAGGTTGGGGTCGCGGGTTCGAGTCCCGTTTTTCGCTCTAA
>NZ_JAIDBW010000041.1:0-3621 GCF_029056165.1 Duncaniella sp. | reverse complement strand
CATCTCCAGCACAACCCTACAGCCGAGGCTCAGGGGAAGAGGAGGCAGAAAGGTTGTAAGACACAGGGGATGGAGGAGGGGGACGGGAGGGTGTCGGTGAGGCCGGTGGCGTCGTAACCCCAGGAGGGGACTGGGGTTCCCGTGACAGTGAACCGGAGGGGAACCGTGGCGGGAGTGAAGGGGTTTACGTCAGGGGCAAGGGTGGGAGCAGGTATGGCTGTCAGTCCGACGGGCAGGCTGGAGTCGGAAGGGAGACTGAGTGCATAATTCCAGGGCGAGCCGGGATGGAGAGTGTAGGTTGGCCAGAGTTGCGGATCGGCTGTCGGTTGCCAGTGGGAGTCAAACTGCACGAAGGCGGGGTCGGAGCTGTTGTGGGTGCTGACGATTTCGTCGATCAGGAGCGAGAGCGTGAGGGGGCCGTAGTTGATGCTGATGCTTCCGTTTGGCCATGTGTGCGTGTTGAGGGTCATGGGCAGGGTAAGGCGTATGGAGTCGCCGTCGATCCATGTGCGATCAATGCGAACGTATCGGCCGGTTGCTTCGGAGCTGAGTGAGATTGGTGAGGATGCATTGATGGCGAGCGAGGCGTTGGAGGCCCATGTGGGTATGCGGAGGTAGATGGGGAAGGATACGGGTACGGAGTCGGTATGGAGGGTAAGAGTGATGGAGGGTTGGAATGGATAATCGGTAGTCTGCGTGAGGGTGACGTTTCGGCCTTGAGGGGTGACTCGTGCGGTTGTTGTAGAGGCTGAGTAGAGCATTGTAGCGAGACCGTTATCGGCGGTGGCCATCACGAGGTATTCGGCATAGTAGGGCCACCCGAATCCGTGGTTGTGCTGGCAGCATCGACTGCTGAAAGGGCTTAGGGAGAGCATTCCGGGGAGATTGTTGTCGATGCCCGGACCGTGGAGTTTTTCGTCGCTTACAGCCATATTGGGGGCTGTGAGGTAGCGCAGGGCGCGCATATCGGGGGTCAGCGCGGCAGTGAAACTGTTGAGGGCTACATTTTCGCAGTGATCCGCCCATGAGGGATCGCCTGTAATAGCCATCAGAATCTGGTCAGAGGCCATGTGTTCTACCATAGCGCATGTTTCGGCACATTGCCGGGGATCGGTGTATCCGGGGCGAGCATTTTCGTCGGCGGCATACATTCCACCCGGAAGGTTGCCGTATCGCGAGGTGATGATGTGGAAATCGTTGTAGGTGGCTGCAAGGTGGGTTGAGTCGGCAGAGACCATGAAGTAAGTGGCTGGTTCGCGGAAACCCTGCGCTATATTGACGCCGTGCCAGTTGGGGAGATCATCGGGGAGCGTCCAATCAGCTGTGTTGCGGTGGAGCTTCTCGGCGAGAGGCAGGAGGGATCTGTCGCCGGTGCGGTTATAGAGCCATAGGAGACTCCATAGGTTGTCGCCACCGCGCATACTTTGCCAGTAGCCGGTGAGAAACTGCGAGTCGGGCACGGAGAGTTGCCATTTGAAGTAGTCGGTCATGGCAGAGAGAACGCGCGGGTCGGAGGAGTGTTCGTAATAGGTCTGAAGAGCCCATAGCATAATCATCTGTGCCCATAGTTCGGGATTTGAATTTTCGAAGTTGCGAGGTCCGAGGAATCCGTCGGGCTTCAGGTTGGCGAAGATAGCCTCAAACCATGTCTGGGCTTCGCGTTTCATCGTTTCGTCATCAAGGATATAGGCGAGCGAGGCGTAGCCACGCAACCAGTAGGGAACTTCCTCCCAGCCGTGATCGCCGGAATCGGAGAGCCATTGGTTGGAATTCTTGTCGAGCCATGCACTGATTGATCCGAGCTGTCCGCAGAGGCCGTCGCGCTGATGGTTAAGGTAATTGCGTAGCCATCCGTGAGGCTGCACTGCGCCTACGGGAAGTTTTATCAGCGGGGCGGAAAGAAGTGGCGGTCGGAAGCCGGGATAGTTGGCGTTGATGCCTTCGGCAGGACGACTGACAATGGTAATCGAGTCAGTAGCGGTGGTTGCCGAAGTTGAGAGCGCCGATATAAAAACGAGGAGACACGTGAGGATGCTTGGGAGTTTCATGTGATATCAGGGTAATGGTATTGAGGGGGATAAAGTTAGCATTTTCTTTTCGCGTGGCCAATCTATCCAAAAGTGAAAGAATGTTAAAAAAAAGAAGAATTGATCACCCTGTTTATCTGAAATACGCGGTTTGCGCCCGGTTCAGATAGGCACAGGAGATGGATAGTATGAGTTCCTTGGATTTCATAAGAGTAGGGAAATATGATATTTCTATCCAATGAAATAGCCGACTTCGAAAGCCGCTAATGGTGTCTTTATCTATGAGTTCTATCAATTCAAGGAGTGTTTAGGTGTGTTTTTTTCATCACACTAAACACTCCTTATTGTATGGCGCGGAACCTCAAGCAGAGGAATGGTACTTAGCTCTCCTGTTTTTTCTCGTGGTTTCCTGATCCAAGTATTACCGTCAGAGTCATTGCAGATGTCGGTTTGCTTAAGGCTTTTAACATCGCAGAAAGCCAACCCTGTGAAGCAGCAGAACACGAAGGTGTCCCTTACAAGTTCCAAACGGGGGATTTCCTTCAGATCAAGCTTCATTACAGCGTTAAGCTCATATTCATTAAGGAATTCACGTTTGGAGTAAGTCCTCTGATACTTCTTACCCAGAAACGGATCATGGTCAATCCATTTGTGGGCGAGTGCATATTGAAGCACGTTCTTGACACAACGAAGATAGCGGACAGCGGCATTGTTGGCACAGGCTTTCTTCATACGTAGAAAGTGCTGGAAGTCATCAAGGATGCCGGAGGTTACTTCCTTTATAGGAATGTCAGGTACGTTATTGTTGAGTTGGAGAAACTCTTCAAGATAGTCGGCACAGCGAGTCCATCTTTGATATGTGGCGAATACTATGTCACCACGTTCAAATTCCTCTTTGCGCTTCTCGTTGGTCTCGCGGAATACCTCCACCATCATCTTAGGCTTCTCACCATTTCCAAGAAAAAGCGTTTTCATGATTGCAGGGTTCACATGCTTCTCCTCACGGATGAGCATATTGTGTATGTCACACATCTTTGCTCTCACAAGTTCGAGGTACTTGTTCAATTCAAGGTCACGGCGGGTACGTCCGCGACACATATGCTTTTTAGCATCCCAGTTTGCCGGGTCAACTGTACGTCCAATCTTGAACTCAGTCGCTTGTCCTGCTACGGAAACACGGGCAAAGATTGGATATTCCGCCCTGTCTCCCTTTGGCTTCCTGATGTAGAAGCCGAGGGTAAAATACGAATCTGTTGTCATAGTCTGTGGGTTTAATGGTTACTTAAATATAATCATTTTCTCCGACATTTCCAAACTATGCAGAACTTGTCATTACCGGAATGAGATGAATATGCCAACGAATATATCAACTTCCTTCACTGTGAGTTGCTACTCACACCGAAAAATGATGAAAAGCGCAGAAAACAGTGTCAAAAGAAGGATTTTGGCTGGATTTATAGTTAAATAATCTTTCAAATATTAAGCGGCGTTAAAATCGTCTGAAATTTGACCGATTTTGCGACCCAAACCGGGTCAAAGGTTCAATCCCGTGCCTAAAACCCCACTCTGTGAGTGGTTTTCTGAGCCTAACCTA
>NZ_JAIDBW010000040.1:0-5555 GCF_029056165.1 Duncaniella sp. | reverse complement strand
CCGGTCTAAAAAACCGTTTCCGTAGGGGATGTTTCGCTATTTTTTTGTATTTTTGCAAAAATTTAATTCAAACCATACCCTCCTCACAATTGTTGAACTTTCAATCAAGAGATATTATGAGTGACCAGCGTTATAATCTTCGCGGTGTTTCAGCCTCCAAGGAGGATGTCCATAACGCAATTAAAAATGTGGACAAAGGCATCTTCCCTCACGCATTCTGTAAAATCATACCCGACATCCTCGGCGGTGATCCGGAATGGTGCAACATCATGCATGCCGACGGAGCAGGAACAAAATCTTCGCTTGCCTATGCCTACTGGCGTGAGACGGGCGACATTTCCGTATGGAAAGGAATCGCGCAGGACGCACTTGTAATGAATATCGATGACCTTCTCTGCGTCGGTGCCACTGACAACATCTTGGTTTCCTCCACCATCGGTCGAAACAAGAACCTCATCCCCGGCGAGGTAATATCGGCTATCATCAATGGAACAGAGGAACTTCTCGCCACTCTCCGTGAAATGGGTGTCGGCATCTATTCTACCGGCGGCGAGACAGCCGATGTCGGTGATCTCGTCCGTACTATCATTGTTGACTCAACCGTCACCTGCCGCATGCGTCGTGCCGATGTCATTGACAATGCCAATATCAAGGCCGGTGATGTGATCGTTGGTCTGGCCTCTTTCGGCAAGGCGACATACGAGGATCGCTACAACGGCGGTATGGGCAGCAACGGTCTCACCTCAGCCCGTCACGATGTATTTGCGAAATATCTCGCCAAGAAATATCCTGAGACATTCGACGCGGCTGTGCCCGACGAACTCGTATATTCCGGTTCAAAGGAACTTACCGAGGAGATCGCCGGTACAGGTCTCAATGCCGGACAGCTTGTCCTCTCGCCTACCCGCACATACGCCCCCGTTATCAAAAAGCTCCTCAGCGAGATGCGTGACGAGATTGACGGTATGGTTCACTGCACAGGCGGTGCGCAGACAAAAGTCCTTCACTTTGTCGAGAACAAACACGTCATCAAGGACAATCTCTTCCCCGTTCCTCCGTTGTTCGAACTTATCCAAAAGGAAAGCGGCACTCCGTGGAGCGAGATGTACAAAGTGTTCAACATGGGTCACCGTATGGAAATCTACGTCCGTCCTGAAGCAGCTGAGAAGGTCATGGAGATCGCAGCCGGATTCGGAATCGAATCGCGCATAGTAGGACGTGTCGAGGACGCTGAATCCAACCGCTTGACCATCAAATCAGAAGCCGGAATCTTCGAATATTGAGCCATACCGTTGCAAGACGGAGAGAAGCCCCTCGATGATTCCTAAATATTAACTATTTAATATCACCCGATTCTCTATGAAACGAGGAATTTTCTCCGTACTTGCCGCTCTGAGCCTCACATCGATGCTTTTCTCGTGTGGCGGTAACTCCGATAAAACAGCCTCGGACAACCAGTCCGATGAAACGCATAAATTTCCGGATACTCTCCGCGTAGCCACTCTCTACAGTCCTGAAGCCTACTTTATTTACCGAGGTCAGGAGATGGGCTATGATTTCGAACTTGTCACGGCTCTTGCTGCGGACAAAGACATGATCCTGAAAATGGAGATTGCACCTTCGCTTTCGCGTGCGGTCGAGATGCTTGATTCAGGCTACGTCGATCTGATTGCCTACGAAGTCCCTGTCACGGCCGAATATAAAGACCGTGTCGTGCCTTGCGGGCCTGAAAATATAACCACTCAGGTGCTTGTGCAACCTATAAAGGGAGAGACAGAGCTTATCACCGATGTGACTGATCTGGTAGGCAAGGATGTCTATGTCGAATCCGAGTCAAAGTATGAGGCCCGTATCCGCAACCTCAATCAGGAAGTTGGCGGAGGTATAAACATCCACACCGTTGACCGCGATACCCTCATCACCGAGGATCTCATTGCAATGGTGAGCGAAGGGAAGATTCCTCTGACGGTGGTTGACAGTGATATCGCCCGTATCAACAAGACCTACTACAGCGATCTCGACATCACTCTCCCACTAAGCTTCGAGCAGCGTTCAAGCTGGGCTGTCGCGCCTGACAAAGCTTGGCTTGGTGACAGCATCAACGCTTGGCTCAATAGCGAGAATCCGCGTCAGGAACAGGCACAACTTCTGAAACGTTATTTCGAGCTTAGCAAGAACGATCCCAATTCAAAGTATTACGCTGCAAACGGTGTCGGCGTGTCACCTTTCGACCACCTTTTCAAACGCTATGCCGAGGACTACGACTGGGATTGGAAACTGCTGGCCTCACAAGCCTATGTCGAAAGCAAGTTTGACTCCACTGCAGTTTCATGGGCAGGTGCGCGAGGCATGATGCAGATTATGCCGCGTACAGCGAAGGGCTACGGACAGACGGCCAAAAGTGTAATGAAAAACGACGTGGCTGTCGAAACGGCTCTTAAACTTCTCAATGATCTCGACAAGCAACTTACGCCCAAAGTTCCCGACGAGAATGAACGTAAGAAATTCGTACTTGCAGCCTATAATTCGGGGCTCGGTCATGTCAACGATGCAATAAATCTTGCAAAGAAGTATGGCCTTAATCCTCAGAAATGGGACGGCAACGTGGCAAAAGCCATCCTTTGGAAATCAAATCCAAAGTATTATAAAGATCCCGTTGTCCGTTTCGGTTACTCGCGTGGCCGTGAGACCTATGACTATGTCAACCGTATCTATGCCTTCTACAACCGGGCAAAGACAAAGGCCATAGCCTGATCTTCCGTCATATAGTCGAACAGTCGCTACCGGTCATTCTGTCATTCATCACTTCATTCCTCCTACGCCACTTACTCATCATCTTATACTTATTTACCCTAATGAAAAAACGTGTATTCCCGGTAGCTATCGTGCTCACCCTTTGCGGCTCAATGCTCACCACCTCCTGCATCGGAAACTTCTCGCTTACCAAAAAGCTCCTAAGCTGGAACAATCAGATTGACAATAAATTTGTCAACGAGCTCGTGTTCTTCCTTTTCTGGTTTCCGCTCCCAGTCTATGAAGTGGCAGCTCTTGCAGATATCCTCGTCCTCAACTCCATCGAATTCTGGAGTGGCGAAAATCCTATGGCCGCAGGAAAGAAGGTGATTGATGGAAAGGATGGCCGTTACATAGTAGAATGCGATGGTAAAGGCTACACCATCACTTCGGAAAACGACAAATCAGTGGTGCGTCTCGACTTCAACGCCGACGAACAGAGCTGGAACATCGCCCTGCCTACAGGTGAAAGCCGTGAACTCTTCACTTTCATCGATGAAAAGCACGTGTCCGTTCCCGGTATCGACGGTGTGCGCAACGTTGTCGAACTTTCGGAGGATGGTCTGATGGCTTACCGCGAAATGCTCAACGGGAGTCTGATGGCGGCAAAATAATCAGCATACCTGACACTAATCCTTCACATCCCGACAGATGAAATATTTCCGATGGATTCCACCCTATCAGCTGACGCTGGCGGTGGCGGCCGTCATACTTTACCTTACCCTCCTCCCCAAACCGTTCGGGGAGGAGGATATTCCTTTATTCCCCGGTGCTGACAAACTGGCCCACTGCTGTATGTTCGGCGGACTGGCACTGACATTCATTTTTGAACGTTACCGTATAGGGAAAAAACTGACGTTGGGTCAATCCTTCATGGCTGCAACCATTGTTTCGGTCTTTGGCATCGCAGTCGAATTTATACAGAATGCCATGCACATAGGGCGCAGCGGTGACATTGCCGACGCGATCGCCGACATCATCGGTGCATTCGCAGCCGTTCCCTTATGCTATTGGCTACATTGGATCGACGTCGTAGTAAAGCACCGCTCCGGAAAGTAATTTCCGGTTGGTCATCTCTATCCTGACGTCGTTGAGCAACTTCTTGACTTTGGTTATCGAAGCATTGTTTTCAATCTTCAGCATTATACGTCTTATATAAAGCGACTGCACCCGCGACACGTATGGCTCGTCAGGTCCGCTGACACGATTTCCCAAAAGCTCACGCAGACGTGAGGCATACTCAAAGGCCATCGATGACACTGCCGCCTGATCACGATGCTTCAGATAGATATAGATCACACGCACGAATGGCGGATAATTGTACTTCCTTCGTTCTTCCAATTCAAATTCATAAAAACCGTTGTAGTCATGTCCGAGCAGGAATGAGAGCACCGGATGCGAAGGATTGTATGTCTGAATGGCCACTATACCGTTGTCGTTGCGTCTCCCGGCTCTTCCTGCCACCTGTTCGATCATGTTGAAAGCCCTTTCGGCCGAACGGAAATCCGGAAAGTTTATCACGCTGTCGGCGTTCACGACACCGACCGTGCTAACGCGGTCGAAATCCAGTCCCTTAGTGACCATCTGAGTCCCGACAAGTATCTGCGATTTACCTTTCGAAAAATTGTCTATTATGGTTTCATAACTGTCCTTGCTGCGGGTTGTATCAAGATCCATTCTTGCGATCGTAGCGTTGCCGAAGAGCGATTCAACCTCTTCCTCCACCCTCTCCGTTCCGTAGCCGAGCACTTCTATGCCCGGCTCCTGACAGGCAGGACAGACATCAGGCACGGCGTAAGGCGTAGCGCAGTAGTGACAGATCAGCTTGTCGGAATGTCTGTGATATGTCAGCGATACGTCACAGTTATGACATTTGGGGACATAACCACACAATTTGCAGCGTGCTATCGGAGCATAGCCGCGCCGGTTGATGAAAAGTATCGACTGCTCCCCGCGTTTGAGTGACTCATTGACAAGTCTCTCCGTCTCGAATGCGAAAGTACCTGTCACAAGCCCCTTTTTTCTGGCATCAGCCATGTCGATGATGCGCATTTCAGGCAATTTCATTCCCTCGAAACGTTCCGTCAGTTCCACCAGTCCGAAACGTCCGGTCTTAGCTTTGTAGTAAGTCTCGATGGACGGGGTCGCACTGCCCAAAAGTGTCTTTGCACCATGCATCGAAGCAAGCACTATAGCCGCGTCACGGGCATTGTAACGCGGAGCGGGATCTTGCTGCTTGTACGCACTCTCGTGTTCCTCATCAACAATAACGAGTCCCAGTGAAGCAAACGGCAGAAAGACAGCTGAACGCGCACCGATGACCACGCATGGCTCGGATGACTCAAGCAGCTTCTTCCAGAGATCCACGCGCTCGTTATCGGAAAACTTCGAGTGGTAGATCACTACTTTGTCACCGAAGACCCTCTGCAAGCGGGCCGTCAGTTGTGTGGTAAGCGCGATTTCCGGTACGAGGTAAAGAGCCTGCCGTCCATTGCGGATCACATAGTCGATCAGATGAATATATAGTTCTGTCTTGCCGCTCGATGTCACTCCGTGGAGCAGTGTCACGTCATTTTCAAGCCATGATTTGTGGATCGCATCAAGTGCCGTCCCCTGCGCATCGGTCAGCACCGGAAGCTGCCCGCTGACAAGACCGGAGTAACTGAAGCGGTTCACTTCCTTAGTGTAGATCTCCACAATACCTTTGGTTGCCGTTGCTGCTACGATTGTCTGATTGATGTCTCTTTTACACATCTCCGAGC
>NZ_JAIDBW010000004.1:0-19984 GCF_029056165.1 Duncaniella sp. | reverse complement strand
CCCACCCGCCCCCGTAGCCGCCCACACCCTAGTTCTTGTTCCCTCCCTGACGAGTGTCGTTATATCCGCCCTGCTGACGGTTGTTGTTATAGTCGCCTTGCTGACGGTTGTTGTAGCCGCCCTGACGGTTATTGTTATAGCCACCCTGACGATTGTTGTTGTAACCGCCCTGACGGTTGTTGTTGTAGCCACCCTGACGGTTGTTGTTATAGCCGCCTTGACGGTTGTTGTTATAGTTGTTGTATCCACCCTGATTGTTATAGCGGTTGTAGGAAGGACGGGGCTGATATGCGGGAGTCTCACCTTCCGTAGTGCTTGCTGCAACACCCTCTGCTGAAGTCTGGGGTTCACCTTCAAGCTGCGGATTTGCCTGAGTACGGGGTTGATAGTTGTTGTAACGGTTATTGTTGTTATTGTAACGGTTGTTATAGCCGCCCTGATTGTTGTAGCGGTTATTTCCGTATGAACCCTGACGGTTATTGTTGTAAGGACGGGGCTGATAGGTACGATTGTTGCCATAGGAATTGTAAGAACCCTGATGGCGTTCCTGACCTTCCGTCTGGTGGCTGCCGTTCTCTTGTGTAGTGTAGTCGTTATGAGTATCGGCACTGTCTGAGCTTACCGGGCGCACTCCGATGCGCGGGCGCTTGCTTTTCTTTTCGTTGCTGTCCATTTAAGTGTAGTTCTTGAAGTTTTGAGTTGAGACAATTGTTGTTTTTTGAAGGACATGCCTCGCGGCTGTCTTTACGGTTGATTATCGTGAATTAAATTAGCAATTAGCGAAGTTTTTTAATACTATGTTACCTGAGGTTAACTGTTTGAAAAACTAAATTATTAAATCACAAATTCTCCTATCGGATAAAGTCGATCCGCTGACAATATGCCATCGGATAACTCAAGTGCAAATTTAGACATTATTTTTATTTTATCCTACAATAAGATTATGAATTTTAGCTGCAAAAATCGCAATTAAGATGAATAAAATCAAAAAAGTCACAAAAATCAGCTAAACACCACAGTTTTATTGTCATAGGTCAGGATCTTTCGCTGAATATGCTTCTCGACCGCACGCGAAAGCACTATCTTCTCAAGATCGCGTCCCTTCTTGACAAGATCATCAATAGTGTCCTTGTGGCTTATGCGCACCACATCCTGCTCGATGATCGGACCTGCGTCAAGTTCGGTAGTCACATAGTGACTCGTAGCACCGATGAGTTTCACCCCTCGCTCGTATGCCTGATGATAGGGCTTTGCACCTACAAAGGCAGGAAGAAATGAATGATGGATGTTTATGATGCGGTTGGGATAACGCTCGATGAAATTCTCGGAAAGCACCTGCATATAGCGTGCGAGCACGATGAAATCCACTCCATAACGGTCAAGTATCTCAAACTCGCGCTGCTCCATTTCCTCCTTATTGTCACGGTTGACGGGAATATGTTCGAACGGTATGCCGAACTGCTTTCCTGCAATCGCAAGATCCTGATGATTGCTTATGATAACGGGGATCTCCACATCCCACTCGCCGGCAACATAACGCGCAAGCATGTCATAGAGACAGTGTGACATCTTGCTGACGAAGATTGCCATTTTCTGGCGACGTTTCGAGAAACTTACACGATACGTCATGTTGTAGCGCATGGCGTATAGCGTGTTGAAGTATTCGCTTATCTTTTCCGACGGGATAAGGAAATTTTCAAGCTCCCATTCGACACGCATATAGAAAACACCATTGACATGATCCACATACTGATCAAGATAGATAATGTTTCCACGATTCGTTGTAATAAAATCCGAAATCACAGCAATGATACCCGGCTTATCGGGACAATGCATTCTCAATATAGCTGTTGGTTTCTTAGCTTCCACTTCTGACTGTTAATTACGATTTGTTAATATTTTCCGCAAATTTACAGAATTTTCATGTATAAACGCCATAACCACACCAAATTTCAGAAGATATATCAAAATTAAGCCGCCTGAGGATATCGAAAACAGATAAATTTCCGGTCATCCGGACACATCAATTATGTGGAATTTTTATTATTTCGAAAACAACTGCCCGCAGGATCAGCTTCAGTTTTTGATCCTGCGGGCACTTATCCTTCCGTAATTTTAGACGCGACGTCGTTTTATTTCGTCATGGCAAGTATCAAAGCCGAACGCGGAGCCACTGTCATCTTTCCGCCCTTGGCTTTGCCAAGTCCTTCGGAATTGATCTGTCCATCCTCAGCTATGACAGTCCAGTCACCTTTGGGTATCTTGACTTCACGCGCCTCATCCGACCCATTGAACACGAGTTTTATTTCCTTCCATTCATCGCCGTTAGCATGGTCGGTAAGCGAATATGAAATCAGGTTGGGTTCGTTGATATTGTCAAATTTAAGATGCTTCCTCACCTGCTCGGTAGTGGTCATGCGGAAAGCCGGATGCTCTTTGCGCAACTTAATCAACTCCTTATAATACTCAAACTGAGCCGCATTGTCGTGCTTGAGATTCCAGTTAATTGCGTTGATCGAATCAGGTGAATTGTAGGAATTATGGACACCCTTCTTGTCTCTGAAAATCTCCTCGCCGGCAAAGATGAAAGGTGTGCCCTGCGAAGTCAGCACGATTGTCTGGGCCAGACGTGCAGCACGCTGACGCTCTGCATCCGTGGCATCAGGCATCGACTTACGCAACTTGTCGGTAAGCATCAGATCATCGTGACACGACACATAGTTGATGATCTGTGTCGGCGAAGCAGCGTAAGCGAATTTGGAGTTATTACCTTTCGAATAGTCGATCTGAGGATGATCCGTAGCGGCGACGATACCGATTTTCACGGTCTCTTCAAGCCCCGGCTTACCTGTGGCGAACCCACGGTCAGAAGCATCGCTATAATGCCCCTTGACTGCATCGCGTATGTCATCGCTGAACACAGCTATCTGCGGCATTTTAGCCACATTTTCCTTCAGTGCACGCTGCTCGACCGGCAGGGGCGAATCACCTGCTGTCCAGCCCTCGCCATAGACAAAAATATCAGGATTTATCTCTTTAAGAGCTGCTATGACCTCATTCATAGTCTCTATATCATGGATGGCCATGAGATCGAAACGGAAACCGTCTATGTGATACTCCTTGGCCCAGTACTTCACGGAGTTTATGATATAGTCACGCATCTGCTGGCGTTCCGAAGCCGTTTCGTTGCCGCAACCGGAAGCGTCGCTGTAGCTTCCGTCGGGGCGGTGACGGTAATAGTAGCCGGGAGCGGTGAGCGAGAAATTTGAATCGTCGTTGTTGGCCGTGTGATTATAGACCACGTCCATGATCACACCGATACCGTTGTCATGCAGACTCTTGACCATCTCTTTCATCTCCGTCACGCGTGTGGCGGGATTGGCCGGATCCGTCGAATACGAGCCTTCCGGCGCGTTGTAATTGATCGGATCATAACCCCAGTTATAGGTATTGGCGGGGAGATTAGCCTCATCGACACTGTTGTAGTCATACGAGGGCAGTATATGGACATGTGTCACTCCAAGTTCTTTCAGATGGTCGATTCCGGTCCTATCGCCCTGCGGACTCTTGGTCGATGGTTCTGTAAGCGCGAGGAACTTTCCTTTGTGGACAATACCTGAACTCGGATGCTGCGAGAAGTCACGGTGATGCATTTCATAGATCACCGCATCGTTTATGTTGTCTATCTTCGGTCCTTTGTCCTTGCTCCAGCCTTCGGGATCAGTCGTGGTGAAATCAATTATCGCCGCGCGTTCGCCGTTAGTACCTACAGCCTTTGCCCATACTCCGGGAGTCTCGGCCAGCCACTTTCCTTTATCAAGGACTGAAAACGTGTAGTAACGGCCATAAAGCTGTTCGGGGACACTCGCCACCCACGTACCGCGCTCACTGCGCGTCATGTCTATGGTATCTGTCGCAGCCGTATTGCGGTCAGTCGGATAGATCATGAGACGGACGGCCTCGGCAGCCGGTGACCACAATCGCCAGTGAGTGCCCTTACTGTCAACGGTCAGTTCGAGATCGTCACCGTCGTATGTCGGATAGGAAAGGAATGCAGCGTCGTTATCAACGGCCTTAATAGCCGGCGACGCGCTTAACAAGAGCATAGTCACGATAGATAATCCTTGGTTCATGTTTCTAAAATGGTATTATTTAAAAATGAAAAGAATCGGGAGCGAAACACTCCCGATAATATAAGTATGAATTTGAAAAAAAATGTCTTGCTGAGTACGTGTGTTTATTTTTCGAGCTGTGATTCCGGCTGTCAATCCACCTCGATTACAAGGAAGTTGGACAGCTGCCAGAATTTCTCAGGATTTGTGATCCGGATCACTTTCTGACCGTCCTGCTCAACGATCTCGTATGAATCCTTGGGCTGTGAGGTCTTTATATTGGCCTTCTTACTGTGAGTAGGGATCTGAGTGAGCGTACGGCGGTCTGCAGCGGTAAAGTAATTCATATCGAAATCTCCCTTCATGACCTTGGTCTTGCGGAGGAAGCCTGATTCAAGGATCTTTTTCGACTTGAGTTCCTTGCCTGTGCCGATAGCAAAATATACGGTGTTGAGCTCGTTGGTAGCCTCAGTCGCTGCAAGTTCGGCAGCCTCCTTCTGTGCACGTTCCTCATTCAGATCCGTAGCGAGCGAATCTTTTGCAGTATTGAGACTGCTCACTTCCGAAGTAAGTTCCTCTATGCGTATATTGGCACTTGCGAGCTGATTCGTAAGAGTTGCGATCTCAGTCTGCTGCTCGGCTATCTGACCCTTGAGATTGGCGATAGTGCGTTTGAGGGTCGTACTCTCCCCACCAGTCTGTGCAAGTTTCTTTTCAAGCTCCTCAAGACGCTGGCGGCGTTCCTGCAGAGCCTGTTGGATAGCGATCATATCATTTTTGATCTGTTCCTTGCGTGAGGTGGATTCACCGAGGTTACCGGGAAGGGAGATGATCTTTTCAAGATCCTTTATCTGAGCCATACCATCGGAAATATCGTTGACAAGAACGAGGAGACTGTCCTGTGTAGCGAGAGTTTCACGGAGATCGCCCTTGAGTTGTTCGTTCTGGGCTTCTGCGTCGCGGAGCTTCCCTCCGTTACAAGCAGTGAGGATTGCAGCCGCTATGACTGCGAAAATCGCGTTCTTCTTCATATTTGTCCGTAGTTGATGTGAGTCTTAAATGTGATTTTATAAATCTTTATATTTGTTCTTATGCACTTTAGGAGCGGAATTGTCCGAAGCACCTATAATGATAACAATCTCACCGCGCGGATTGTTTTGGCCGAAATATTCTATTAATTCACCGAGCGTGCCGTTAACGGTCGTGTTATGGATCTTCGATATCTCCCTCGACACCGAAGCCGGACGCTCCTCCCCGCACACCGCCGCAAGCTGTTCGAGTGTCTTGACCAGACGCAGCGGCGACTCATAGATGATGGACGTGCAGTCATTGGCGGCTATCCGTTCGAGTCTCGTCTGCCGGCCTTTTTTGGGAGGGAGAAAACCCTCGAACGTAAATCGGTCGGTCGGTAAGCCCGAATTGACAAGTGCCGGGACGAAGGCTGTCGCACCGGGCAGAGTCTCCACCTCTATCCCCTCTCTGCGGCATTCACGCGTCAGCAGAAAACCGGGATCGCTTATGCCCGGTGTACCTGCGTCTGAAATCAGGGCTATTGTCTCCCCGGCCAAGAGCTGTTCGATAATGGGACGTACCGTCGTATGTTCGTTGAACTTATGGTGGCTCGAACACGGTGTCGTGATGTCGAAGTGTTTAAGAAGCACACCCGATGTCCTCGTATCCTCCGCATATATGCGGTCACAGCTTTTCAGCACCTCGATGGCGCGGGGTGTCATGTCAGCCATATTGCCGACCGGCGTCGGGACTATATACAGTTTGCTCATGCAGATTTTTCTCAAAAATGCCTTCCGACGATCTCCATGAACTCCTTCACTTCGGGCGATGATTCATCCCAGCACAGATCGTTGAAGAAATAATCCTCCGCCTCCTCCATGCTTGACATTGAGCCGATAACTTCAAGCGTCTCCTTGAATTCCTCATCGGAATTGCGGAAAAGTTCGCGGCGGAAACGGAAACGGTCATTGATTGTGAACGCCTTGGATATGTCGGACGCACGCTGACGGGCCAGTTTCTCGTCAAGAGTCAATTGCGTCTCAGCACCGAGACTGTCATTGACGGTCGGAGCGACATCCGCGTCGCCGACTTCCTCCTCAAGAACACTGTCCGCTATGGCTTCATCATCAACCGAAGGAGCAATTTCCTCCTTAACCGCGGCTTCCTCCTTGACCTTTTCGCTGACGGTCTCCTCTTTTACCGGGGTAGCCACATCCTCTTTCACAACTGTCTTTTCCTCCTTCTCAGCAGGAATCTTATCAGCGACAGTCTCTCTTGCGGCCGACTGTATGGCCTCGACCTCTGCTGCGAAGTTCGGCTCTGGTGCGCTTACCTTTATTCCGGAAGTAGGCGGAACAGGCATAGAGGCAATAGGATTAATGGATGAGAGTGCCGTATAGAGCTGCGCGGCTTTCGCTGTCAGCAGGCTCTTCATTTCAGGAGCGGCCTCATCCCCACGGTTGATATTGAGCAGGAGCAGCCCCTCAATCTCGTAGGCCAGATTAAGCAGGCCAAGCATATCGTTGTTCATATTTTAATGCCAAATTTATTAGTCCTCGTTTTCAGTCTGTTGCGGATCTGCCACCGATGTGGCGGACGTTTCCTTATGCAAACTTACATCAAATTTTTCTAATAACAAACGCTCTATATCTTTTTTAAGAGCAGCGCGGTTACACCGGAAATTATTGGCCATGATCACGATGATGTGAGTGGGATAGCCATCAGCATCGAAAAGATAGCCGCCGTAACACTGTACTCCCTTCATCGAACCGGTCTTCATCGCCACCCTGCCTGCAAGCGGTGACTGCACGAGGAAATTCTTCATCGTACCGTCAAATCCGGCGCGAGGAAAGAGGTTGAGATACTCGTTGGAGAAAGCATCCGTGGTCATGTAGGAATACACATCTCCGAGGAATCGGGCTGTCAGTCTATTGTCACGCGAAAGTCCGCTGCCGTCGATTATGTTCAGTCCGTGGCCGCTTATTCCCGCCATCGTCCACACAGCCATTTCTTCCGTGATAGCGTCGGCGCGGGTTCCACCGGGAGCGATAGCCCTCAGCATGCCTTCGGCCATCAGATTGTCCGAGCGGAACATGAGGCTCTGCATGATCTCTCCGAATTCAGGCGATTCATGGACATAGACCTCAAGCTCGTCACCGTTAGGCGTGACATTACCGCCCCCAACTTCAATTCCTTTATCTTTTAAGGTGCTGACGATCTCATGGCGCATGGCCTTGTAGGGATACGGCATGGCGAATATATCGTTGATCGCTCTGTTTCCGGTCACGATGAAGGTTTCCGATCCATCCTTACGGTCAATCTTTCCGCCCTTACCGTTTATATAATTGAATTTCAGATCCGGCACAAAGGGGACGGTAGTTTTCGAGGGCAGGCGCAGACGGAAACGGTTGTCACGGAAATTCGCACCCTGCAGACGCGCTCCGTAGTACCACGGAATATCCTCTGCCATCCAGCCCGGAGGTGTCGTCGCATCCGGAAAATCTGACTCGTCGATGATCACCTTTCCGGTAATCTTTCTGATTCCGAGTTTCTTCACTCCGGCTGCGATACTGTCGGCAAATCCCTGCGATTCCGGTAGGAATTGCGATTCGATCGTAGGGTCTCCACAGACTTTTACCACAAGGTTTCCTTCAAGCACTCCATCCGTGATCCGTCCTTCGGCCACGACGGGAGTAGAAAACCGCTCGGCAATGTCGGCCAGATTCAGCATCGAAGCCACGGTTACCGACTTCATCACCGAGGCGGGAATGAGCGGACGGTCGATATTTTCGGCCACGATGTCATGGCCGAAACGGAGATCACGGATGAGAATTGCAGTGCGGAGTGTATCCACTCCCCTTACCTTCAGCGGGAATGCGTGGAGCTGACCTGCCAAGAGGCAGAGTACCCCCGTCAGGATGAATTTTATCTTAATGTGACTTCCGAACCTCATGATCCCTGAAAATGTAGATGATCCATCATTACATAGCAGAACGGGCGTTCACCAACCTTACGGAATCCGATATTTTCGTAGAGACGGCGAGCACGTGTGTTTTCCTTATCCACGAGGAGTCCGGCCGGTTTACCTATCGCTTCCGCACGCCTGATTGATGCGCGAAGCAGCTCCGAAGCGATTCCGCGGCCACGGTATTCGGGAAGAACGGCAAGGGTGTCGATGTAGAATTCTCCGCTATCAGTTTCATCATCTATATCACCCATCTCTATGCCGAGCTGTTTTTCAGCCTCTTCAAAGAAGGCTTCGCGGAGTTCATGGAGACGTGAGCCGTCGTAACCGACACATACGCCGACGGCCTTGCCTGAATCATCAAGCGCGGTCAGCGTGTTAAGATAACTGTACTGACTGTCCTCACGGAGAGCGAGGGAGGTAAACAGACGTTCTACATCGTCAAGACTATGGCCGTTAGTCGCAAGTCCTGAACAAATTTCCTCGCCGACGGCATCCATGATGGATCGTGCAATCAGCGGAGCGTCTGTCTTTCGTGCGTTTATAATTTTCATTTACTGTAAGTTAAGATTTTATGGCCATCAACCGTCATCATCTCAGGCATAACGGTCGTGGCAGGTATCACCGGAGCTTTTACTTTTCCGGTGATTTTTTCAGGAGAGACTTCCACCCTTATTTCATCCCATAGCCCCTCGGCCAAGTATGAATTGAGGACTTCCGCTCCTCCTTCGACGAGTACGGAACTTATACCGCGTTCATAGAGACGGCGCATTGCATCGGCCAGTGACGGGTAATCATTCAACACGATCACTTCGCCACTGTCAAACAGCCGGAGTGATCCGCCGACGCGTCCGCGCCTGTCAAGAACGACCTTTACAGGCGACTTACCCGCGTACAAACGGGTGTCGAGCGTGGGATTGTCGGCAAGAGCCGTACCACTCCCGACAAGTATGGCATCGTGCGTGGCCCTCTCGCGGTGGACAAGCATGGAGGTGAGAGGTGTGGATATATGGCCGTCGATAAATCCGTCGGCACTCTGTGCCCATTTCAGGGTTATGAACGGTCGTTTCTCTCTATGAGCGGTCATGAATTTCCGGTTGAGTTGCCGGCATTCATCCTCCAGCATTCCTGTGACCACCTCCACTCCTCCGTCAAGAAGTTTTGCCACTCCGCGTCCCGACACTTTCGCAAAAGGGTCGAGTGAACCGATGACCACCCTCGGAATCCCCATGCGTACGATCATGTCGGCACATGGGGGAGTCTTTCCGTAATGTGAGCATGGTTCGAGCGTCACGTACATGGTGGAATCCTTCAATAGCTCTTTGTCAGCAACGGAGGCCACGGCATTGACCTCCGCGTGACCTTCGCCGCAACGGCGGTGCCACCCCTCCCCTATTATGCGTCCGGACGGATCGACAATGACCGCCCCCACCATTGGATTGGGGGAGGCATCAAGAAGGCCGTGACGGGCAAGCGTAAGCGCACGGCGCATATATTTTTCATCGGTCTGCATTTCAGTCTTGTGGTTCTGTCCAGTCTCCATTAGCCTTTATCAAGGCTATGAGATGACTGATGGCATCCTCGGTCGGTATGTTCTTTTCAATACACTCCTTACCTTTGTAAAGACTGATCTTGCCGGCAGCTGCTCCGACATAGCCGTAGTCGGCATCGGCCATTTCGCCCGGACCGTTGACAATGCAGCCCATCACACCTATTTTCAATCCCTTGAGATGAGAGGTGGCGGCCTTTATGTCGCGTAAGGTCGATTGAAGGTCATAGAGCGTGCGTCCGCATCCCGGACATGAGATAAATTCCGTTTTTGAAATCCTCATGCGGGTAGCCTGAAGTATGGCGAGAGCCATGTCGTTCAGACGGTCGCGTGACAGACGTTCTGATTCGATCCATACACCGTCGGCGAATCCTGCAAGCAGGAGTGAACCAAGCTCTATGGACGCAGCGATGATCATATCCTCCTCCGCCATGTCACCATAGCCACGACGGATTATCACCGGATTCTCAAGCCCACGGTTCACCATCTCCATCATGAATGCTTTAAGATGACCTATGGCATTCGCATCCTTGGAGTCAAGAACAACGACTTTGGCAGAATCGGCACTTAGTAGCTCCGCAACTCCGTCAGTCAAACCATCCTCCGCAAGGAGAGTGATTGCGTCCCTCATATCCCCTGCGGGTATATCGAGACCCACCACCTGAGGAAGCCTGTCGGACCAGACACTTTTCCTGCGGGAAGGGCTGAACTCATTGTAACCATCCGGAACCGCGACAGGATTTACTGGCTTTCCGGCTGAAAGACCGGAGATGAAACGGGCTATACGTGCAGCCTCCGGTATCTCCAGCTCAGGCTCTTCACTAAGCGAGACGCGGATTGTATCGCCGATACCGTCGGCAAGAAGCGATCCGATACCGACAGCGGATTTTATGCGTCCGTCCTCCGCATCACCAGCTTCGGTCACTCCGAGATGCAGCGGGAAGTGCATATCCTCGGCGTCCATAGCTGCAACGAGCCGACGGACAGTCTCGACCATCACGCCGACATTGGAAGCCTTGATAGAGATGACCACATCGCGGAAGTCATGCTTCAGGCATACGCGCAGAAATTCCAGTGCGCTCTCAACCATTCCTGCCGGAGTATCGCCGTAACGGCTCATGATACGGTCAGAAAGCGAACCGTGGTTCACCCCTATACGCAGGGCGGTAGAGTGCTGCTTACAGATATCGAGCAGCGGGACAAGTCCCTCCTCGATCTTGACAATCTCTGCTGCATACTCCTCATCTGTATAGTCGATTTTCTTAAATACACGTCCCGGATCGACAAAATTGCCCGGATTTATGCGCACTTTCTCGACACGCGAAGCCGCGGCGAATGCAGCCCTAGGATTGAAATGTATATCAGCCACAAGCGGAGTTCCGATCCCGGCCTCGCGGAGTCGGGCTGAAATATCGGCAAGATTCTCCGCCTCTCTCACTCCTTGAGCGGTAAGGCGTACGATCTCACCACCGGCATCGACTATACGCTTGATCTGCTCCACTGATCCCTCGCTGTCCATGGTGCTCGTCGAGGTCATGGACTGGAGGCGGATGGAGTTGTCACCGCCAAGTTCCACACAGCCTACTCTGACAGGCCATGTGGAACGACGGTGATAAGTATAATTTTTTAAACTCATATTCCTAACATTGAAATCAGTCAACCTTGAAATCATATTTCAAAGTTTTCAGCTCCTCGTTCGCATTTACGATTTTCTGCGAAAGTGTGGCGCGATAGGCTGCATAACGCTTTGCAAGTTCAGGATCGCTGAGCGCAAGGATCTGCACGGCCATCACTGCGGCATTGAGTCCGGCATTTATACCGACTGTCGCTACAGAGATGCCCGGAGGCATCTGGACGATAGAATAGAGTGCATCCACTCCGTTGAGCGATGAATTGATTGGAATACCGATGACGGGGACAGGAGTCATCGCGGCAATAACACCCGGAAGAGCGGCTGCCATTCCGGCGGCTGCGATTATGACCTTCAGGCCACGGCCTTCAGCACCGCGCGCAAATGTTTCGACCTCGGAAGGTGTACGATGAGCCGAAAGGGCATTCATCTCGAACGGCACTTCCATCTGATTGAGGAAATCAGCCGCTTTTTTCAGAATGGGAAGATCGCTTGTGCTTCCCATGATGATGCTAACTGTAGGGTTCATGATAATTCGGTTTAATATATGGTTATATATTGTGGTTTGCTGTATGGAAAATTTCCGATCGGCCTGACGAATTCAGACCGCCGTCAGGAGTCGGGATCAATGTATCATCGAAAGAAGATAAACGCAGATGAAGCCGTTGGCACATCCGGCAAGTACCTGCCAGAGTGTATGACGTTCAAGATACACACGTGCGGTCATTACAATTCCCGCAGTTATGATCACAGCTGAAAGCCAGACGTTCATATTGAACAGAGCGTAGTGCGACGCCACAACACGGAACAGCAGTGCCACCAGTCCACCCATAGCGGCTGCATGAGCACTGATTTTCCACCAACGGTTGACAACGGTGTTGATCAGCGTGGCGCAAGCTCCGCCGACAAAAAACATCGGAAGCCACAGCGGCGCACTTGCTTTATAGAAGAAGAATCCGCATCCGAGATAACAGAGAATCACAACGCCGTATGGGATATAACGCTCCGTGCGCTCGTTAAGCGCGGCATCCTTTATCACTCCGCTTTTGAAAAGAGCGATTATGGCCGCGACCGGTACGAGACAGGTGATGACAAATGTGATTCCTATGGCCGTCCAAAGAAGATTGGAGGGAAGGAAACGCAATATTGTCAGAAAAGCGGTAAGTATCATGCCGTAAGTCGGCACGAGTAGCGGAGAGAATACCGCAGATATTATTTCGGAAAGCTTCTTCATATATTTATCTAACAATCAAATCATGGCTTTTATTTTATTCCGGAGTGGGGATTTTGAGCCTTAATCATCATATCTGCTTACGCAGACGCGCCACAGGGATTCCGAGCCGCTCACGATATTTCGCCACTGTCCGTCGGGCCAGATCATAACCCCTCTCGGCAAGTTTCTGCATGAGTGCATCATCATTGAGCGGATCATGATGATCCTCTGCATCGATTATCTCACGGATCACTGCCAGAATCTCACGCGACGATGAATCCTCGTCGGCATTGACTTTCTCATTAAAGAAAAATTTGAGTGGATAGATCCCTCCGGGAGTTGCGACATATTTTCCTGCGGTCGCACGTGATATGACCGAAAGATCATAGCCTGTCATGGCTGCTATATCCTTCAGTATCATCGGACGGAGTTTTGATTCATCCTCCGTCATGAAAAAATCATGTTGATATTTCAGAATCGCTTCCATCACCCGGTAGAGTGTTTCCTGACGGAGACGCAGAAGATCGATAAATTCGGTTGCGTCCTCGCGCTTACGCATTATGAACGCCTGTGCATCCTTGCGGTTGCGCTCCGTGCTCCCGGCCATGAACTCATTACCATCGCTGACATAACTTTCCTCAATGGTAAGTTCAGGAAGATTGTTGACAAGGGTCAGTGTGAGCTTATCGCCGTCAGTCTCGATATTGAAATCCGGAATGATATGACGCAATTTATCGTCACCGGCATTGCCACCGACCTGTCCTCCCGGCTTCGGATTAAGCGTCCGTATTATATCCACGGCCTCACGCAGTTGCTCCTTGCTGACTCCGAGCATGGTGGCAAGACGGTCAAAATGGCGCAATGAAAAGACATCGAAATAATGATCCACGATCTCAAGGGCAAGATTACGCGCATCGGTCGGTGCAAGACGCCGCAACTGCAATGCCAGACAGTCACGCAGATCGTAGGCACAGATGCCCGGAGGATCAAGAGCACGCACACGTCTGACAAGCTCTCTCAAATGATCCATATCGACCTCGATTCCTGCGTTTATGGCCAGATCGTCGAGAATTTGGTCAAGAGTGCGGGTCAGGTAACCGTTATCGTCAAGATTTCCGATTATATATCGTGCTATCTGCAAGTCAAGCGGCGTTACGTCAGTCTCGGCAAGTTGCTCCATGAGCGATTCGCTCAGAGAGCTCTCTTCCGCCACGGCGACAGGCTCGAAATAGGCATCGTCGCGCGATCGGTTTCGCGCCTCAAACCGGTAAGACGGGATCTCATCCTCATTTCTGTAATCGGCAAGCTGCAGATCTTCGGAGCTTTCATTGAAATCACCCTCTGCCGACGGTTCAGGGCCGTCAGTCACCACTTCAAGCGCAGGATTGTCATCTACTTCACGTCTCACTTCTTCCTCGATCTCCGGACCGTTCATCTCAAGCAGACGCACGAAGCGCATCTGCAACGGTGAGAGCCGTTGCTGAAGTTTTTGCGTCAATGACAGTTTTAGAGAACCTTTCATAAGCTTTTCGGAGTGGTGAACTTGTACTGACTACAATAAATAAATGTCGCGGCTAAGCCTAAAGTTCAATCAGGGAGTCGTAAGGGAAATCCTTTTTGGCCCTTTGGCCGATCACCGAGTCCCACTTCATGGGACTGATGCCATTGCCGGGGCGTTTGACCGTTATGTTTTCTTCCGTGAATATTTCACCTGCCGCAATCGGACGCGAGGCCACAATACTCTTGCGGGCCACTTCGATGTTCGGACGTTCGCTTTCAGCCACACGCTTCTCTCCGTCGCCGAGCGCAAGCTCGATATTGCGTACGGCTTTCACCATCGCTGTAAGCTCGGCAGGATCAAGCGATGCCCTGTGGTCAGGGCCGGGAAGAGACTTGTCAAGTGTGAAATGTTTTTCGATGACCTTTGCTCCAAGGGCAGCTGCCGCAATTGGGACTTCGATTCCGAGGGTATGGTCACTATAGCCTACCCCTCCGACATCAAGCCTGCGCAGACTTTCCATGGCCAGCAGATTTACGTCGGAATACGGTGTCGGATACTGAGTGGTACAGTGAAGCAGGAATATGTCTTTTCTGTCAATCCCTCCTTCAGCAAGAATATCTACTGCGGCCGAGACTTCATCAATGGTTGACATTCCTGTCGAAAGTATCACTTTTCCGCCGATTCCTGCTATCTTACGGAGATATGGCAGATTGGTTATCTCGCCTGATGGTATCTTCCAATAATCCATCCCTAACTCAGCGAGCGAATCGATGCTCACGAGGTCAAACGGCGTGCTCATGAATCCGATCCCCACCTCCCGACACAGTTCGGCGAGCTCAGGATAAGCCGACAACGGCAGATGGATGGCGCGGCACATGTCAAGCTGCGATTCCTCCTCGCCAGTGGTCTCTTTCTGATACTCGGCTTTCGGAGCGATTGACGAGATGACGAGTTCGGGCACTGCTGTCTGAAACTTCACATAGTCCGCTCCGGCACGGGCCGCTTCGACAACCATGCGTCGTGCCATCTCCATCGAGGCGTTATGATTGACACCAGCCTCGGCTATAATGATTATTTTATTGTCATCCTTCATACTTCTGACTCTGCTTTGTCAAAACATTTAAACATTGAATACAGCCTCTTCAAAATAGCGGCAGATCATAGTACCCGGACGGATTCCGGTAGCTTTTTCAGCCACATCGCCGACAGCATCCGAGAGTATCATCGCAGGAATATCAGCTCCGGCATGGATCGAACATACCACACCGCCCCCCAGACGGGGATTGATCTCCATAAGCATAAGCCTGTTCGTCGTCATATCCCGAAGATATTGGAGTGTGATTGCGCCGCGGAGTCCGAGCCGCTCTATGGCTCTTGCCGATGCTTCGAGCAATTCGGGATAATCGACCGTGACACTTCTCGACACCTCCCCGCCTACCACTTCGACACGTTTACGCGGACTGATGCAAAGCGTCTCGCCACGACGTGATATATAGCAATCCACAGTATATTCCTCGCGTTCGGGATAGTAGGTCTGTATCAGATACTCGTCTGCAATCTTCGATATTTTCTTGAATTCGTTGACACCGTCAATCACATGGATACCTTTCGATGCAGATCCGCGACGCGGCTTTGCGATCAGCGGGAATACCGGACGTCCGCCGGTGTATGTCTGCGGGATGTCAAGCCCGGCTGCTTCAAACTCACGTGCGGAAAGCACTTTGTCAAAAAGCGTGTCCGCCTTTCCGGAACTCACCACCGGAGCCCATACATCGCTATAAGTTGCCATATACGCACCGGCAATAGAGATAGCTCCATCAACAAAAGGCAGAAGCACGTCGATATGATATGCCCCGACCACCTGATGAAGATGATCCAGTATGTCAAAGGCATTCCAACGTCGGCCTATTATCACTCCTCCGATCAATGCCACCGGTACTTCGGCCTCAAGCTCATAACTGTAGATCTTGACATCTATGCCAAGCCTCTCGCCGGCTTCAAGCAGTTTCCGACCGAATGACACACGCTTGGCTCCTCCAAGAAACAGCACATTCAGGCTCTTCCGCCCGCCAGTATCGTCACTATGCTTTTCCATGTTGGTCATACATTATAGATACCCGACTTGTATTTTGCAAGATTCTCTTTCTGGGTGAACCATCCGACCGTCTCACGCAGACCGGCTTCAAGGTCATAGCGCGGACGCCAGTCCGTGAGCGATGTTATGAGAGTGTTGTCACCGCAAAGACGGAACACCTCGCTTCCCGACGGGCGCAGACGCGCGGGGTCAACCACGTATTCCACCTTCTCGCCCATTATCCGGGCTATTGTCTCAAGAGTCTCCTTCATGCTCACTTCAGTTCCGGTAGCGATGTTGATGTCGCGACCCTCGATCCCTTTGGCGCGGCCCAAGGCTATGAATCCGGCCGCCGTATCCTTGACGAAATTGAAATCGCGTGTCGGCGAGAGATCACCGACCTTGATTTCACGTGCTCCGTCTGCAATCTGGGTAATGATCGTTGGGATGATGGCACGTGCGCTCTGACGCGGTCCGTAGGTGTTGAACGGACGTGCGATGACCACCGGAAGCTCAAACGCATTGTAGAAACTCATGGCTATGGCGTCAGCCCCGATTTTAGTCGCGCTGTAAGGAGACTGCGGCTGGCGTGGATGCTTCTCATCGATCGGGACATATTGTGCAGTGCCGTAAACTTCGCTTGTCGATGTGACGACAATGCGCTTCACGCCACACTCCTTGGCCGCCTGACACATGTTGAGTGTGCCCTTGATATTCGTATCCACATAGCTGTCAGGTGCGACGTAGCTATACGGGATGGCTATCAGAGCCGCGAGATGATAGACCGTGTCGCACCCTCGCGTGATATGACGGCAGAAGTTAGGATCGCGCACATCGCCGGTCACTATCTCAAGATCGGGATGCTCCACCCCTTCAAGCCAGCCCCAGTTGTTGAATGAGTTGTACTGGCACAGTGCTCTCACCTGATATCCTTCGGCAAGAAGAGCCTCGGTGAGATGCGAACCGATAAAACCGTCAGCACCCGTGACAAGCACTTTTTCCTTTCTAATATCCATATCTTGTTCCTTCAATGCGTTTTTATTCTTGTTTTCATCACCGATCAATAGGGATGAGTCAGATAATAGGTGTATTTCACTCCATCCTCCCCGACATGACTCACTATCATTTTCTTATCTGCGAGTCTTTCGATATTCAGCCGGGTGATCCCGTCAGGCGAAAGATGAAGTATCTTAGGCGGAGTGTAGAGATACTCCGTTCCCTCCTCTTTATCGCTGTATGTGAAATTCAATTCAAGTATTCCGTCAGATTCGCTCCATGTCCCGTAGCAATCAAGCAAACGGTTATGTGTATAGATTGAATTGATCCGTATGACGGTGCTCTGAAATGCCCATGTATATAGAATCGGGTAAGACTCATCCGTATCCGGATATAGCAGCATTTCCTCTCCGTCGGCTGTTATCCGGTCAAGACGCCAGTCGCCGAAAAATTCGCCGATATCGCCGTGATGACGGGTGCATCCTGCCGCCAGCAGCAACACTGTCAGCAGCAACCCAACCGGAGCGATGCTTACCATTCGTAATGTCAGTTTCTTCATCATTAACGACAGAATTTATAGCTTCAACAATCCGGAGTATCTCACGCCAAGCATGACTCCGAAAGCCTTTTCGGGCATATTTCCATTGTCAATCTCCATTGCAGCTCTCACACTCATTCCGCCCAACCGTTTCGGATGCCATTCAGCTTCCATCATGAATGCTGAGAGACGCATCGGTCTTTTCAGCATCCGTTTGGCCGTGCCCCACCCTTTTCGGTAACCGGTCTTGACACGATAATCAAGCACTGGATTAATCGAACCTTCGGCAGCAACATGGAAGCCGCGCACAGCGTTTGCGATATAGCTCAACACACCGTCACGGTTATAGAGAGGTGCCATCATGACAGGCGAACCGATCGACAACCCGTAATAAGCGTATGGATTATACGTCGCATTATTGTAATAGTCATCCGCTCCTGATACATGAGCCGGAAGATTGCATCCGGTATTATCGGCAGGATCAAAATGTATCGGGCCGCTTTGATTTGTGAAATCGAAATACTCAAACACGGCTGAATTAATCAAGCCCTTTCGTGCCGCCTTGTATTCCACTCCCCAGAGCCCGTCAAAACCATTAAGCTTGCCGATACCCGATCCGTCATCCCATAGCCATGAGGTATAAGCATATATTTCATCAGCATTTTTCAGACGATAGCGCGCACGGATGTCCCACGAACCGAGGTGATTTCCTGAATAAAATCCGTCACCGCCATCCTGAGTCGGGAATATCATCTTTACAAAATATCGCAAACTACGGTTATGTTTCACTACTCTTTCTATTTTACCTCGATAATACCATTCCGTCCGGCCTCCGAACGTTGCCGCAGCCTGCATACCGAAAATCATCGAAAACGGTTTTGACGGCTTCGTACGGAAATATACACACTTATAATTATATATCTGATCAAAGGCTATATGGGCATTAAAATAATTGTAATGATCCTTCAGCCATCCGTTGTCCGTCATATATCCGAACGCCCCCTCACCCTTTATCTGCAACCAACCTCCGGTAAAGGGTATGTCCTGAAAATCCAAAAAACCGGCTCTCATCTGGGGCATCGGACGTGCGTTTCCACTCTCTACAAGATCTCCGCTTGTCAGATTCTGGTTTAGCAATCCTGACCGCTGCTCCTTCAGGCCGGCCCCAAGAAAGAGACTGCGGTATTTTATCTCCGCATAAAGTTGCTGAATCCATGCGGCTGACGGACGCAGACGATGATTGTTCCAACCATCCAGACTTTCATCATAGTATTCATACGTCGTTGCCGATGCATACCCCCCGACAAGATCAATTCCATAGCCGTATGAGAAACGATTGGAGAAATCCATCTTACGTGTCACGGCTACTTCAGCCTGAACATTGTCAGCCTGCGTTATACGACCGTGTTGAATACTCGAAAGATAATATGGCGCGAATGTGCCTGACCCCGTACCGGCAGTCAATGAAGCCTCATAGTGCAACGTTTCTTCAGCCGACACCATCATGGCGACAGATGAAAATTGCAGAGCCAGAATGTATCTCGACAGCTTACTGAATATCATAATAATGAACTTTAAACCTTTCGTTCCCGTCTAAGTAGGAACTGGAAAACTCTGAGGCATAGATTCCACGACGCAAAGTTACGCAAAATTATATTAACCTCAATCTTTACCTCTGACTTAGGGCTTAAATAAGCTTAATTTAAAGCTACGCATAACTTTTTATTCATAAAAAAGCCGGAGCTGATATGCATTTTGCATTTCAGCTCCGGCTCGTAGAGGGGGCGGTTATCTACTTTCCCACTTTCGCAGTATCATCGACGTGGTGAGGTTTAACTTCTCTGTTCGGAATGGGAAGAGGTGGAGCCCTCACGCTATTGCCACCTTAGTTCGTTTCAGCCATCGCCCAGTGTCAGGTCTCCGGCCGTGTAAGGTAGAAAAGAGGTTGTGGAAGCGAATGTCTTCCGACAGTCACACTGTCCGCGTAAATCTTCAGGAGTCACTCATGACGCTCTCATGAGGCTTTGTCAACGTTTGCCGCGGATGTCCGCTTCAGCGATCGATTCGTTTTTGTGCCCCGGCCCTCATTGGCCGGCGGCGATGGGATTGCTCCCAAGAAAGGGTTTGGGCGATTAGTACCGCTCGGCTATGTACGTTACCGTACCTGCACCTGCGGCCTATCTACGTCTTCGTCTTAAACGGCCCTTGTGTGGAGATCTTATCTTGAGGGGGGCTTCGTGCTTAGATGCTTTCAGCACTTATCCTTACCCGACGCGGCTACCCGGCGGTGCTCCTGGCGGAACAACCGGTAAACCGGAGGTCGGTCCAACACGGTCCTCTCGTACTAGTGTCGGGGCCTCGCAAATCTCCTGCGCCCACAACAGATAGAGACCGA
>NZ_JAIDBW010000039.1:0-132834 GCF_029056165.1 Duncaniella sp. | reverse complement strand
AGTATCTCGACGTCATTGAGGAGTGGTAATTCTTTCTTTTTTCTTGCCATAAGAAATATATGTGATTTGATCTGATTTTATGCTATTGTATAATATTCATCTCAGACGGTACGCTTTTTATAAAGCCATACCATGATGAACGAAGTAAAGATTATGGAATCAATTATCAGTATTGCTGAATCTGCCCCCCAATTGTTAAGCGATTCGGTTTGGCGAGCCATCTCCCCTACCGAATTTTCTCGCCACATCACGCAGACAACCATAGAATTATTGAATACGTGCATGACTATGGGTAACCAAAGAGATTTGGACCAATAGAACAGGTAGCCGAAATATGCTCCGAGCAACAGACGTGGGAGAAAACCGAAAAACTGAAGGTGAAATGCGCTGAACACAAAAGCTGTCAGCCAGATGGCCACATGAACATTCATCCTGCCGCTCATAAATATCCGCTGGAGTGCCCCGCGGAAAAATAGTTCCTCACTGACACCGGCCAGCACACCGACTATCAGCAGACTTACTATCAGCGAGCCGACAGTTGATTGGCCAAGGAGTATGCCTACCGATTCCTGAGCCTGTTCTTCAGCCGCACGCATCCATGATTCGATAGCTGAAAGCGATTCCGGGAGGATGAGCTGTTCATTGAATTTGACGAGTGCGTTCATGGCCGGTATTGAAGCTATCATTCCGAGCACTGCGAGGAGGAGTTGCGAAAGACGGAATCCACTGTCAATTCCGAGGAAACGCGCAGCCATAGGACTTATAAGAAGTGCACTTATCACAGCGGGAAGAATGAAGATGATGCAGTCCTGCAAGACGGTAGCTATACGGAGACTCGGTGTCGTGATACCGTTTCGCATCACTATCCCGACTAAAGCCGAGCCTATGACAGTGAAAAGACACAATGCCACAAGGAGAACTACCACGCGCTGCGCAGGAGTGAACCGAAGATCTGAAAACGGAGATATTTGCGGACGAGTTTCCACGTAAATATTTTTTTATTGATACAACGAATTTTATTTATCAAGATAGAAATCTGTTGTCAACTTCCGGTAAGCCTCACTGAATTGATTGTCGCTGTCGCGGATATAGAGACTGTCACGATGCAATGACGGCGCGGATGGGGATTCACGCCAGACCTGCCACAATGTGCGTATCGACTCCTTCCCTTCACGCGAAAAGACTTTGCAGATCCTTCCGACGGTCAATCTGTGGAGTGAAAGTTGAAATTCAATTTCATCAGTGCGTCCAGTCGGAGCTATGAATGCAAGAGAATCATCAGGATGGTTGATATTACGATCGGCAATTGCTATGAGTTCCGTAACGGTAAAATCATTACCATGACGGGCAAGGGCTCTGTCCGCATCAGGTGAATGAAGCTGCTCGTTGAAAAACGGAGGATTGGATATGATGAGTAGCGGATGTGATACTATCGGAAAAAATTGCGTCACGTCATTTTCCACGACCTCTACCCTTTCGCTCCACGGTGAACGGAAGGCATTATCCGTGGCATCAAGACATGCTTCATGACTGATGTCAACAGCGATTATTTTTTCGGCCCTGCTACGCTGAGCCATCATCAGGGATATGATCCCGGATCCGCAACCGGCATCCACTATCGTGCGCGCATGTTCGGTAGCGGTCCATGCTCCGAGGAGCACGGCATCAGTCCCGATTTTCATGCCGCATCGACTGTCATCGACGCTGAACTGCTTGAAATGAAATATTCCCATCGCTAATTATAATGCTTGAGCGTTCAGGCAAAGAGCGTGCGGAATGCTTCTTCAACCTTGGCGACTTCGATGATTTTGATATTAAGACCAGACACATCCACACCTTTCAAGTTATGGCGTGGGATGATAATTGTCTCCATGCCGAGTTTTTCTGCCTCACGTATGCGCTGCTCCAGTCGTGTCACGGGTCGCACCTCGCCTGAAAGTCCGACTTCACCGGCCATGCAGACGCGTTTAGGTATGGTAATATCGACATTGGACGACAGGATGGCACAGATTACCGCAAGGTCGAGAGCCGGGTCATTGACTTTGAGTCCGCCTGCAATATTAAGGAAGACATCCTTTGCAGCGAGTTTGAAACCTACACGTTTCTCAAGAACAGCAAGGAGCATGTTCATGCGCTTTGAGTCAAATCCAGTCACGGATCTCTGCGGCGTTCCGTAGGCAGCAGTGCTGACAAGTGCCTGCACTTCGATCATAAAAGCCCTAATGCCTTCCATGGTTACTCCGATAGAGATTCCGGAAAGATCATCACTGCTCTGCGAGAGAAACATTTCAGACGGATTGGTCACTTCACGGAGGCCGCGCTGACACATTTCGTAAATACCGAGTTCGGCCGTAGAGCCGAAACGGTTCTTTATGGAACGAAGTATGCGGTATATTCCTTGACGGTCACCTTCAAACTGAAGCACTGCATCGACAATATGTTCGAGTACCTTCGGGCCTGCAATACTACCCTCTTTAGTTATATGCCCTATAAGTATGACCGGCACTCCGGTTTCCTTCGCATATTTCAAGAGTTGTGCCGCACATTCGCGCACCTGAGAGACACTTCCGGCAACGGACTCAATGCCATCTGACGCGATTGTCTGAATGGAGTCGATCACGACGAGACCGGGATCAACCTCTTCAATATGATCCTTGATATTCTGCAGTGATGTCTCACAGACTATATATACGTTGTCGTTTGGACGACCTATCCGGTCAGCCCTCATTTTCAACTGACGTGCACTTTCTTCACCGCTCACATAAAGAATTCGACGCGAACGGATGGATAAAATATTTTGAAGCACAAGGGTGGATTTACCGATTCCGGGCTCTCCGCCTATGAGTACAAGACTACCGGCGACCATTCCTCCTCCAAGCACCCGGTTGAGCTCGGCACTCGGCATCTTTATTCGTGGCTCTTCATCAATCTCGATCTCATGGATGAGTTGCGGACGTGCTCGTCGCCCACTATGAGAAGACGGTGCAAGAGTCTTTGATTTTTTTTCAGAGACGATCTTTTCCTCCACCATAGTGTTCCATTCTCCGCAGGCGGGACATCTCCCTTGCCATTTCGGAGCTTGTGCGCCGCAGCTTGTGCAGAACCATGCTGTTTTTGTAGCTTTCATTCTCTTAAATAGAGTTTCGGATGAATGATAGTGATCCAAATAGATCAGACACCTCTGAATTTAGCCAAAGTGATTGCGGTTGCAATGGCCGCGTTGAGCGATTCACCGGTTTCCTGACCTTCAGGATATGAAGGTATGAGAAGGTGTTCGCTGACTGTTGCCTCAACTTCAGCAGATATGCCCTTGCCTTCATTGCCTATGACAATTATACCTTTGTCAGCAAGGGTTGCATTACTGATATTCTCGCCATCGAGAAATGTCCCATAGACATTCTTCGCCCCGACAGCACGGATCATTTCAGGGAGACAACCATAGTAAAGTTTCACACGGGAGATTGAACCCATCGTCGATTGTATGACCTTCGGTGAAAAGCAGTCGGCCGTCTCCTGACTGCACAGGATATCATGAACGCCGAACCAGTCGGCAACACGGATAATTGTTCCGAGATTACCGGGATCCTGAATGGTATCGAGTGCAAGGATCAGATTGTCTGAAAACGATTGTGGGTCAAATTTCAGTTCCGGGATATCATAGACCGCGATGACATCGGCAGGAGTCGAAAGACTTGACATCCTTGAGAGGTCATTGCGCGTAACTTTGATCGGTTCATCTCCATGACAGTGCTTCCTGACGGATTGCTCATGCATTTCAAGCCATTCGTGTGTAGCAAACAGATTACGCAGAGTGAAGTGACCGAGTGTGTCGAGCACACATTTCGTACCTTCAGCCTTGAATGCACATTCCTTCCGGCGCGTCTTTCGCTCATCAAGAGAGCGGACAGTACGGTATATGTTTTTTGTGAGTTCAGCCATGTCTTATCTAATGGAGTGTCAAAGTTACATATTTTCATAAAAATAAGCAAAAGCTGTCATCGCTTGTACGGTTCAATTAGATATTTTGACTACTTTTGCCGAAACGTTATTTGAAAATGCTAAAGGATCTATACGAAAAAAAGTTTGGGGTCTCCCCTTCCGAAGTCGAACGGCTTACTCCCGCAGGAAGCAACCGGCAGTATTTCCGTCTTAAAGGCTGTCCTACAGTTGTCGGTGTTATTGGCTGCAGCAAGGAGGAGAACGATGCATTCATCTATCTTGCCCGTCATTTCCGGAGCAAGGGACTTCCTGTCCCGGAGGTCTTCGCAGTCAGTGAGGATTCATTGGCTTATTTGCAGGAAGATCTCGGTGACCGTTCGCTATTTGACGAACGCTCTTCGATAGAGCTGCTGAAAAAGACAATTTCACTGCTGCCGGATTTTCAGTATGCCGGAGCTGAAGGATTGGATTTTTCAAAATGCTATCCCGTAAGTGAATTTGACAACCAAGCCATCCTTTGGGATCTCAATTATTTCAAATATTGCTTTCTCAACACCACCGGTATTTCATATAGCGAACCGCGATTGGAGGAGGATTTCCGCAAAATGGCTGTACGCCTTTCAGCAAATCCCTCCGGTTCATTCATGTATCGTGATTTCCAGTCACGCAACGTAATGATCAAGGATGGGCAGCCATATTTCATAGATTTTCAGGGAGGACGTCGCGGACCGGCCGAATATGATCTTGTGTCGTTCATCACTCAGGCCCGTGCCGGTTTTCCGGTGGAATTGCGTGAGGAGCTGACTCAGACCTACATCTGCAGCGCATCAAGATACGTGGATATTGATCCTGAAAAATTCAGTCTGCGTCTTCGTGAATTTTCACTGCTGCGTAATCTCCAAGTGCTTGGGGCCTACGGATTCAGAGGAAAATTCGAGCGCAAGCCCCACTTCCTGAAAAGCATTCCGCTTGCTATCGGTAATCTCTCAACCCTAATAGCTGAACCTTTTGTGGAATATCCCTACTTGACAGAAGTACTTGAACGCATGATAAATAAGGTGGACAGCGAACTTTTGCTGTCTGCTACGCAACGGAGTGAAAGTTCACTAACCGTAACCGTCATGAGTTTCTCGTATAAGAAAGGAATACCGCAGGATATGTCGGGCAATGGTGGTGGTTTTGTCTTTGACTGCCGTGGCATGGAAAACCCCGGACGTTACGATGAATATAAGCAGATAACGGGTCTTGACAGACCGGTTATAGATTTCCTTGAAGGCCGTGGTGAGATTATCCGTTTTCTTGAGAATTGTTATGGATTGGTAGATCCGTCGGTCGAATGTTATGACCGTCGCGGTTTCACCTCTCTTTCAGTCAATTTCGGATGTACAGGGGGACAACACCGCAGCGTCTATGGTGCGCAAAAAATGGCTGAGCATATCAAAGCCAAATATCCCCACGTCAAAGTTCATCTCATCCACCGTGAACAGAATATAGATCAGTCACTATGAAAGCTATGATCTTTGCCGCCGGACTTGGAACGCGTCTCGGCGATATTACCCATAGGAAACCTAAAGCACTCGTTGAAGTCGGTGGAGAACCGATGCTGAAACGTATCATCCTAAAACTCAAATCTGCCGGTATCAGGGATATGGTGGTGAATATCCATCATCATGCCGACGCCATCAGAAATTATCTTGCTGAAAACAGCAACTTCGGAGTCAATATAAGCATCAGCGATGAAAGCGATTGTCTCCTTGACACAGGAGGTGGCCTTCTGAAAGCACGGGAATTTTTACAGGGCGATGAACCGATACTGGTTCATAATGCCGACATCCTGACAGATTTTGATATCAGTGAAATGCTGCGTAGTCATATTGAATCGGATGCACAGATCACTCTGCTTGTGGGCGAGCGTCCGACTTCTCGCTATCTGCTTTTTGATCCTGACATGAGGATGGTCGGTTGGGAGAATATCAGGACCGGTGAGATCCGATCGCCCTTTACTGATATCAATTCAATGCCTATACGACGATTGGCTTTCGGTGGAGTCCATATAGTAAATCCTGAGATTTTTACAGTCCTTGCAGAATATACGGATGAAGCGAAATTTTCAATAACTCCGTTCTACACTGATTCATGTTCCACCTTATATATAAAAGGATTCATACCGGATACACCTTATAACTGGATCGATATAGGGAAACCTGATTCGCTTATTGCTGCTGAAAGTATCGCTTCAAAACTTCAGCCGATTCCTCTGCAGGAGTGAATACGGCCAATAAGGCAGGCGCATCATCCACAGCGACGAAATCCTTAAATTCACGTTGCAATCCGGCAAGGTCATGAGCCTCATGATAGGCGAAGCCGTATCCCTCGGCTATCTGTCGGAGAGGCAGACGTGTGCCTACAGCAAAACATTCTTCCAGTTCCGGAAGTGATGATGTCGATGAGATAAAACGGAATATGCCTCCCCCACCGTTACAGATGACTATGACTTTGAACTTAGGGCTGACAAGCTGTGACGAGAAAGCAGCGAGATCATACTGACAGCTCATGTCGCCTGTGATAAGCAAAGTGGTATCCTTATAGACTACGGATGCACCCAAGGCGGTAGAACTACAGCCGTCAATACCGCTGACTCCACGGTTACAGTCACAGCGGTGTATGCGTGAACAATCCATAAGTTGCGCGTAGCGTATGGGAGTACCGTTTGAAAGGTGCAGATTCCACCGAGGGGGAATGTGAGGAATAATAAAGGAGAATGCTTTCATGTCTGACCACGGCGAGGCGGTGATATAGGAATCATGCGTTTCCACTGCATAAGCCATTACCTTGCGCCAACGTGCAGCATAGTCGGATTGAGCTTTGAAGATCTGGAGTGCTGAAGCAAGTTGGCGCAGAAATACCGATGGACGCATCTCGATGCGCAGCGTGAGATGCTTGAAACAATCAATGGTCGTATGCGAAAGACCGACATGCCAGTGCTCAACATCAGAGAGAGAACGAAGCCACTCCTTTACGAAACGGGAGACAAGTGCCCCACCCGCCGTAATGACAACATCGGGGGCAAGCTCTCTACGCTCACCGTCCGTAAGACGGCAGAGTGTGGAATCAATACGATTGATAAACAGGGGCGAGTGAAGGTTGGCTATGGTCTCCGTCATCACCGCTACGTTAGGCAAAGCCGCAAGTTTGGCAAGGGCACGGTTAAGCTTTTCGTCGGGTTCGTGAAATCCAACTATTATAAGGACTTTTCGCGGAGAAGCTATTGTCGCTCCTATTCTTCTGGCTTCAGCAGTAGGCAGTTCGACAGAAGGTGATACCATGCGTACAACACGACTGCAGTCAGGCTGAAATTCATTGACACGGCTGAGCGGAGCATCCAGACGAATGTTAATATGGACAGGACCCTTCCTAGCGTTGACGGCCTCAAGCAACAGGTCGTTGATGAGTCGGTTACATACCCACTCTCCATTGCTGAAATCAGTATGAGCCGGAATGTCACAGCTACGTTTAACGTATGGGGCAAGTGCATTCTGCTGCCATATTGTCTGCGAATCATCCTGATCGATCCATTCTTCCGGTCTGTCGGCCGAAATAACAATCAGGGGCACACCACGATAAAAAGCCTCGGCCACAGCAGGCGCGTAATTGAGCAATGCCGTACCGCTCGTACACACCAATGCGACAGGTTCACCACTCTGAATAGCCATTCCGAGCGCGATGAAAGCTGCCGACCGCTCATCAATTACCACAGAAGTCTGCAGGCTTTCCCTTCGCGTGAGGGCGATCACTAAAGGAGCGTTACGGCTTCCCGGTGAAAGAACGGCTCGATTTATTCCGTGAGCCACAAGCAGATCGGCAAGAATATTACAGGAGAGCTTATCGGTAGTGAGCATGATTAAACTTATTTGGATTGATTTTTGATGCAAAAATACAAATATTGACGCAACCGTGCACTAATTTACGCCGGAATGTGTTATTTTTGTATAGTCACTTATTCAGAACAAAATTATAATCATCAATGTATATCGCATCACAAAAAAATAAAGAAAATATTGCGGAGTATCTGCTTTACATGTGGCAGATCGAGGATATAATCCGTGCCAATGACTTGGATCTTGACAAAATAAAGGCCAACGTCATTGACAAGTTCAATCTTGAGCCTGCTCAGGAAAAGGAGATGCTGGAATGGTATGAATCGCTCATTGATATGATGCGTCGTGAAAACGTGCAGAAAAGCGGACACCTTCAGCTCAATAAGAATGTCATAATTCAATTGACGGATTTGCATCTCGCGCTGCTCAAAGACCCGCGTTTCCCTGAATATACCGCTGAGTTTTACAAAACCCTCCCCTACATCGTCGAACTTCGTGCCAAAGCCGGTGAGAACCCTACAGGGGAGATCGAAACATGTTTCAACGCCCTTTACGGTATGCTGATGCTGCGTCTGCAGAGCAAGGAGATTTCCCCTGAGACACAGAATGCCATCACGCAAATCTCAAAATTCATTGCTTTACTGACAAAAGATTTCCATCTTGACCGTGAGGACAAACTCTTCCCCCACGACGACGAGTAAAAGAATAACACTGCAAGAACAGATGAACCGATTCATTAATTGACAAAATCAATGAATCGGTTCATCTGTTATGTTGAAATGATCTAAACGTATTACAAATTCAAGTTTTACGTTCATTCCGGCATTGCAGCGAGGACGACTTCTCCAAGTGTCGGGTGAGCATGAACTGTAGAGCGTATGGCTGATGATTTAAGCCCTGACTGCATTGCAGTAGCAACTTCCTGAACCAGATCAGCCGCGTGTGCCCCGCATATATGGCAACCGAGAATCTCATCCGTATCAGCATCAACAATTACTTTGGCCAGTCCTTCAGGCTCACCCATTGCCAAAGCTTTACCGTTGGCACGGAAAGTAGCTTTACCTATACGGATATTACGTCCGAGTTCAATACATTTTTCTTCTGTAAGTCCTACCATAGCGCATTCCGGAGAAGTAAAGACAGCTGAGGGAATAACATCCGTAAGGCGCCCCAACCCTAATGCGACCTTTCCGTGCATCACAGCCGCATGTGCAAGCATACATCTACCGTTGACATCACCGATGGCATAAAGTCTGACATCCGACGGCTCACGACCCTCTTCAAAAATGACGCTCATATCGTCGTTGACACAGACAGCTCCACGGTTAATGGCCACCCCGGCATCAGCCAGCCCCTCAGGGATGACGGGCTTACGGCCGACAGCCATCAGGACAGCCTCAGCCTCAACCGTCTTTTCCTTACCTTTTACCGAATAATGGACAACAGGCCCTTCGGTTATTGACTTCACTTCCGCTCCGATGATGACGTTTATGCCACGGCGTTTAAGCGACATTCTGAGACGCTTTGCAATCTCAGCGTCGAAAGGTGGAAGAATTTCCTTACAGTATTCTACGACGGTCACTTCAACACCGAAGGCCGCAAAAATAGATGCAAACTCCATGCCGATGACTCCACCCCCGATCACGCAGAGCGATGCTGGAAGTTTTTCGAGCGAAAGAATTTCATCGCTGGTCATACAATGCTCTTTTCCCTCCACAGGTAGAAGAGCCGGTGCAGAGCCGGTGGCGATAATGATTTCCGAAGCAGTGTAGTCTATGCCGTCAACTTCAACAACTGATGGTGATTTGAAGCGCGCCTCTCCTTTGATGACATTTACAGTTTTCAGCAGCGTCCCGACACCCTCACGAAGTTCTGAGACTATGCGGTTCTTCCGTTCCATTACAGCTGGGAAATCGACAGTTGCCGTGACCGGCGACAGACCGAACTCTTCGGCAGCGGCAATCGTCATGGCTGCTTCGGCTGAACGACACAGAGCCTTGGTCGGGATACATCCGCGGTTGAGACAAGTGCCGCCTGCGAGATCTTTTTCGATAAGCGTAACGGTTTTACCGTGGGCAGCAGCCTCGACGGCTGTTTCATAGCCGCCGGGACCTGCCCCGATAATAAGTAAATCAGATCTTTCCATTATATATGATGGAATTAGAGTGCTGAAAAAGTAACGACAGGATTCAGAGCCGCCGCCGTATCGTCAGGCTTACGGATCGGAGTTTCGAGCGGAGCATTTTTCACCACATCAGGTGTCTCGATTGCCTCACGGGCAATGTCGCGCATGACTTCGATGAATTCATCAAGAGTCTCCTTGCTTTCTGTTTCCGTTGGCTCTATCATGAGGGATTCATGAAACAGCAACGGGAAATAAATGGTCGGAGCATGAAATCCGTGATCCAGCAGTCTTTTGGCAATATTGAGTGTGGTCACTCCTGTTGACTTATCGGCGAGGCCGTCAAATACAAATTCGTGCTTGCACACACGATCGATCGGGAGTGCGTAGAGATCGCGTAGAGATTCCTTGATGTAGTTGGCGTTGAGTGTGGCCAGCGATCCTGCAAGTTTCAAGCCGTCCCGTCCGAGCGAAAGTATATAGGCAAGCGCACGGAGCTCTACCGCAAAGTTGCCAAGCCATGCCGAAATACGACCGAGTGCATGCGGGCCTTTTTCCGTTCCGAAATCGAGATGGAAGAGTGCATCGCCGCTGTCGGGCTTATGCTTTACCACACGCGGATTCGGGAGGAATTGTTCGAGACCTGCACGTACACCTACCGGACCTGATCCGGGGCCACCGCCACCGTGGGGAGTTGAGAATGTCTTGTGGAGATTTATGTGCATGACATCAAATCCCATGTCACCGGGACGGGCCACACCGAGCAGCGGATTGAGATTTGCACCGTCATAATAAAGGAGCGCGCCACACGCATGCACCATCTCGGCAATTTCCGGAATATTGTGTTCGAAAATACCTACGGTGTTGGGGTTTGTCATCATGACGGCTGCCACGGTGTCGTCAAGAAGCGCACGAAGGGCCTCGACATCTACCGTACCGTCAGGAAGACTTTTGACTTCAACAACTTTCAGACCCGCTACGGCTGCGGAGGCCGGATTCGTACCATGAGCTGAATCGGGTACAATCACTTTCGTACGCTTTGCGTCACCACGGCTTTTGTGATAGGCACGGATAACCATCAGACCTGTCAGCTCACCGTGTGCTCCGGCGTAGGGATTAAGCGTAAATTCCGCCATACCTCCTATCTCGCTCAGCATGGTCTGGAGGGTATAATAGGCTTCGAGTGCTCCCTGTACCGTTGCTGAGGGCTGGAAAGGATGCAGACTCGTGAATGCAGGCAGAGACGCTATTTCCTCATTTATCTTAGGGTTGTACTTCATCGTACATGATCCAAGAGGATAGAATCCGGTATCGACGCCGAAGTTATTGGTTGACATGTTATTGTAGTGTCTGACAGTAGTCAGCTCATCAACTTCGGGAAGTTCGGGTGCTGTCTCGCGGAGCAGATTGGAGGGAAGTGATGAAAGCGCATCCTCACAACCATTGGCGGGAAGACTGTAGCCCTGACGTCCCGGACGCGAGAGCTCAAAAATTACTTTTCCGTAATATTTCTTATTCATGTTTTCGGGACATCTGATCAATTGGACATATTATCGGCCAAGTCGCCCACGTTCATCGAAGGCAAAGTGGCTTTTGAAAAAGTTTCAGCACGCCAAGCATAACGGTCCATTTCTTCTTTGGTCCGTGTCTCGGTGACACAGACGAGAAGTTCGTCATCGGAAATCATTACGCCGGGGAGACATCCACATGAGTTGCAGACCTCCACAAAATCGGCGAGCTTGACCTCACCCTTGAAACGCACGACAAATTCATTGAGGAAGGGACGATCCGGATATTTAAGCTCAAATGCTCCGCTTTCAACAAGTCGCTTGGCAAGATAATGGGCACCTGCTGATGAAAGTTCGTTTACTTCACGCAGACCTTTCGCTCCCATAAGCGAGAGGTATATGGCTGCATATAGAGTCATCAATCCTTGATTCGAGCAGATGTTGGAAGTTGCCTTGTCGCGGCGGATATGCTGTTCGCGAGCTTGAAGTGTAAGCACGAACACACGTTGGCCGTCAGCATCGGTCGTCGCACCGACAATACGTCCGGGCAACTTACGGATCAGAGCTTTGGTCGAGCAGATATAACCGAGATATGGACCTCCGAAATTGAGAGGCATACCGAGCGACTGCGCCTCACCTGCTGCGATGTCAGCCCCCCACTCTCCCGGCGTACGAATCACTCCGAGAGCTGATGCGGGAGCAGTCATTATGAGGAGGGCTTTCGCCGCATGAACCATATCGGCTACGCCGGTATAATCTTCAAGAATACCGTAGAAGTTCGGTGTGGCGACAATTACTCCGGCCACATCTCCGTCGGCCAGCATCGTGCGCATGGCTTCAATATCGGTCACTCCATCTTTTTCAGGAACAGTATCGACCGTGACGCCATGATAATGAGCGTATGTGTCGATGACTTCACGATAGATGGGGTTGAGCGTAGCTGATACAAGCACACGGTTCTTCTTACGGGCATGGCTGACTGCCATAAGCATAGCTTCGGCCACGGCAGTCGTTCCGTCATACATCGAGGCATTCGAAACTTCCAAGCCGGTCAACTGACTCATCATTGATTGGTATTCAAAGATGTACTGGAGCGTACCCTGCGAGATTTCAGGCTGATAAGGAGTGTAGGCCGTAAGAAATTCCGAGCGTGAAGCAAGCGATTGGACTACAGCCGGGGTATAGTGGTCATAGAAACCTGCACCTGCAAAACAAGTCAGGGGTTGATTGCGCATTGCGAGTTCCTCAAAGAAATCTCGGACCTCCTTTTCACTCATCTGAGGCTGAAGATCATAGTCGCGTTTCAATTTCAGACCCTCCGGGACATCGCTGTAAAGCTCATCGAGGCTCTTCATGCCACAGCGTTCGAGCATAGCGGCAATATCGTCGGGGGTATGGGGAAAATATCTGTGTGTCACGTCAAAAGTATAGGGAAACTGGTGATACAGAAAGTTCTCTTGTCCGGAAGTGCGGGATCAATGCTTCTCTGATTCGCAGTGTGCGCGATAAGCCTCCTCGTCCATAAGGGCATCGAGCTGCGAGGGGTCTGAAAGCTCAATTTTCACGATCCAGTTGGCCATAGCATCCTCATTGAGAAGACGGGGATTATCCACGAGAGCTTCATTAACCTCGATGACTTCTCCACTGACGGGAGCAAAAAGATCGCTGGCTGCCTTAACGCTTTCAACGGCTCCGAAATCTTCACCTGCCTCAAGTTCATCGCCTTCTTCGGGCATATCGACATAAACCACGTTGCCGAGTGCATGCTGTGCGTAATCGCTGATGCCGATGTAACCGATGTTGCCGTCAACTGTAATGTATTCGTGAGAGGGAGAATAATATGTCTTGCTCATAATGGTAAGTTTTTTAAGATTGGGGGATATGATTTATTTTTTGTATGATTTCTTGTAGAATTTTTTAGCCACGACCTTTGCAGGGAAAGTCTTGCGACGGATACGGATTTTCAATTCGTTGTCCTTTACGGCATACGGAGTCTGGATGAGCGCAGCAGCAATACTCTTATCAACAGATATGCCGCGATAACCGGTAGTGACATAGCCGATCACTTCATCGTCAGCATTGAGCACTTCATAGCCGTGGCGGGGAATGGCGCGGTCCATAAGCTCAAGACCCACGAGCTTACGTGGTGCTCCTTCAGCTTTCTGACGGGCGATGACCTCACGACCGATAAATTCAGGCTTATCAAGTTTGACGAACATTGACAGACAGGCCTCAACAGGAGTGATATCCTCAGCGAGTTCATCTCCATAGAGAGGCAGACCTACCTCGAAACGGAGTGTGTCACGGCATCCGAGACCGCATGGTGCAACTTTACCGGATTCGATTAACTTATCCCAAAGTTCACGCGTGGTCTCATGGTCAGCATAGATTTCAAATCCATCCTCACCTGTGTAGCCTGTGCGGCTTACGATCAGATGATGGCCGTTGCGATCAAGTTCCTTGAATGTATAAAAAGCCAGTTCCTTGCAGGGAATTTCGAGAATTTCTTCAAGAGCAGCTTCTGATTCAGGCCCTTGAACAGCTATTTCGCCTATCTCATCACTGATATTGTTGATGGTGACATCGAATTTCCGGGCATGTTCTTCAATCCAAGCCACATCTTTTGCGATATTCGAGGCGTTGATGACAAGGAGAAAATGATTCTCGCCGCGCTTATAGACGAGCAGGTCATCCACGACTCCGCCTTGAGGATTGAGCATCATGCCGTAGAGAATGCCTCCGTCAGAGAGCCCTGATACGTCATTGGTGAAAATGTAATTGACATACTTTTCGGCATCCGGTCCTGTTACGAGGACTTCGCCCATGTGGGATACGTCAAAGACACCGCAAGCATTGCGGACTGCATTGTGCTCCTCGACGATCCCGGCATACTGGATGGGCATATCGAATCCTCCGAAGGGGCTCATCTGAGCTCCGAGACTGACATGCTTGTCATGCAGACATGTTTTTCTTAATTCTTCCATAATTTTAGGTGTGAGGTATTTTTAAGGTTATATCTTTTTCTTTGGTTATGGATCTAAAATATTATGTCGATGAATTTTTCAATGGTAAGGTTCGGAATGAGAGAAGAAAGGTTTAGCTTGCCGAGAGCGGAGCTTACGTCTTCTCTGTTGTATGGTGTTCCGATAAGTGAATTATTTATCACATCGCCCGCATCTGAATTTTCAAGATAGTCACCGGAGAGCGTCACAGACGTAATCCTTCCTTTTGAAAGAGCAAGATCTACACGGATCTCTCCTATTCCGTCAAGGCGTTCAGTGTTACTTACCGTGCCTCTTGGATTCTTACCTGAGAGCCATCCGGGACGGAAATATGATTGTTCGATTTTTTCTATCGCTTCTACGTCGCTATCGGTGAGCAGCAGCGTGTGGCCACCATTAGGAACACTCTTTAAAATATGGTCGAGGAACTCACCGATGGACAGGTGCGGGAGATGTTCGCGGATCGTCGTAACGCGGCTGCGTGCGGATTGCACACCGTGAGATGACAACTTCGACACGGAAGGCCGCAGCGCGTTGGACATCAACACCGGATCATAGTCGTAAAGCATCGTGCCGTGAACTATACTACGTCCGGGAAGATGATAGTAAGCGTTGCCGGATACTTTCCGGTCTCCGATAAGAATGTCATTACGGGAATTATCAGATGCATTCAAGCCAAGCTCCCTGAGGGCGGATGCAACTAATGATGTGTATTCGCCGAAAGTAGCGCAAACATCGTCGGATGAAGTTACGTAGGAAAACATGATGTTGTTCATGTCAGCCACAACTGCACCTCCACCGCTTTTCCGACGGACAATGTCAACACCATTTTCCCGACAGAAATCAACGTTGATCTCCCGTTCAAGGAGCTGATTGCGCCCGACAATGACAGTCGGCTGCACCTGCCAAGCAAAGAAGAAATCACGTCCGGGATATTTGGTGGCGAGATATTCTTCTTCCGCGAGGTAATATGCCAGTCGGCGGGATCGGGAGTCATTGCTGATGACTAAATCCATGGTAGTGTCATCGATTTTTCGGTTAAAGGATATTTGCAGGAGGGAGATACTGCAAAATTAGTAATTTTAAAATATAAAACTACAGATTCGCGGAAAAATCATCAAAAATTCTTTTTTAGGGATGATATGGATATGTAAGCGGAAATTTAGCTGGATTTTTTTGGATCAGTTTAACCATTCTCCCAAATTTTTGATTAAATTTGTGGATTGAATCAGCATCCTGAAGTAAAGAATAATTATGCAGATGCTAAAATCCTGAAGAATGATAAAGAGAATTGACAATTATGACCTCACCCCGCGCAACACTTTTGCAATGAAAGTGAAGTGCGGTGCATTTATGGAATATGACTCCGCAGCCGACATACCCTTCCTGCTTTCATCAGTAAGAAAGGATGTCGATACGTTTCATATCGGTGGGGGAAGCAATCTGCTTTTCACACGTGATTTCCCCGGAGTAGTATTCCACAGTGCGATCAAGGGTTATGAGATCATCAGTGATGAGAATCCACAGGATATTATCGTGAGGGTCGGTGCAGGTGAGATCATGGATGATTTTGTCCGATGGTCCTGTGACCGACATCTTTGGGGTGTGGAAAATCTGTCCGGTATCCCCGGCGAGGTCGGAGCCTCGGCAGTGCAGAATGTCGGTGCATACGGGACAGAAGCATGTGATTCAATCGTAGCGGTACATGCCTATGATAAGGTTGGACGTGATTTTGTTACTTTTACTAATGAACAGTGCCGTTACGGTTACAGGGATTCGATATTCAAAAAGCCGGATTCGAAACGCCGCTACATAATTCATGCGGTAGATTATAGATTGTCGGCTACAAAGGGGCCTGAACTCTCCTACCCCGCTCTGCAAAAACTCTTTGAAGGAAAGGACCGTAATACCATTACGCCTAACGATGTAAGAGCGGCAGTGATAGCTACACGAGATTCCAAATTGCCTGACCCGTCAGTCACCCCAAGCGCAGGAAGTTTCTTCAAGAATCCGGTGATTTCAGATGACAGCTTCTATCGATTATGCGAAACTATCGGTGGCCATGAACCGCCACATTACAAAGTCGATGGCGGGTATAAGATCCCTGCTGCTTGGCTTATTGATCAATGCGGCTGGAAAGGTTATGAGGATGGCAATGTGGCGGTGTGGCGATTACAGCCGCTTGTAATAGTCAATCCCAAACGCGAGGCTACCCCAGATGAGGTTATCGCACTTGAAAGGAAGATCATCCAATCTGTCCGCGACCGCTTCGACATAACACTTTCTCCGGAGGTTGAACATATTTGATTGTAAAATCATTCTATATATCATAAGCACGTTTCTCTAATTTAACATAACTAACTCAAAAACCGACATGAGCACTTATATTATTGAAGGCGGTCACCGGCTGAGTGGATGTATCAGTCCTCAAGGTGCCAAAAACGAAGCTCTCGAAGTAATCTGCGCTACTCTTCTTACTTCAGAGCCGGTCACCATACATAATGTGCCCAATATTCTCGATGTGGTCAATCTCATCAATCTGCTGAAAGCTATGCGTGTCAAAGTAGATAAGCTAAGTGATGACACATATCGTTTTCAGGCAGATGATCTTGATGAGGACTATATTTCCAGTGCCGACTTTGTGTCGCGCTGTGCATCACTGCGAGGATCGGTGCTCGTGGTCGGTCCTTTACTTGCACGCCTCGGTCAGGCATACTTCGCAAAGCCCGGTGGTGACAAGATAGGACGTCGCCGTGTCGATACGCATATAACCGGCCTTTCAAAACTCGGTGCGATGATTGCCTACAATGAGGAACGTCAGGCTTACTACCTCGTGAGTGTAAGCGGTCTCAAAGGTTGTTACATGCTTCTCGACGAGGCATCCGTCACCGGTACGGCCAATATCATCATGGCAGCTGTTCTTGCAGAAGGCACCACCACCATCTATAATGCAGCCTGCGAGCCATACGTCCAGCAACTTTGCCGTATGCTCGTAGGAATGGGTGCGATTATCGATGGTATCGGTTCAAATCTATTACGAATCACTGGAGTAGAAAAACTATATGGTGCTGATCATACGATCCTTCCGGACATGATCGAGGTAGGCAGTTTTATCGGCATGGCCGCCATTACGAACAGTGAACTAACCATAAAGGATGTCAGCTACGACAATCTCGGTATCATACCCGATTCATTCCGTCGTCTTGGCATCAATCTTGAACGTCGCGGTGACGATATTTATATCCCCTCACAGGATCATTACGAGATCGAAACCAATCTTGATGGTTCAATCCCGACGATAGCCGATGCCCCTTGGCCCGGTTTGACTCCCGATCTTCTTTCAGTAATGCTCGTGACGGCCACGCAATGCAAAGGGAGCGTGCTTATCCATCAGAAAATGTTTGAAAGCCGACTCTTCTTTGTTGACCGCCTGATCGACATGGGAGCGCAGATAATGCTTTGCGATCCTCACCGTGCGGTGGTTATCGGCCTTGACCATAAGGTTCCCCTTCGGGCAAACAATATGCATTCTCCTGATATCCGTGCAGGTATAGCCATGCTGATCGCCGCCATGAGTGCGAAAGGTGTCTCCACGATCGACAACATCGATCAGATCGACCGTGGCTATCAGGACATCGATACCCGTCTGAATTCTATCGGTGCATGCATCTATCGTAGAGATTAGTCAGAATCATCCAGAGCATCTGACTAAATAGCACGGTGTGCCACACGGTCACCATTCAATCTCTCTTGTCAATTATACACAATGGAAAAAACGACTGTTCCCTCTGAAGAGAGGGCCGAAATAAAAAATCTTGTCCTGAACCTCCTTGCAGAAAGCAGGGAGGTCGCACAGCCGTCCGATTTCGCTACCCTCAGAGGGATGATCAAGAAGGCATACGCCGGTGGACATCCTGTCAACGATCGTCATGGTCTCAACAAGATCAGTCATGCTCTTGAAACGGCCATTACCCTATGCGACATGGTCTCACCCGACAGAAACATGATCATAGCCACACTGCTCTACGGACTTTGTGTCGATGAGCTTATTTCGGTCGAGACTGTGCGTGAGACATGGGATGAGGATGTTGAGCGGATGGTCAACGGGCTTATGAAAGTATCGACCCTCTATGGAAAACAGGGAGTAGTAAAGACCGATAATTTCCGTAGGCTTCTGATGACTTTCGCGGAGGATATCCGTGTGATAATCATAATGATTGTGGAACGTCTGACGCTGATGCGCGCCATAAATCATCACCCCGACGAGAAGTTTGTCACTGACACCGCGTTTGAAGCCAATTATCTTTATGCACCGCTTGCCCATCGTCTCGGTCTTTATAAGATCAAGAGCGAGCTGGAGGATATGTCACTGAAATATACTGCCAGAGAGACATATACGAAGATTGCGCGGGAACTTAACGAGACGAAAGTTGCGCGGGACGCATATATAGCCGACTTCATCGCCCCGTTAAAGGAGAAACTCGATGCCACCGGCCTGAAATATGAGATCAAGGGCCGCACGAAGTCCATCTATTCTATATGGAATAAACTCCGCAAACAGCAGGTGGAACTTTCAGGCATATATGATCTTTTCGCCATACGTGTCATCCTCGATGTTCCCCTCGAACGCGAAAAGGCCGATTGCTGGAATGTCTATTCAATCGTTGCGGATATGTACACGCCTAATCCGGCACGAATGAAGGACTGGCTATCCATACCCAAGAGTAACGGCTACGAATCCCTCCACACTACAGTGAAGGGGCCGGACAACAAATGGGTGGAGGTACAGATACGTACGAAACGCATGGATCTCGTGGCTGAAAAAGGTCTTGCGGCTCACTGGAAATATAAAGGCATAAAGAGTGAAGGTGATCTTGACAGCTGGATGAACAATATACGTGACATCCTTGAGACAGCGGACGGTCCGATGGAGCTAATGAAGAACTTCAAGATGGATCTTTATGACAAGGAGGTCTTCGTGTTTACTCCGCGTGGCGATCTTTACCGTCTGCCTCTCGGTGCGACTGTACTTGATTTCGCTTTCAATATTCATTCCAAACTCGGATGCACCTGTGTCGGCGGTAAGGTCAATGGCCGCAACCGGAAGCTCAATTATAAACTTCACTCCGGCGACACGGTGGAAGTAACTACCGCCCCCGGTCAGACGCCGAAACAGGACTGGCTTTCATTCGTTGTCACTTCAAAAGCCCGCAACAAGATCCGCCAGACAATCAACGAACGTGCTAACCGCTCGGCTGAACTCGGCAAGGAACTCCTTCAGCGACGATGCAAAAACCGGAAGATCGAGCTTGAAGAAGGAATGTTGATGCGTACCATCAAAAAAATGTCTTACAAAACCGTTACCGATTTCTATAAGGCTATCGGTGACGAGGAGTTGGATGTCAATGATGTGATAACGCAATATGAGCTTCTTGACAATGCGGACAAGCACGCAGAAACCGAACGCAGGAGTGCGGAAGAGTTTGAGCTGATGGATGGGCAGGAGCGAAATACCGGAAATGTGTCGGACGATATCCTTATTATCGGCGACAACATCAAGGGAATCAACTATAAACTATCCAAATGCTGTAATCCTATATTCGGTGACGATGTATTCGGATTCGTATCCGCCGAAGGTGTGATAAAGATCCATCGTCTCGACTGTCCGAATGCAGCCCATATAAGATATAAGTATCCGTACCGTGTCATCCGTACTCGTTGGTCAGGAAAAGTCGGCAGTCGTTTTGCCGCGACTCTGAGAATAGTCGGTAATGACGATATAGAGATTGTCACCAATATCACATCCATTATCAATAAGGAAAAGGATGTCACGCTCCGCAATATCACCATTGATTCATCCGACGGTATTTTCTCAGGATTTCTCGTGGTCGGTATCAGTGACACTTCCGCACTTAACAATCTTATCAAGAAAATTAAAACTGTAAAAGGAGTAAAAGATGTCGAACGTAGCAACTGACAAAACATCCCTCTTTAAAAATCTGGCTATAGCCGGATGTGCCTTCTGTGTGGCAGCATGTGGCGGAAATAGCGACACTGAAAAAGCTACCGCACTTCTCCAACAGGCTGAAGACGCGTACGAGGCGCAAAACTATAGCATGGCTCTTGCCCTCACTGATTCCATCAAGAATGCATATCCTAAAGAGATAGATGTGCGTCGTGAGGCACTCCATCTTGCGACTAAAGCCACTGAAGGGTTGACATTGCGCAATCTTGAGCAAGCTGATTCAATTTCCGCAGTGCTTGCCGTGCGCGGTGATTCACTGCAACGCCAGCTGAAATTCGTCAAAAACCCGATCGAAGGCTACTACGTGGCTGCTACTGCCGATCCTGCAAAGTTTTTCAACACCACAGGCCTGCAGGCTCGTGTCAGCCCTAACGGTGATTTCTATCTCATGTCGTCGCTCAAAGGTAAGAGTGTAAAAAGTACATCTGTAGAGGTAAGTGCCGGTGGAGAGTCGGCAACGACCGCTACGGTTAATCATGACGGTGAGCGCAATGACCGTTCGATGGGTGGAGAGGTTATCACATTCATGGGTGTGGAGTGTGACAGCCTCGGCCATTTTGTCAGCCGTCATGCTGGTGAACCTATGACACTTACGTTTGTCGGTGCGTCATCTTATTCCATTCCGCTCCCGGAGTCACAGGCACAAGAGATTGCATTGCTTTACGATTATGCTACGACATTGCGTCGATTCAAGGTAGCGTCACTTGAGAAAGAACGTCTCGGTCGTGCTGTAGAGATTTCGCGCAGTCAGGCTGCACGTACGTTTATTGATAAGAATAGCGAAAAGTAATTTTTCCCTGATATATATCACCCAGAAATGACCGAGGAAAAGAATCCGGGCAAATTTGCCCAATGGCTTGAGCGTACCAAGTCAAGCATCATGAAACAATGGGCCTACTGCTCTGAAGGAGTATGGACGGATCAGCAGAACAATTTTAAAGTCAATACTGTCAAGACCCTGAATCTGACTGTCCGTTCATTCATGAGTTCCGATCTTCAGTCATCGGCTTGTGCGCTGACTTACCGGACACTTCTTGCTGTAGTTCCGGCTCTTGCCCTACTTTTTGCAATCGGACGTGGTTTCGGATTCCAAAATATTCTGCAGTCACAGTTGTATCAATATTTTCCATCGCAGAGAAAAGCACTGGAAGTAGCGTTTACATTCGTAGATTCATGTCTGGAACAGGCATCGGAAGGAATTTTCGTAGGAGTAGGTATCGTGTTCCTCCTCTGGACTTTGATTTCGCTTCTTGATTCCGTTGAGACAACATTCAATAACATCTGGGGTATCAGGATTGATCGGCCTTTTACACGAAAAGTGACGGATTATCTTGCAATATGCATCATTCTTCCGGTATTGATGATATGTTCGGGAGGTCTCCGTATCTTCATGTCAACTGCCATACAGAAGTTACTGCCTTTTGATTTTGTCGGTCCGGTTCTCGGTGATATTCTTGATATAGTTTCCATTTTGTTTGGCTGTCTGTTCTTTACGGGGGCCTACATGTTGATTCCTAATACAAAGGTCAAGTTTAGAAATGCGATTTTCACCGGCCTGATTTCCGGACTTGCCTTCCAGTTATTACAATGGCTATTCATATCCGGACAGATCTATGTGGCAAAGTACAACGCTATCTACGGTAGTTTCTCGTTCCTACCATTGATGTTGATATGGATGCAGCTATCTTGGCTCATCACTCTCACAGGCGCACTCCTATGCAGATCATCTCAGGAAATCTACCTTTTCTCATACGAGCATCAGACCGACAATATTTCCGGAGCTTACAGGCGCAAGGTCTGTCTGGCAGTCCTTACCGTGATTATCAAGCGTTTCAAGGAAGGTGAAAAACCGCTTAATGTCGCGGAATTGTCAGCAAATTTCATTATCCCTCCACGTTTGACGGCAATCGTAGTCAATTTCCTCCTTGATTGTAAATTGATTGCCCGCCTAGCTCCTACTGAAAATGAAATTGAAGTCGATACGCCGCTTATACCTACAACAAGCCCCGAACATTATACATTAGGACATGTTCTCGACGTATTGTCAAACCATGGCGAAGCTCAGTTTCTCTCAGTTTTCGACAATGAGTTCAAACCTCTGCTTGACCTTTGCGACAAACTTGATACCGAATTCCGTCAGAATGCTTCAAGCGTTCTGCTCTCCGAAATTCATCTCCCTCTGAATAAAAATCTGAAGTCTGACGTATCAATGCCTCGATAGTATCAGAGATATTGTGTAAATTTGCACGACAATTCAATTCAAATAATTATTAACCATAATTCAAATCATGAAAGAAGTAATATCCACTACAGCAGCCCCCGGCGCAATCGGTCCTTATAGCCAAGCTATCAAGGTTGGCAACATGCTCTATTGCTCAGGTCAGATCCCCGTTGATCCCGCTACAGGAACCGTTCCCGAAGGTATCAAGGCTCAGACCGCACAGTCCCTTGCAAATGTAAAGGCTATTCTTGCTGCTGCCGGTGCGAGCATCGAAAATGTAGTAAAGACCACTGTATTCCTCGCAGACATGAGTCTCTTCGGTGAGATGAACGAGGTCTATGCCCAGAATTTTGCAGAGCCCTTCCCTGCTCGTTCCGCTGTAGCTGTGCGTGAGCTTCCCAAGCAGGTGCTTGTCGAAATTGAAGTAATCGCGATCCTTGGCTAATCAACACATCTGTTAATTTACCACGGATAACTTCCAGATACAGAATCGACCATTCAGATTTGACACTGAATGGCCGATTTTATTGTATGGCAATTGATAGTCCGTTATTATCAGATTGAGCCGAGTTCACTATTCCCATTCGACTATAGAGTCCGGCGTGCTTTTATGGAGATCTATAAGACGTTGGTTTGATGATCCACGGAACAACAGATGAACATCGCGGAGAGATTCTACAAACGGACCATCGACAAGCACATCGATGTATTCCATTAGCTCTCTCATGCGAGGATGAGAGACTATCTCCTCGTAACGGAAGCCGGTATAACACCAGATACTTTTCCCAATACGCCGGATCTCGCGTGCAAGCGGCAAAATCGTCTCGACACTGTATAGAGGATCACCCCCTGTAAATGTGACGTCAAAATCATTTTCAATCACCACCGCCATTACCTCGTCAATGCTCATATCCTGACCGCCATCAAAGTCCCATGATTGCGGATTATGGCAACCGGGGCATTTGTGTTCACATCCTGCAAAGTAAATGGCTGTACGAAGTCCGGGGCCATCAACAGATGTCCCCGGAACTATATCAAGTATTCTCATGTCTTTTTGTCAATCTTACTTGTGGACGATACGGTCTTTAAGTTCCGCAAGTTTCGCATTATTCCAGCGGTCTGTAGTGCCTACAAGATAGCCTGTGATACGCTGGAGACAGTCAATGTTGTGACTATGGCAGTGAGGACATTCCTCAAGATTCTCCTGTGCATCTTCGTAGCCGCAATCCATGCATCGGTTTCTGTTGTGATTCACTGAACAGTAACCGATGTTGTGCTTATCCATCAGATCCACGATATCCGAAATAGCCTTGGGATTATGTGTCGCATCACCGTCAATTTCGACATAGAAGATGTGGCCACCGCGGGTCAGATCGTGATAAGGAGCTTCGATCTTAGCTTTGTGAGCGGGTGAGCAGTGATAATAGACAGGCACATGGTTTGAATTGGTATAATAAGCCTTGTCTGTAATACCAGGTATCACTCCGAAAGCCTTACGGTCGCGTGAGGTAAACTTACCGGAAAGACCTTCAGCCGGAGTGGCAAGCACGGAGAAGTTGTGTTGATAGCGTTCGCTGTATTCGTTGGCACGTTTGAGCATGTGATTCACGATTTTCAGACCGAGTTCCTGAGCTTTCTCGCTTTCGCCGTGATGCTTGCCGACAAGTGCGATCAGACATTCGGCAAGGCCAATGAAACCGATACCAAGGGTACCCTGATTGATCACACTTTCAATAGTGTCGTTCGGACCGAGTTTTTCCGCTCCGTTCCAAAGACGCGACATGAGAAGCGGGAATTGCTTCACCATAGCAGTCTTCTGGAAATTATAGCGGTCACATAGCTGACGGGCCGTTATGTCAAGAATTTCATCAAATTTACGGAAAAACTTACTTACGCGCTCTTCTTCATCCTTAATGTTCATGCACTCAATGGCAAGACGGACAATATTAATTGTGGAGAAGCTTAGATTGCCACGACCGATAGAGGTCTTTTCGCCGAAGCGATTCTCGAATACACGTGTGCGGCAACCCATTGTAGCCACTTCATAGTTATAACGCAGAGGATCGTTGGCATCCCATTTCTCGTGCTGATTGAAAGTGGCATCAAGATTGACGAAGTTAGGGAAGAAACGGCGTGCGGTAACTCTGCATGCAAGCTGATAGAGATCGTAGTTACGATCCTCAGGCAGATAGCTGACACCCCTTTTCTTTTTCCATATCTGAATGGGGAAAATAGCGGTAGCTCCGTTGCCCACACCCTCATAAGTTGAGTTGAGAAGTTCGCGGATGATGCAGCGGCCTTCAGCGGATGTATCCGTGCCATAGTTGATCGAACTGAACACAACCTGATTGCCACCACGCGAGTGTATGGTATTCATATTATGGATGAAAGCCTCCATTGCCTGATGGACACGGCTCACAGTCTGATTCATGGCGTGCTGAACCCAACGTTCCTCTCCGGAGAGTCCGTCAAGGGGACGTTTCACATAGTCATCAAGTTCTTTATTATATATGTGTGACAGATCTACACCGTTAAGATCTTCAAGCTGTTTTACCTCCTCAATAAATGACGAGCGCACGAAAGGTGCAAGATAGAAGTCAAATGCAGGGATGGCCTGACCTCCGTGCATCTCATTCTGCGCGGTTTCCAGTGAAATACAACCTATGATGCTCGCAGTCTCTATGCGTTTTGCCGGACGTGACTCTCCATGTCCTGCGATGAAGCCATATTTCAGGATACGGTCAAGCGGATGCTGGACACAGGTAAGACTCTTCGTTGGATAATAGTCCTTGTCATGAATGTGGAGATAACCGTTCTGCACAGCTTCACGGGCTTCTGCGGAAAGAAGATAGTCATCGACAAACGGCTTGGTAGTCTCGCTTGCAAATTTCATCATCATACCCGCAGGCGAATCGGTGTTCATGTTGGCATTCTCGCGGGTGATATCATTGTTCTTGGCCTCGATGATCTCAAGGAACATATCGCGCGTCTTTGCTCGGCGTGCTATCGAACGCTTGTCACGATAAGCGATGTAGCGTTTGGCCACTTCCTTACGGGGAGAGTTCATGAGTTCAAACTCAACATGATCCTGAATTTCTTCGACAGACATCTGTTCGTTGCCTGACATCCCGATGCGATCGGTAATACGCGAAATGAGAGCTTCGTCCTCACCCATTTCTGTAGTGAGCATTGCTTTGCGAATTGCGGCTTTGATTTTCTCTTCGTTGTAACCGACGATTCTACCGTCGCGTTTTACCACTGTGAGTATCATTTTAAAGTATTTTTGAGGGGTTAGCTTGAATATTAATCTGTTAGAGTTGAAACTGCTTTTTGAGACCACTTTTTCAAGTGCGAAAGCGGTGACAAAGTTACGGAATAAAAATAAAAATCCAACACTTTTGTTGGATTTTTCATTCAATCATGTTTTCTTTTTGGAAAACTTTTTAAAGATTAATATTTTATATTATATTAAAAATCAAACACTTATTATTTGGTTTTGGATAACTTTATGACATTTGTAACTATTTCAAATTGTCAAAACCGAGCAAGTCAGTCAATTGTGAGATTAATATTTTTGGCCAATATTCTTCAGGGGACTGCTTAAAATCCTGACTGAAAATATTTTCACCTCTTGCCCCATTCAACAGACATACAGTCTGCCATCCGAGGCGGTTGGCAACTATGAAATCCTTCTTTGGATTATCTCCGACGTACATATACGTCACACCCACCCCACAGGTGTCAATTATTCGACGAAATGCTTCTCCGGAAAGTTTGTCAGCACCGATCTCTTCAGAGATGAATATCATATCCGGGGAGATAAAGCGTTCAAGTCCGAGCGCACGGAACTTGTTTCGTTGAGTAAGACTGCGGCCGTCGGTTATAAGACCGAGGGTATGACCGCGGTTTTTAAGCGCGGCGAGGGTAAAGAGTGACTGCCAAGGCAGCAGTATATCCGGCTCGTGTGATCGGTAGATCATCAGCAATTCCTCTATCGGCAAGCCTGTGGAATCAAAAGCCTCCCGTGGAGTTGCTGCGTTTAACATTGGATCGAGCAGCTCATGACCATAAATGCGTGCGATCCGCCTATAGGCTGACCGCACGAAATCCATTTCAGCAAATAGAGTATCGTCAAGATCAAAGACAATGACCATGAAACGATGGTATTAGTGATTGATCATGAGAAATAGTAGTCAACACAGGCGCGCGCTTCCTTGTGAGGACCGACTATTGATGCGGCTGCCACATGAGCGGGATGCTTGGCGTAGGTTTCCACGTCCTTCATTTCAGGAACAACTGCAGTTAGGACCACATCCCAGTCCTCCACAGGATTCTCATTGATTCCAACCTCCATTGACTGGAGCACATCAATTACCGAAGGAAGCTCCAGCAGCGCATGTTTGAAACGTTCGGCAACTTCCCTACGAAGTTCAGGACTACCCTTTAATTTGAAAGATACAATATGTTTGACCATGATTATTTGAATTATTAGAGTTTTGGATGTCAAAATTACTATTTTTATTCCGAAAGATCTATCTTCGGACTGGATAAATTTTGTTTCTTCCCTTTCTCTTGTCCGGATGGTCAAAATGTCGTTAGGCACACACAATAAAGTCCGGCGATCATACGTTAAAAAGATGATAAAAGACATCACGCATCACATTATTCGCGGGACATATAGTCAAAGTCCTGATTTAATATTTTAAAGGTTCGCCTATGACAAAAAATTCTACTTCTATTCCCACTATTAATCCCGATCGTACTCCTGAAAATCCGGGACCCGGAAAACTTACACTTGCCAAAATCCGTCAGTTTGCGAGAGCATATACGTTTGTGCCTGTAAAGATCACGGCATTAGGCGGTCTCATGGCAAACTGATCAGAGCTTGCAGGAATTACATTCCGATCTTCCTCTCTCCACTACTCAATCATATATTTCACACCACGTATTTTACACATACACAACAAACATGTCTGTGTCACTAATTTTCGCCTTGATCCTTGGGATCGCGGTGGTATTGCTTCTGTACTTTCTGCTTAATGCCAACAGACGCAACGAAGCACTCGAAAAAGAAAATCGGCAACTAAGTATAGAATCCGAACGCATGACGACGGAATCACGCAGTACGATAGCCGCGCTGAATACCTCGCTTGCTGATTTGCGCCGATCCAGAGATGAACTTGACACCCGCTTGGGTGCAATGTCCGAACATCTTGCTGCCGCACGCGAGGAAAATTCAGCTCTTCACACACGCCTTGAACTTCTCAATGATGAAATGGAACGTCGGGAGAGTCAAAAAACCGAGCAAGAAGAGAAGCGCAAAGAGCAGGAACAACTTCTTGAAAGCCGTTTCAGAAATCTTGCCAACGATATCCTGCGCCAGAACACCGCCGATCTCAAGTCCCAGAATGAGGAACGCTTGCTTGAGATTCTCGCTCCGCTCCGCAACAATATCGATGATTTTCGCAAAGCTGTAACGGACACATACAACAATGAGGCTCGTGAACGCTTTTCTCTTTCAGAGCGCATTAAGGAACTTGTCGATCTGAACCAGTCCATATCCCGACAGGCTCGTGAACTTTCCGAGGCCCTCCGAGGCGACAGTAAAGTTCAGGGCGACTGGGGTGAAATGGTACTTGAATCAATCCTCGAAAGATCCGGCCTTCAGAAAGGAGTGGAATACATCACACAGGTGACTACGGACTCCGCAGGCAATGCGTTGCGAAATGAGGATGGATCACTTCTGCGCCCCGATGTTGTCGTGAAGTATCCCGACGGTCGTTTTGTGGTCATTGACTCAAAGGTGTCGCTTACGGCCTTTGTCGATTATGCGAATGCAGATAACGATGAGGTGCGCGAAGGAGCGGCCATGCGTCATGTCCGTTCTGTCAAAAAACATGTTGATGAGCTGGCACGCAAACGTTATCAGGAATATGTAGGTGAGGCCAAACTTGATTTCGTGATGATGTTCATCCCCAATGAACCTGCCTACATTGCCGCCATGCGCCTTGATCCGGGATTATGGCAGGAAGCCTACGATCGTCAGGTGCTCATCGTGTCACCTACACATCTCGTTTCGGGACTCAAACTCATAGCACAGCTTTGGAGCCGTGACCGCCACACGAAAAATGCTATTACCATAGCTGAGGAAGCCGGTAAGATGTATGATAAGTTCGCGGATTTTACAAAGGATATGGAGCGCATTGAAAAAGCACTCGGATCAACCCGCAAGGCCTACGACGATGCCATGACAAAGCTTACTACCGGAACGGGCAACCTTATGAATCGCGCCTTGAATCTGCAAAAACTTGGAGTCAAGGCCTCAAAGCAACTTGCAGCCTCAGTGGCTAAAGAGGCATCTGATGATGATAAGGCATGACCTTTCTTATTTGCACACTTAACCGTTAAAAGTCACCTCAAGGACTTGTGGCGAACGATCCGTGACCCGGAATGCATCCGATGTCCTAAGTCCGATCACCCATAATATTTGCCCGTCGCGCGTGAGCAGACGGGCTTTTTCTTTTTTATCAAGCGAATATTTCGCATCCGTGAACATATCACTGACCAAGCGACTGCCTTTCATCCCGAATGGTATCATGCGGTCACCTTTACGCCAACCCCGGAGTTCGAACACAGGCATGCCATCAAGCACACTACTATCCATATAAAGTGCGTCGATGCGTAGTCTGCCGTTCATTTTAGCTTCGCGGAAGCTATTAGCAGTCATTTTCCGGCAAGAGAATGGAAATCTATTCAGATCCACTATTTCAGTTTCAGGATCTGAATCATAACTCGCAGTAGAAGACATTGGCCGCAATATCCCGCGATCAAGCAGATAGGTGATAGCTGATGTCCTAAAGATTTTACCGGATGCCGGGCATGAGTCCCCATTAGTGAACGATGAAAGGATGTTATCAATCTGTGTCATGTTCATACCGGCTTTTGACAGGAGTTCAAAAAGGATCATCCGTGAATTTTTCTCTTCTGAAACAAGTCTGGCAAGATCAATTTCCCCATCGTTGCCTATATATTTTTTGCGTAGTTTATCCGAGTAGTCAGTGTAAAGATCATAATTATCACGAAGATAATCCATACTCTTGGCCACAGCATCAATCGCGCCCGGAAATACCTTTTCAAATTCAGGCAGTAGCACATTGCGCAAGCGATTGCGTTTATAATCATTTGAAAGATTACTTGAATCGGTAACGAAACTTTCGCCTGCAAGGCTGACATAATCCACAATCTCCTGTTTGGTACAGTCAAGTAGCGGACGGACGATGTTGACTGTCCTCGGAAGCATCCCTTTAAGACCTCCGATGCCGCTTCCACGCATAAGGTTCAGGAAAAATGTCTCGACGTTATCCTCACGGTGGTGACCGACCGCAATCACTGAAGCGTCACCATCGCGCAGCATTTCCTCCCACCAGTCATAACGCAAACGGCGGCAAGCCATCTCAACCGATTCCTTGTGGTCATGGCAGCATCCCTCCACATCGAAATCCTTCTTTCTGAACTCTACTCCTACCCGCTCACACAGTTCACGGCAGAAATCTTCATCACGCATACTTTCCTCTCCTCTCAGATGGAAATTGCAATGTGCAGCCAGACAGTTGTAGCCAAGCTCACTAAGAATAAGGAGCAGACATACGGAATCGGCTCCGCCACTCAATCCCACCAATATCCTGTCATCCGCACCTAAGAGATGATTAGCAGTGATGAAATTTCTGACCTTTCTGTTTAAAATGCCTTCCATGATTAAGTTCAATTTATTATTTCTGCCCTCTTCCGACACTTTCGGGCAAGTCAATTGCAAATTTAATCATTTTACTCGTACTGATTATATTGATGTGCTTCTAAATTCCGGTTACAGCAATCATGGGTGTATAGAATAGGAGTACGCTACATTACATAATCGTTAACTTTAACGCCATTTATTAAAAGGCAACATCACCATTATCAATCCACTAAAATTCATCTATTATGTCAACCAGACACACATGTCATACCGTATCCCTATTACGGCGTCCCATTAAAAACGGACGGCTTTCACTCTATCTTGATTTCTATCCTGCCATCCGTAACCCTGAGACGATGAAAATGACCCGTCGTGAGTATCTCGGCATCTACATCTATGCTAAACCCTGCAATGAAACGCAGCAAGACTTCAATTGTCAGATGCTTGAAAAAGCAGAAGCAATCCGCTGCCTGCGCGTAGCATCACTGATAAATGAAAAATTCGATTTCCTTGACCACGATAGGATGAACGGTGATTTTCTGGCCTATTTCAAGAAGATGTGTCGCAGAAAGTCAACCAAATGGCCGGCGGCATATTCCCATTTTTCTAAATTCGTAAGATATCACTGCACATTCGGACAGCTCACAGTCGATCTGTGCAGAAATTTCAGGAATTATCTTCTTTCGGCTGTACAACTCCGGAGGACCCATTACGCCATCCGGCGCAATTCAGCCGCTGTCTATTACTCCACCTTCCGCAGTGTGCTTAAAATGGCTTATCGTGATAAACTCCTAAAGGAAAATATCAATGAATTTCTTGAAAAAATCTACCCCGAAGAAGTCAGGAAACAATATCTTACGTCATCTGAACTTAAACGCCTTGCTTCGACACCTTGTGAGATTGATGTGCTTAAACGAGCATCACTGTTCTCGTGCCTTACGGGTCTCCGCATAAGCGACATTCTCAACCTTCGCTGGGAAGATATTCATTTTTCACCGGATCAAGGATATTGCATCCGTATCCGCACACAAAAGACACGTTCGATAGCCATATTACCTCTAAGCGACGAAGCCGTCGAACTTTGCGGTTCAAATACGTCCTTCGGCATTGTTTTCAAAGGTCTAAAACGCAGTATGAGCAACCATCCCTTGAAAAAATGGATCAGACAGGCGGGTATTACAAAACATATAACTTTCCACAGTTTCCGCCACACCTACGCCACACTTCAGATTGCAGCAGGAACAGACATCTACACCGTCAGCAAAATGCTTACTCACAAGAATGTCGTGACCACTCAGATCTATGTCAATCTTGTCAATGAAAAGAAATGGGCCACCGTATCCCGTATCACATTAAAATAAACTTGAGGCAGTCTCACTATTTTACACTTTTTATCCCTGTGATCAATAACCGTTTTCATATTGACCTATGCCAATTCCGTAAGTTTGGTCATGACAGGCACGAGCGAACAGCCGGTATCAGTCAGCGAGTATCCCACCCTTATCCCCTCGCCGAACAGCGTGGGCTCATTAGACAAAAATAGTTGTTTCAGCTTGATTTATTCTTGTTTGCATTAGTAGATAATTTTTCGTAACTTTGTATGTTACAATAGAAGGAATCCAATAGAAATGCAAAATAACAACCAAATATCTTCTCAATCCGTACCTGCTATCATTCAGGAACCGAATATAACCGTGTTGGGAGCGAAGGTCAACAATCTCAAGGATGTTGACGTTGAAATCCCGCGCGGCAAGCTCGTAGTGATTACGGGCGTGTCCGGATCCGGCAAGTCATCCCTTGCGTTCGATACCCTCTATGCGGAAGGGCAGCGTCGTTATGTGGAAAGCCTCAGCAGCTATGCCCGCCAGTTCATGGGCAAGATGCCGAAGCCGGAATGCAAGGCCATTCTCGGCCTCCCGCCGGCTATAGCGATCGAACAGAAAGTCAACACGCGAAATCCCCGAAGCACCGTCGGGACATCAACCGAAATCTATGACTATCTGCGTTTGCTTTTCGGGCGTGTCGGACATACGTTCTCCCCCGTCACAGGTGAAGAAGTACGCAAACATACCATCGAGGATGTAGTGGCATACGTCACTTCTTTCCCCGAAGGATCGCGCACGGCAATAATCTCTCCCATCACCCTCCCCGAAGGACGTAAATTCGTTTCGCAACTCGATGTATATCTCAAAGCCGGTTACTCACGCCTGATGCGTGAGGGCAGTTTTATCGACATCGAGGAGCTTCTGACCGAAGTAAGGGAGTCAAAGACTCCCGAAAGCTATAATCCGGATGACTACAAACTGCTTGTTGACCGTCTTGCCGTCTCTGCTGACGCTGATGAGATCAGCCGTCTGCATGATTCGGTTGAAACTGCATTCTTTGAGGGGCATGACAGACTCACAGTCGTTGTCTGGGGTGAGGATGGACCGGCCGAAAAGGAATTTTCAAGGATTTTCGAAGCTGACGGTATCCGTTTCGAACCTCCGACGGATATGATGTTCAATTTCAACAATCCCGTAGGAGCTTGTCCGACATGTGGCGGATTCGGAAAAGTCCTTGGTGTGGACGAACGTCTTGTTGTCCCTAATAATACTCTCTCCATTTATGATAATGCCGTTGCCTGTTGGCGTGGCGACAAAATGAGCGAGTGGAAAAGGGTGTTCATTGCCGATGCAGCTCAATTCAATTTCCCGATCCATAAGCCCTATCTTGACCTCACACGCGAGGAAAAGGATCTTCTTTGGCATGGTCCGAAAAATCTCGCCGGCGTTAAGATGACGTATGGCGAATTTCCTTCGATCGACAACTTTTTCAAGATGCTCGACGAGAATCAGTACAAGATACAGTATCGCGTCATGAAGGCACGTTATCAGGGAAAGACTATCTGCCCTGAATGTCACGGATCACGTCTGAAAAAGACAGCGTCCTACGTGAAAGTCGGAGGAAAGACCATCGGTGAGCTTGTCAGCATGCCTGTCAGCAACCTACTCGAATTTTTCCGTTCGCTTCAGCTTGATGAAAACGATGCAAAGATTGCCGGACGCCTCCTGCGTGAAATCAACAACCGAATCTCCTATCTTGAAGAAGTAGGTCTCGGCTATCTGACGCTCGACCGTCTATCCTCTTCACTTTCGGGTGGTGAGAGTCAGCGCATCAATCTTGCGACATCGCTCGGCAGTAGTCTCGTCGGTTCACTGTATATACTTGACGAACCCTCTATCGGACTGCACTCTCGTGACACTGACCGTCTGATATCCGTTCTGAAAAAGCTTCGTGATCTCGGCAACACTGTTGTTGTCGTGGAGCACGACGAGGAGATCATGCGTGCGTCAGATTATCTGATAGATGTCGGTCCGGATGCCGGACGCCTCGGCGGTAAGATTATCTTTCAGGGCGAACCTGCTCAACTCATCCCTTCGCAGTCCGAAGTGGAGACCGGCGGAAGTTACACGGCCCGTTACCTGACCGGCGAACTTTCCATTCCCGTTCCGAAGCAGAGACGCAAATGGCGTGATTCCATCAAGGTAAAAGGTGCGATGGAACACAATCTGAAAGATATTGATGTGGAATTCCCCCTCGGTGTCATGACAGTCGTCACTGGTGTCAGTGGTTCAGGTAAATCCACACTCGTGCGTGATATTCTCTATCGTGCGCTTACGCGTCATCTCGGCAATCCCGGCGATGCACCCGGCTCGTTCCGCAGTCTCGGTGGTGATCTCAGCCGCATAAGCAACGTCGAATTTGTGGATCAGAACCCTATCGGCAAATCCACGCGTTCCAATCCTGCAACCTATCTGAAAGCTTTCGATGAAATCCGTAAGCTTTTCGCCTCGACTCAAGGAGCGAAACAGATGGGCTACTCTGCCTCAGATTTCTCATTCAACTCTGACGGCGGCCGTTGTGAAGAGTGTAAGGGCGATGGCTACATCACCATCGAAATGCAATTCATGGCCGATATCACCGTCCCATGCGAATCCTGTCACGGAAAGCGTTATCAGAAAGAGATACTTGAGATAGAATACCGTGGCAAGAATATCTATGACATTCTTGAAATGACCATTGATCAGGCCATCGAATTTTTCAGCGAGGCAGGAGGAACACAGGAGAAGCGTATCGTCAAGCGTCTGCAACCGCTGAGCGACGTCGGTCTCGGATACATCAAGGTCGGACAGAATTCTTCATCTCTTTCAGGCGGTGAGAATCAGCGCGTGAAACTCGCGTCATTTTTCGCTGATGAAAAAGCCGACCCCACCTTATATATATTCGACGAACCAACGACCGGTCTGCACTTCCACGACATAGCCACTCTCATGAAATCGTTTGATCGATTAATTTCACTCGGCCATACGGTACTCATCATCGAGCACAATATGGATGTGATCAAATGTGCTGATCACGTCATCGATATCGGCCCGGAGGGAGGCGATGCCGGAGGCCGTCTTGTTGCAACCGGCACACCGGAGGAAATAGTGGCCTGCAAGGAATCCTACACAGGTCATTTCCTTAAAGAGAAACTTTAACAGTAATTCATTCAGGAAAAAATAATCATCATGGCAAAAATAGGTGACCGCGTCCGCTTCCTCAACTCTGTCGGCGGCGGTATAATCAGAAGAATCGAAGGAAATATAGCTTACGTCGATGACGACGGTTTCGAAACACCCACACTGTTGCGTGAATGTGTGGTCGTGGCTTCCCCTGAAGTCACAGAAAAGAAAGTTGCCCTGACTCAGGACGATATCAAACCGACGGTCAAAACGCCGTCGGTATCCTCAAAACCTTCTCCTGCAGCAGCTACTTCCGACCTGCCCATTGAAGAAACGCCCGAAGGAGAGAAATTGAACGTGGTATTGGCCTATGAGCCAAATGATATTAAGCATCTCAACACATCAACCTTCGACACATATCTGGTAAACGATTCCAATTACTACCTCTATTTCACTTATCTTTCGCGTTCTGACGAAGCCAATGGCTGGACCACCCGCTATGCAGGCGTTGTCGAGCCAAACATACAGGTGTTCCTTGAAGAAATCGCCGGGGCGGACCTTCCTTCGATGGACCGTATCGCCCTCCAGATGATCGCCTTCAAGTCTGACCGCGAATTTAAGCTGAAATCACCTATAGCGATTGAGACAGCTCTCGACACCACTAAATTTTTCAAACTGCATTGTTTCCGGTCCAATCCTTATTTCGACAAGGAAGTAATCGCAATTGACATCGTGACTAACGATGTTCCCCGTCAGCGTATGGTGCTCGATTCTTCTCAACTTGAGAAGGGTATCAAGGCCAAGAAAGCGATCGACCGTCCGCTCAAGCGTCCTGTCAAAAAGCAGACGCAGTCGCGCCGTGGTGATCGCATTGAAGTGGATCTGCACATAAACGAACTCGTAGATACGACGGCCGGAATGTCGCCGGCCGATATACTGAACCTGCAGATTGATGAATTCCGTAAGGTAATGGATGCCAATCTCAAGAATAAGGGACAGAAAATCGTGTTCATCCACGGCAAGGGAGAAGGTGTGCTCCGTGCCGCGCTCATGAAGGAACTCAATCATCGTTACAAGGGACACGACGTGCAGGATGCGTCCTTCCGTGAATTTGGATTCGGTGCAACACAGGTGACTATATGATTCTTTGGTTTTCAGGCACAGGAAATTCCCGCTATGTGGCGGGACGCTTAGCCGAACTCCTCGGCCGGAGCATGGTCGAGTTACGTCCCGGTGTCACCTCTATGCCGATCTCCATTCCGGATGGGGATACATCGGTTATCTGGGTCTTCCCCATATACTCGTGGGGAGTACCGCCCTACGTCCGTTCAATCATCCGTCAGATCTCGTTTCAGTCCGCTGCCCTTACTGCTCCACTCACACACCATCTTGTAGTGACCTGTGGCGATGACTGCGGACTCGCTCCTGAAATGTGGCGTAAGGAGATTGGACAGAGGGGATGGTCGGCAGGAAATACCTATTCCGTCATCATGCCCAACAACTATGTCTGTATGTCGGGCTTCGATGTAGATTCCAAAAAGCTCGAAGGTGAGAAACTGGCGGCCGCCCCCTCGCGGATAGAGACTATTGCTGACGAACTGCGGAATTTTTCGGAGGGTGATGCTGTGAAAGATGATGTTGTCCGCGGTAGCTTCGCATGGATAAAGACCAAGGTTATCTATCCGTGGTTCGTGCGTCATGCCATGTCGCCGAAGCCATTCCATTGGACTCCGGACTGCATATCCTGCGGTAAATGTGCCACTGCCTGTCCGGTTGACAATATCACGATGAAGTCTGATTCAAGTGCGGATTCATCCGGACGTTCACGTCGCCATCCCGTATGGGGATCGGCTTGCGCAGGCTGTCTTGCCTGCTACCATATCTGTCCTCGTCATGCCGTCATGTATGGCAAAGTCACCCGCAACAAAGGTCAGTATTTCAATCCTTATCTTTGAGAGGCTACTCTATAGCAGCAATAGTCCATATCGAAATTATCCATCAAGATAATTATTTCGGGGAGTCAATAAATTTTTTGAAACATCGCTGAACCATTCGCGATGTGGAAGTGTTTAAATAATGAAAACTATTTTAAGCAACTTTAATCCCCCCCAGAAAATCTTATGGATAAGAAATCGATCAAAGGTACAAAGACCGAACATAATCTCCTCGCAGCATTCGCCGGTGAAAGTCAGGCACGTTCACGCTACACTCTGTTTGCAAAGAAAGCACGTGAAGAGGGTTACGAGCAGATCGCCAAAGTATTCCTTATCACTGCCGAGCAGGAACTCAGCCATGCAGAGCTCTTCTTCTCACGTCTTGAAGGCGGTGTGGTCGAAATCCATGCAGGTTATCCCGCAGGCGTGGTTGCCGATACCATTACAAATCTCCGCGAAGCAGCCGCCGGTGAACGCGAGGAATGGAGCGATCTCTACTCTTCATTTGCAAGCACCGCTGAGGAAGAAGGATTCAAGGATATTGCTGCTATGTTCAAGATGGTAGCCAAGGTCGAGACCGAACACGAACAGCGTTATCTCCGTCTGCTCGACCGTCTCACAAACGATCAGGAATTCTCAGGCGAGGAAGAAGAAGAGTGGCAGTGTATGCACTGTGGCTACGTTCACAAGGGCAAGTCAGCACCTAAACGTTGCCCCGTATGTGGCAAAGAGCAAGGCTACTTCGAACGTAAGGCCGATAACTATTGATCTTACTACTATCAATCTATACACAACCGTTAAGGAGGGCATATCAGAATTAAATTCTGATATGCCCTCTCCTATTAATGGTCTGATTAATAAGCTAAGCTTGAGGTAGCATATCCCATGGACATGTATAAAATGATAAGTTGAAGTCTATTACCACACCGTAAATTATCAAGTTGGGGATCAACGTGTAACACTTTCCCAACGATAAAACGATATCCGAACCGAGAAGTGGGTTCTCCGGTCCGGATATCGTTTTATTTATTCGGGAATACATGCAGGACATCTTCTGATCAGCCTGATCGAGGATAGAGGATTGTTACCAATCATCCTATTGAGCCTACAATATGGCCTCTTGAGCCGCTTCGGCAAGAAAATGGTCAAGAGCTTCCTTGGCGGACATGGTGTAAATCGAACCATCGTCGTGGGCATAGACCACCGTCTGCCCCTTGACCATCTTGTCAAGCAGACATTTCTCAACGGCAATCTCCATGCCTCTTGCTAATTTGTCAGATATATTGTCAGTCAATTTGAGTTTCTCCATCTTTTTTAATTCGGTCATACAATTCTGGGGCTAAAGTCAAAGAGTCGTTTGCTACCACCTTCGGATGGCAGCGCGTATTGTCGATAATAGTCCAGCTATCGACAATCGGCATAAAAAGATTAAAGAGGTTACTGATACCATGGTGGTATCGGCGGATGATCACGTCAGTCGGAATATTATGGCCGCCTTCGCTGACACGTTGTGCCACACGCTTGATAGCGAGCTGTGGCGACGAAAGCCATATATACAAGAGATGCACCAAGTAACCCAGACTGTGGGCCTTGGCCACGAGAGCATGGTAGCTTCTGGTGGCAAGGGTCGTCTCGATAGCGAAAGTCATACCCTTGTGCAGAAGCTCCTCAATACGGTGAAGCATTATTCGTCCTGCTTCCATCGACACACTTTCCGGATGGAAAGGTGAAAGGCCCTTGGCAATTTCATCGGCATTGACAAACTGCTGACATTCGAGGACGTCAGGCAATATAGTGAACGATGCAGTCGTTTTGCCTGCTCCGTTACAACCTGCGATGATGTATAAATTGGGCGATTTCATAATTAAAAAGTGTTTTTTGTCAGCAAGCTGACGGTGTGTATTCTTATAATATCGAGGCTAAGTTTCCGGTTAAGTCCCCTATTCTCTGTAATAGACGCGCTTGACACGCTGCGAAATGGAGGTAAGAACCTCGTATGGGATTGTTTCGAGCGTTTCGGCAAGAGTCTCTACCGGGATAGTCTCCCCGAAGACCTCTACCCTGTCACCGACCCTTACATCAGGGACATCCGTCACATCGATCATGCATGCATCCATACATATCGTTCCGACTGTCGGACATTTAGAACCTCTGACAATCATACATGCGTTACCATAACCGAGATGACGGTTTATACCGTCGGCATATCCAACGGGAATAGTGGCTATCACGGAATCGCGTTTAAGGACTCCTCGTCGATTGTAACCGATCGTTGTCCCTGCCGGCCACTTTTTGAGTGAAATGATGACGGTATGGAGTGAGGACACCGGACGCAGATCGTCCTGCGATCCGTCATGCATAGTCTTTATACCGTAAAGCCCGATTCCGAGGCGCACCATGTCAAGCTGATGTTCCGGAAAGCGGGTGATACCGGTTGAGTTCAGTATATGGCGCAGAATCTTTCTCTCCGGAAAGGCTGCAAGGAGTTCTCGGCAACAGGAGTCGAAGTAGTCAAACTGCATCTGTGTATAATCATCCTCCATCGGATCGTCAGCCGCACAGAGATGTGAGAATATCGAGCGCGGCACGACACGGTCCGTACTCTTCAGCACTTCAATCACTTCCGGAAGATCCTCCTTACGGAAACCGAGGCGATGCATCCCTGAATCAATTTTGATGTGGACGGGAAATTCACGGACATCATATCTCTCGGCCTCGGCTATGAGTGTGCGGAGAAAATCTATATTGTTGATCTCCGGTTCAAGATTATCAGCGAATATGGCATGAAAATTCTCGACTATTGGATTGAGTACCAATATCGGCATTGTTATTCCCGCACGACGTAGTTCGGCACCTTCATCGTGCACGGCTACGGCAAGATAAGTAGCACCCTGAGCCTGAAGTGTGCGGGCAAGTTCATGTGAACCCGCACCATAGCCTGAAGCCTTGATCATGCAGGCAATGCCGGTCGTAGGACGGATGCGTGAGCGGATAGCGTTGAAATTGTCAACCACGGCACTCAGATTTATTTCAAGGACTGTTTCGTGCTGACGTGCCTCAAGCATTTCGCATATACGTCCGAATCCAAACGACGGAGCACCTTTCACGAGTATTAGCTCCTTGTTGAAATCACGTGGTGACGCTTTGGCGAGAAAGTCATCCGTAGAGTCGTAAAACTGGGTGTCGATTGTAAAGCACCCGGCATGACGTTTCAGTTCCGGTCCTATGCCGATCATGCGCTTCACACCTGCACGGACAAGCAGATCGGCCATCATACGGTAAGTCTTTTCCGGATCAATGCTTCCGTCCATCAGATCACTTACAATCGCTGTCGATGAACGTTCATCCGTGGCCCGACGACGCATAAAATCGAGAGCCGGAAGCAACGAGTTGAAATCACTCGTGTAACTGTCATGGACAAGCAGACATCCGTTCACGCCTTCAATAACTTCCAGACGAGTTCCAACGGGGGTAAGCTTTTCTATCCTGCTGCTGATAACTTCGGGGGCAAACCCAAGATAAAGCATCACCGCAAGACAGTGGATCACATTCTCAACATCATATCGAGCCGTCATGGGAATGCGCAGAGCCTGCCTGACTCCACCTTTATAGACATAGCTAATCGATGTCTCAGTCTCCCCAACAGTCATATCGCTTATGAAAAGTGGCGCATTGGAATCCGTAAATGACCATCCCAAAGTGTCAGGAGCTGACGGGACAGCCGATCTTATCATCTCATTGTCGGCATTGAAAATCACACAGCGGCAACCGTCAAGCAACGATGCTTTTTCACGGCATTTCTCCTCTACGGATTCAAATCCAGAACTGTGAGCTGTTCCTATATTGGTGAATATTCCGATTTCCGGTTTCAATATATCCTTGAGCCTTTTCATCTCACCCGGCAGGGAGATACCGGCCTCGAAAATTCCGAGTTGCGTGGAAGGATCGAGATTCCAAACGGAGAGTGGTACGCCAATCTGCGAATTGTAACTGCGCGGACTGCGTGTGATGACCAAATCATCCTGTAAGAGCTGATTCAACCACTCTTTTACAGTCGTTTTACCGTAACTGCCCGTAATGGCTATCACAGGGATTGAAAATTTAGCCCTATGGTGACTTGCAAGCCGATGGAGAGCATCAATTACAGAGGCCACCTGAATAAAGTTTGCATCATCGACATCCTTCATTTCAGCAGGAATATGACTGACGACAAAATTCCTGACTCCGGCATCGTACAACTCGCGGACATACTTATGTCCGTCGCCTGATGGGGTCTTGATGGCAAAGAAAAGAGTCTCGTCAGGATATGTGAGCGAACGACTGTCGGTGAGCAGTCGCTCTATTTTCGATTCGGGCTGTTTCAACAGATTGTCCGTACCGATTATGCGGGATATATCGGAAATGCTATATTTCATTTACGTTGGTATGTTATCTAAATAACGCTCACAGGCACGTTTGAGTTTTGGGAAACGTGTCGTAAAACATTCTGTAAGCTTTAATTTTTCAATAGTTGATTCCCGTGATGCGGAAGATGCTCCGTCGAGTGGCCGGTGAGCCATACGACGTGTAAATTTCATGGCCTCTTCTGCAAGTCGGATTGTATCATCATCAAAGTATGATTTCCGGAAAATGTCATAGATATATCTGACGGCCTGCGCACTCGGATGTTTCATATCCTCTGCATAGAAACGGTAATCACGCAGATCATCCATCATTATTTCGTAGGCAGGGAAATAGCTGACTGTCTCATCTTCACTTTCTCTGATTATCTGATCGACAGCGAGCATAAGAGTCGATTTTGCGACCTGATTTCCGTGGGCACCCTGCTCATTATAACGGAGAGGACTTACCGTAAAAATAATATGGGCATTCTTATTGACCTCATGGATCAGGGATACGGTATCACGCAATGCCACGATGGTCTCATTAAGCGATAGATAGCGAACGTCAAAAGCTGTCCCCGGAAGCTTATGACAGTTGGCCACTACCTGACCGCTCTCCCGGAGAGAAAAAATCCGGGTCGTTCCTAATGTGATTATTATTACGGATGCATCACGCAGTGTCGATGCACTTGCATGGATATGGTTGTTCATCCTCTCCTCAGCAGTCTGCCTGTCACCGGCGGAAATCCTTGAGTGAAAAAGTGTGCTTACCCACATTCCATCTCTTTCAAGCATTGTCTCGGAGGCAACCTTTCGTTCATCTTTCAGTATTCTGAAAGCATTTATGATAGAAGCCGGATTGTAGAGAGGTCCGAATGGATTCACGTCAGCTTCGAAAAGATCAGAACTCAGACATGCCCCGATATTGTCTGAAAAACATGAACCGACAAGCAGAAGTGGCTCGCCATGTCTGACAAGCCCTCTTCTTCCCTCGACAGCCGGGACTACTGTTCTGAATTCCATACCTTATCGGAAATTTATACTTCCGGAACATATCCGGATCAGAATTAATGACTATTACAAAAGTAGTAATAATCTTTCGATCTCCGACTATAAACCTATTAAAAACAAAAAATTCGTCCGGATGCTTTGACCGGTAAAATAATCAATCTACTTCTATTTTGAGGAGATGGCAGAATTAAAAATTCAGGGATATTATTTCAATTATCTTGCAAACTGTCTGAGATCTGCAAGAGAAATACGGTTTTCATAAAGAGCTTTACCGGTTATAACACGTTTCATTCCCATATCGTTAAGACGAAGGATGTCATTCAAAGAGCTGATCCCACCTGAGACGGTAAAAATTATGTCGGGAAACGTCTCCGATAATTTTTCATATAGTCCGTAGGCCGGTCCTGTAAGCATTCCATCCTTTGAAATATCCGTACAGATGGCTTGCGAAAGACCGTGAGGAGTAAAACGGTTTATCAGATCATCAATCGTATCCGATGTCTCCTCCATCCATCCGCTTACAGCGACTTTTCCGTCACGCACATCCGCACCGAGCACCAACCGGTCGCCACCATAAGTGTCGAGCCATCCTGCCATAAGTTCCGGATTGCGTGCGGCCACACTTCCGATGATCGCATACATTCCACCGGCATTGAACACATCTTTAAGACTGCGGTCAGTCTTTATGCCACCGCCCCACTCGACTTCCACTCCGTTAAGCCGGGCTATCTGTTCGAGAGTCCTGAGATTGCGCGGTTCACTCGCTTTTGCTCCATCAAGATCCACGAGATGAATCCGACGGAGACCATTGTCAAGAAACATTTTTGCCATATCGACAGGCGATGCGCCATAGTCCGTACAACGGTCATAGTCGCCCTGACTCAGACGCACACACTTACCGTCAATTAGATCGATCGCAGGAATTACTTCTATCATAATAGAGGAAATGGAATGGATAAGTAGATTGAAAATTTACAAAAAGTCGTGATTACAGCTCAAGGAAACGTTTGAGGATCTGTTCGCCAACGTCACCACTCTTTTCAGGATGAAACTGCGTGCCATAGAAATTCTCATATTTCAGAGCCGCGCTGAACATTGTCGAACCGTAATGCGTAGTTGCAATCGTGTCGGGGCATAGAGGGGCATAATATGAATGCACGTAATAGACGTATGCCCCACGTTCTATACCTTTGAAAAGTTTTGATTCAAGATTATTTATGGAGTTCCAGCCGACATGAGGAATCTTCAGCCCCTCTTCATCAGGAAAATGGCGCACCTTGGCATCAAAAATTCCAAGACAATCCACATCTCCTTCTTCAGAATGACGACACATTACCTGCATACCGACGCAAATACCAAGGACAGGCCGACGGAGATCACGAATGACCTCACACAACCCGCGTTCACGCAGACGCATCATTGCCTCTGCATCGTTGCCTACTCCGGGAAGCAGAACCCGCGAGGCACGGCGGATCTCTTCAGGATCGGAAGTGAGTTTCCATTCCGCACCGAGGCGGTCAAGGGCATTACCCACGGAACGCAGATTGCCCATTTCATAATCTATGATAGCGATCATAATACTCCTTTACTTGATGGAAGTGAATAACTGAACACATCGCGGCGGACAGCCATCCGAAGCGCACGAGCAAAAGCCTTGAACACACCCTCGATGAGATGATGGTTATTTTCACCCTTGGCTGAAATATGAAGGTTGCAGCGCATAGCCACACAGAGTGATTTAAAGAAGTGGCGATACATCTCGGTCGGTGTATCACCGACGTATTCACGTGTAAATTCGACATCCCAGACAAAATCAGCCCTACCGCCGAAATCAATCAGCACCATTGCCTGACACTCATCCATCGGAAGTACGAAACCGTAACGGTCAATTCCACGCTTTGAGCCGAGAGCCATATCGATTGCCTGACCAAGGGCTATGGCTACATCCTCCATGCTGTGGTGCTCATCCACTTCCAGATCTCCCTCACATTTCAGTTGCAGGGATATTCCGGCATGATGAGGAATCTGCCAGAGCATGTGGTCAAAAAATTTCAGTCCGCTGTCAATTGCCGACTCACCTTTTCCATCAAGGTCAAGCGTGATGGAGATACGTGTCTCCGACGTGTTGCGCTCGACGGTTACTTTTCTGTCTGACGATAAAATATGGCGTGCGATCTCCTGCCAGTCATCAGTCATAAGTACACAGCCTTCAGGAATTTCACCACCGGCGGGAGCAATCAATATACCCTTTGCGCCAAGATTCTTAGCAAGCTGCACATCGGTGAGTCTGTCGCCTATAACAAACGATTCCGCGAGATCATAACCGCCGTCCATATAGGAGGTCAGCATACCTGTCCGCGGTTTACGGGTCGGAGCATTGTCCGCAGGAAACGAACGGTCTATATAGGCCGCATCAAACTTCACGCCTTCACCTTCAAGAGTGGAGAGCATGCGGTTGTGAGCCGGCCAGAATGTATCTTCAGGGAAAGAGTCTGTTCCGAGGCCATCCTGATTGGACACCATCACAAGTTCATATCCTCGGTTCATAAGGGCACGGAGTCCTGAAATGGCACCGGGGAGAAATTCAAGCTTTTCAAGAGAATCGATCTGTTCGTCAGCCGGTTCTTTTATGATTGTTCCGTCACGGTCAATAAATATTGCTTTCTTTAGCATTGGGAATGAGGATTAATTATTTCCGATCCATTTCTTTCATAAGCGTGATCACACGGTCATTTTCGGCAGGAGTACCGACCGTAAACCGCAGACAACCCTTACATCCGGTGACACGGTTTCGATTACGGACTATCACACCGTCGGCTATAAGTCCGTCATAAACACCGTCGGGATCATCAACCTCGACAAGTAGGAAATTTGCATCGGAATGATGGACTTTATGAACCATAGCCAGCTGCTGTAATGTGTCAGCCAGCCTACTGCGCTCACTGATGATTTCATTTACCGCGTTACGGATGTCCGTTGATTCAATTCTGCGTAAAAGTTCCTCCTGCGTAGGTCCGTTGACATTATATGGATATTTCACGCGGGCGAAAAGTTCAGCTATTTCAGGCGAAGCAAACGCCATGCCCATCCGGAGTGAAGCCATACCCCATGCCTTTGAGAATGTCTGCATCACAATCAGGTTGGGATACTTGTCGAGAACTCCGAGCAGCGATGGATAGGGAGAGAAATCAATATATGCCTCATCGACCACGACCATACCGTTGAAGCTTTCCAGCAGACGGATTATTTCTTCCGGATGGAAGGCATTTCCGGTAGGGTTATTAGGCGAACAGATCCACATAATCTTACTGTTGGAGTCAGCAGCATCCAGAAGAGCATCAACAGGAAGAGAGTAGTCATCGCCAAGAGGTACCTTACGGAGCGCGATATCATTAATCTCGGCACTCACTTCATAGACACCATAGGTCGGAGCAATGGATATGACATTATCTATACCCGGTCGGCAGAATATACGATAGACCAGATCAATTGCCTCGTCGCTTCCTGCCCCTCCGATAAAGATCTGCTCCTCCCGAACTCCTTTCAGGGCAGCAATGGCATGTTTAAGCTTCTTCTGATGAGGATCGGGGTAACGGTTCAGTCCGTTAGGATAAGGATTTTCATTCGCATCGAGCCACACTGAAATGTCGCCCCCCTTGAATTCATCGCGTGCAGTCGAATATGGTTCGAGTGCAAGAATGTTGGGACGTACGAAGTCGAGTGGATTTATCTTTTTGTCCATCGTTTCAAAAGCGGTAGTAGTTGGTGATATTCGGTTTATGACAGGAATGATCAAAGATCTTTATTCATCATTCTGACCTTGACTGCAAGTGCATGGGCATCGAGACCTTCTGCACCGGCCATGGTGATTATTGCAGGAGCGATCGCTGTGAGCCCGGCGGAAGTAAGTTCCTGATAGGTTATCTTACGCATAAAGCTGTCGAGATTTACTCCGCTGTACGAGCGTGCCCATGCACCTGTGGGAAGCGTATGATTTGTTCCCGATGCATAGTCTCCGGCACTCTCAGGAGAATAATTGCCAATGAACACACTGCCGGCTGCACGTACTTTTGATGCAATCGTCCATGGATCACGCATAGAAATGATCAGGTGTTCCGGAGCATAAGCATTGACAAAATCAAGCATAGTATCATGATTACCGAATACAATCATACGACTATGGGATAGAGAAGCTTCCACTGAATTTACACGGCTCAACTGCATGGTGAGACGTTTCACTTCCGCATCAACGGCCGTAGCTATATCTTGAGAATCACATACAAGGATCGCCTGACTGTCAGGCCCATGTTCGGCCTGCGAAAGAAGATCAGCCGCGATGAATGTAGGGTCAGCACTCGAATCAGCCATTACGAGCACTTCGCTTGGACCGGCAGGCATGTCTATAGCTACTACAGAGCTTAACTGCTGCTTAGCTTTGGTGACGTAGCGGTTGCCCGGTCCGAATATCTTATCGACACGAGGTATGCTCTCTGTCCTCAAGGCCATTGCAGCTATAGCTTGTGCGCCACCGATACGATATATACGGTCTATACCGCAGACCGATGCGGCATAAAGTATCTCAGCTGCAATTGGCTGACCGTGACCCTGCGGAGTACATAACACTATTTCCCGACAACCGGCTATCCTTGCCGGACAGGCGAGCATAAGCACGGTAGAAAATAGCGGAGCTTGCCCGCCGGGTATATAAAGACCTACCTTATCAATCGGGACAGCACGCTGAACACATCTGACACCGGGCACAGTCTGGACATCAACTGAAGCAGGACGCTGCGCCTCATGGAATTTCGATATGTTTTCCTTAGCGATAGCTATAGCAGCCTTAACTTCGTCGCTCACCTTTGCGCATGCCTCCGCAATTTCTGCTTCGGACACTTCAAGAGCTGTCACGGTCATGCCGTCGAATTTCAGAGCCATCTCGCGCAAAGCCACGTCTCCCCTGTCACGAACATCTTCAATGATAGCTTTGACAGCCCGCTCTACGGCAGGATCATCTGGAATATTGCGTTCGGTGAGAGCGTCCCATTCGGCAACAGGAGGTTCAATGAATGTCTGCATTACCTGTTCTTGTTAATTCAGTTTTATTTTACGATATTTTCGAGGACAAGAACCAGAATGTCCTCCGCTCCGATAGCTTTAAGTTTCTCAATGCGTTCCCACAACTGTGATTCAGGAATCACAGCATGTACTGAGACCCAGTCAGAATCAGCGAGGGGAAGAATAGTCGGACTTTTCATGCCGGGGAGCACCTTGATAGCCTCGTCAAGCGACACCTTCGGTAGATTCATGAGCACATATTTCATTCCACGACTCTCAATTATGGAGCGGAAACGGAAACAGAGCTTATCAAGTTCCTCCTGCTTATCAGTCGGCAGTCCGGGAGTGGCAATAAGTACTGCCTGAGATTCAACAACGGATGCAACCTCCACAAGACCGTTCTGGATCAACGTACCTCCGGAAGATACAATATCGAAGATCGAATCAGCCATACCGACAGCAGGAGCAATCTCTACGGAACCTGTAATGGTATGGATCTTGGCGTTTATATTTTTCTCTTTAAGGAAACGTGAGAGTATGGCAGGATAGGAAGTTGCGATGCGCTTACCTTCAAACCATCCGAGATCCTTGTAATCAGCCTCACGCGGGACTGCAAGACTAAGCCTGCACCCACCGAAACCAAGATCAAGCACACGAACCACATCTGCATCCTTCTCCATAACCTCGTTGAGCCCGACAATACCGATGTCTGCAGTACCCATGGCAACCGCCTGAGGGATATCATCATCACGAAGGAGAAGCAGATCTACCGGAAAACCCTTGGCATGGGCTATCAGTGAACGGCTACCTATTGAAGCCGAAATTCCGGCATCAGCAAGCAGGGCTACAGTCTTTTCATTCAATCGCCCCTTGGCCTGTATGGCAATTCTTAACATATTTTTGTCTTTTCTTGGAAATTGAATTGCAAAGTTATGATTTTATTTTCAAATTTCGCCAAAACCAACAAAAATAACCTCAAAATGTCATTTTTGCACTTTGAGAATTGATATTGTCTAAAAATTTATTCTCCGAAACAGAATATCGAGTACCCGATGATGATACAATTATGATTACATCGGGTACTCGATATTTATTAGGATTAAACAGATTGTGCTATAAGCCTTACTTATTTACCGTCCGGGAAGCTTGTGAAATAACGGCGTTCCTGTTCTGGAATACCGGAAACCTGTTTTTGAGCTGCAATAGCTTTGATGAGGAATGCCATATTGCGACCAAGATTGCGCATGGTCTGAAGTCCTTCAAGATCCTTTTCGACATCTTCTGCCGTGAAACCGTGAACCTCATTCCAGTAAGTGCTTGAAACCACGGGCATGGAAGTCATGGTGAAGTACTTGTTGATCTCATCGAATGCCGATGTCGAACCGCCTCTGCGTGAAGAGATGACAGCCGCACCGACCTTCATCGTCTTGTCAAACGTTCCTGAGGTCGAGTAATAAAGTCTGTCAAGGAACGCGAGGACTTGACCGTTGGAACCTGCATAATATGTCGGAGATCCGACAACTATACCATCGGCTTCAGCAAAAATGGCTGCCGCCTCATTAACCTCGTCATGAAACACACATTCGCCATGTTTACGGCAAAACTGGCAGGATATGCAGCCACGAATGTCCTTATTACCGATATCCATTCTTACAGTCTCAATACCTGCATCTTGCAGAGTGGATTCAACTTCGCTGAGCGCACGAGAGCTACATCCGTGGAGATGTGGACTGCCGTTTATGATGAGTACTTTCATAATTTATGATAGTTATGTGATGATTATATTTTACAGAAAATAAACAATAATAACTCTGTAAGGGTTTAAACTTTAATCAAAAACCTATTCAAATGAAAAAACAGACTCCTATCGAGAAGATATATGAAGCTTGGACAGCCGTTGCCGACGGACGTGTGAAGATCATGACCGACAGCACCGAGGATTCAGGATGTGCGGAAGTAGAATCATCGGATCATGCAAAGATCTACGCCGTCACTTGGCGTGACGGCGGAAAGATATTCACATCAACCGACAACGCCACTTTCTGGCAGGGTTATCCGGGCTATCCCGTCATTGCCGTTATGATGAAACTCGGACGTCTCCCCTACGCAGAAGAGATAGCCAGCGAGTTTTCCGATATCAACTGGACAAAGCTCAATGCCGAACATCGCAGAGACTATGCAGCTGCATTGCTACACGTAGAGCGTAAACGCAATATCGACCCTGAAGCAGCAGCCGCTGCTGCATCAATAGCCTATACAGCTCTGCTTGAAAACTATCCGGTCGTCAAAAGGAAATGACGCATCAATCAAATTCCCCGCACTCCCTGTCCCGCTCTTTACATTAAGAATGCACAATGAAGACAGGTGAAAATAATAATATTCTCATCAACTATTATATATATGATGTCGCCCGACTGCTTCCGACGGATGAGACCGTCATTCGGCAATCGGGCGATATGAATATTGAAATCAGAATAACAGAGGTCGTTAATTCTGTAGTGTAGCATGAAGCTCGGCGCGTCGATCCTGCGCAGCCGTGGGATATGCGTGCGTCTGACCCTTACCGGTGGTCTTGACATGACTGGCAGGTACACCGTGAGCCACGAGATAATCACCGACCTTCTTCGCGCGGCGTTCACTCAATCGCTGATTATAGGCGGCATTACCACTTTCGTCGGTGTATGCAACGACTGCGACATAAGCTCCGCTATCCGCTGCCTTATCCGCGAATTCGTCCAGTGCGGCATCATCAATTATCTCAGATCCGTTAAGCGGGAAAAGATAGACCAGATCAGCGGGAAGAGCGTCGGCTGATTCAGCAACTCTGACTACTTTTACAACAGGAGTAGCGGCCATGGCCTTTAATGTACCGGGGCGTTTGTATTTAAGTTGGGCTGTCGGTACATTATCTGCCCGCAATGGTCCGATCTCAGTTGGATCATGCTGTGCACGATAGGAAAAGAAATATATCGAACCGATAAGGACGGCTATAACAAGCGCGGCAAGTCCGGCCCATCCCAATGATCCGTAACCATGTCCCCCTGAAACGGCGGCAGTAGCGGCTACCGGCTCAGTCTCATCCGCGAGAGGTGCGGCTGCTACAGTCTCCTCTTCGTGAGCGGTCAGTTCAAGAGGTTCCGGATGCTCCGGCAACCTTTCCTGATAGTCTTTGTGGTTTTTCATAATGAATAGCGTTTAGTGAGTATTGACTAAGAGAGGTGTCTGCTATTAAAACACTTGAGACAGGGTTGATTGATGGCCTCCTCCGGTTAATTTCTCTAAAAACTGGCAGAACAAATTCCCAAAAAACGTCAAAACTCATTCTCGCTCTCTTTTCAGCAGCTAATCATTCTTTTTTATCTGTCCTACTGTTTTCAAGTATCTGAGTCTTCTTGAATTTATTCCAACGATCATTGAAATTACGATGCGATTTATAATAAGTGATTCCTGTGACCTGTTTAAGTAAGGTCAACGCACGTCTGCCTATGTGATTATTGTGTTTTCCGAAATGAGGGCTGACAAGCCTTACATCCGGCTCCACATCAAGCCGGATACTGTCTCGGTCAAGAGTATTGACACGCTCTATCAACGTCAGGATTTCCGGTTGTAATTCCGGAGCATCCGATGGTCTGAGCATACCGATTACGGAGGGATCAAATTTATGATCGGCCCATTTCTTAGCTTCCTTAACAGTAATATATTCCTTATCCAATATGTAAACCTCCGCAGACGTATCGACGAAAAATGGTTCGTCACGTTTATTGAACCTGAACATATCGTGTCCCCTTCCCTTGGAACTGATAGTAAACGAATAGCCGTTCAGATCAATTGGCGAAATCAGATTATTCGTGACATCCTCATAATCAAACCGCATTTTGAACTGCTCGAATTCAATATTTTTCCGAAAGAAAACGGATAAATCCGAGACCCACTTTCGACTTGTCGTATCAGCCAATACATCCACATTGACAGTGATCCGGTTTCCCTTTTTATTCCAGACCTCGGCAGGATCATATTTACCTCCTGATTTTACCGAAGCGTCCTTGTCGGAGCTCAACGCCTCAGGTAAATCCATCACCGGGCCGACACCGATCCAATCAGACCATGAGAAATGATGAATGCTTCTATCGCTCACACTGTCGCGCCCCATGTTATCCGTAAACCTGTAATATGATTTACTCGTAAGCACCCTCGGTATTGACCATCCCCTGAATTTAGATTTCTGATCCGGAGTCAGCATATAATCCACCATCTTTTCCCTGAAAAGATATACAGTATCCCTAAATGTTGTCAAAGTGGAGTATTCACGGACATATGCAAGTATGTGTAACACCTTGCGGTTACGTGATTCAAACACCACCTCAGGCAATTCGGAAATATTTTCCTGAAGAAAAATTGTATCGGATGTGATGGACATAAGTCTTTTGTCCTCAAAACCGAGATAACTGATAGTGACGGGAAATTTGTCTGCAGAAAGATGTGGAAGTCTCCCTTTTCCGTCGGTGATACCGATAGCTTTCCCCTTTTGATCAAATATAGATGCACCCGGCAACGGTAGTCGGGTCAGCGAATCCACCACAATTATGTGTCCCTCCATCGTTTCGCAGGAGAGGAGCATTACTATGATCAAAAAGAGACACCGAAGCATAGACATCATTGATGGTTAGACACGGCAAATGTACGACAAAACAGCTACAATAAACGGCTATTTATATGTAAAAGACATGTAGAAAAGTTAATACATAATAAAACGGAACATAAATGAGCCCATAAACACAACGAGTCCCATCGCTTACGGACGGGACTCATCGGAGTATCATAAAATATTGTCAGACGGTTATCAGTCCTCTATTGCGAGAAACACACCGCCGAGATCAAAGACGTATGTGTCAGGGCCAGCTATATTCAGCTCCACCTCATAAGCCTTGCCACGGTTAAGTTCGATCGATTCGACAGAACCTGCATAACCATCCTTTTCAAGGCGTTCGTATGCCTTGTGCGGAAGGAAATCCTTCACAACCGTAGCGGGAAGAACAGTATTGCCGGGGGCATCGATCTCCACGAGTTCACCTTTGGTATTGAATTCAAGATCGACACCGTTGCGGAGTTCCACTTCATACTTACCTTTAGCGAAATATTTCTCGCACTTCTGCACACCTGTATTTTTGAAATGCTTGTCAATAAACTTCTTGGCCTTATCTGGCAATTGTGAATAATCAGATGATCCAGCAACAGCAATACCGGGTGCACCACCACCGATAACAGGGACTTGCGCAACAGCATTAGCCGTTCCGAAAAGTATGGCCAAGGAGGCTACACCGGATATGAGACTTTTTAATTTCATAACTCTAAATTTTTTGTTATCTTTGCATTTATATTATAAACAACAGCCCTTTTACAACAAAAGTTTAATTGTACATCAAGGAGTTAACTCCTATTCACATTTCACACGAAACGGGTAGTAAGACCCACTTGACCACATCAAATTCTGGACTAATCTAATGTCATATATCAAGATAATAGATTCATCATTTGAGGACACGTGCGCACTTCCATTTGCAAGTGCGATAAAGGCCGGTTTTCCGAGCACTGCCGACGGCTGCGAACAGGATTCCATTGATTTTAACCGTGATCTTATCCGTCATCCCGAAGCCACGTTCTATGGCCGCGTCTATGGCGACTCCATGATTGATGCCGGAATCTGCGACGGCGATATCGCAGTGATTGACCGTTCGGTCGAAGCCAATGACGGCGACATAATAGTCGCATACGTCAACAATGAATTTACCATAAAATACCTTGACCTCTCCCATCGCCATCAGGGCTACATCGAACTGCGTCCTGCCAATCCGGCATTCAGCCCCATAAGGATATCGCGTACAGATGATTTCCGTGTGTGGGGTGTGGTGGTGTGGACCATCAAGAAATGGAAATCCTGAACGGAATCATATCAGTGTTTAAATTCCATCTATGTTCTACGCCATCTGTGACTGTGACAACTGTTTTGTAAGCTGCGAGCGTGTGTTTCGTCCCGATCTCGAAGGACGAGCTGTGGTCGTGCTTTCCAACAACGACGGCTGTGTCGTTGCCCGCAGTCGTGAGGCCAAGGCTCTCGGAGTGAAGATGGGAATGCCGTTCTATCAGATGCGCCGTCAATTCTCGGAAAGTCAGGTCATGGCTTTTTCATCCAACCATGAACTCTACACCGACATGACAGCCCGCGTCATGAGCCTTATCAGAAAATTCGCACCCTCATTTTTCCGCTACTCCATAGACGAAGCTTTCTGCATACTTCCGGAAATGGACTATGAGGAGGTAAAAGCTTGGGGTGAACGGCTGTCAGCATGGATAGGGAGAGCGACAGGGATGCCGTTGAGCATAGGGATAGCTCGCAACAAGACGCTTGCAAAAATGGCGGTCCACTTTGCAAAAAATTATCCCGGCTACCGTCACTGCTGCGTAATAGATTCGGATGAAAAGCGACTCAAGGCTCTCGCCCTGACAGACATTGGCGACATCTGGGGAATAGGGCGCAAACTTGGCGCGCGACTCTCTCGTCAGAATGTAATCTCAGCCCTTGACTTCGCATCGCGTCCAGCCGAGTGGATCAAGGCTCAGGTAAATATAAGCGCTGAACGGACGTGGCGTGAACTGCGTGGCGAGGATTGTATCCCTGATGAGGAGATGGCACCGAGAAAATCCATCACCCGCAGCCGTAGCTTTGCCTCGATGGTGAGCGACTTGCCGACGCTCCGCACCCACGTCGCCAATTTTGCAGCTAAGTGTGCTGAAAAGTTACGCCGTCAGAATTCCGTAGCCTCTACTGTTGGTGTCTTTATCGTGACAAACCGTCACCGGGAGGATCTCCCGCAGTACGGCCAGATGATTGACTTCCGTCTGGCCAATCCGTCCGCCGCCACCATTGATATTGTCGAGGGGGCGGTCAGGGCTCTTGACCACATATTCCGCGAAGGTTATGCCTACAAGAAAGCAGGCGTCATACTCATGGGAATATCCGAGCCGGAAGGGACACAGCATGACCTATTCGACTATGATCCCGAAAAGGCTGAACGCAGGCGACGTCTCGACGAGGCTCTTGACAAACTTAACCGCGTGAACGGTCGCGGGACAGTGACCCTTGGAGCACAGATCTATCCGGCGCCCACTTCGTGCAAATCCGCTTCGGACATAATGCGCCACGAACACCGTTCGCCTTGTCCCACCACACGCTGGGACGATATCATCACCTTGCATTGAATTGCAGAATATTTTGTGTAATTTTGCATCATGATTTATCCTGAAAGAATTGAAGAAAAAATCGGTTTCAGCGGTGTGCGAGCCGAGATTGCATCGCGCTGTCACTGCGACGGCTCTCGCCAACGTTGCACCGACATGGCTTTTCTCACTGATTTCAAAGCCATTCGTGAATCCCTGCTGGCTGTCAGCGAAATGTCAGCTGCCAACCACAGCGATGAAACCGTCCCCCTCGAAGGGGTTAACGATATAGACAGTAATCTCTCGCTCATCAAGATACCCGGAACATTCCTTGAGATCAAAGATCTCGTGAAGGTGCGCCGTATGCTCGACTGTTTCGGTGCGGTGGCCTCTTTCTTCCAACGCTACAGAAGTACCGGCCACACTCCCTACCCCGTGCTATCGGAAATAGCCGAGGAGCTGGCCTACATCCCTCCTTCGCTCGGAATGCTCATAGATCATGCCGTTGATTCTACCTCCGGACTCATCAAGGATAATGCATCGCCCGCACTGGCCGAGATACGCTCACGCTTGAGAGGTATGTCAGGACGTGTCAATTCCATTCTGCGCCGTGTGCTGAGTTCAGCCATATCGCAGGGATGGCTCGAACCTGACACTACACCTGCCGTGCGCGACGGTCGTCTCGTCATCCCCGTCCCTCCGATGAACAAGCGTAAAATCCAAGGTATAGTCCACGACGAATCAGCTTCAGGAAAGACACTGTTCATCGAGCCCGCTGAGGTTGTCGAGGCCAATAATCTCACACGTGAGCTTCAGTTGGAAGAACACCGCGAGATCATCCGCATTCTCACCTCGATAGCTGACCAACTCCGCCCGCATATACCGGAAATGCTTACCGGAGCGGCCATCATCTATCATCTCGATTTCATTCATGCAAAAGCCCTCTACGCTGATGCTGTCGGCGGCATGATGCCCAATCTGCACGACGGTGAGGAAATGGAATGGTATCACGCATGTCATCCCGTGCTTAAACTCTCACTCGAACGTCAGCACCGCGAGATAGTCCCGATCGACATCCGTCTCGACAAATCGCAGAGGATACTCGTGATCTCCGGTCCGAACGCGGGCGGAAAATCCGTCTGCCTTAAAACCGTCGGCACGCTCCAGTACATGCTTCAGTGCGGTATCCTTCCCCCGGTTTATGACAATTCTCACTTCGGAGTGTTCAAGGATATGTTTGTGGATATCGGTGACGACCAATCGTTCGAGGATGACCTATCGACCTATAGCAGCCACCTGCGCAGTATGAAATTCATGCTCCAGCGCGGACGTAAAGGCTCGCTCTTCCTGATCGACGAGATGGGTTCGGGCACTGAGCCGCAGATAGGTGGTGCGTTGGCCCGTGCGATCCTCGAACAGATGAATTCCAAAGAGATGTGGGGTATAGTGACCACCCACTATCAGATCCTGAAACAGTTCGCCGAGGATACCCCCGGACTGATCAACGGCTCTATGCTCTATGACCGTCATCTGATGCAGCCGATGTTCAAGCTTTCGCTCGGCAACCCCGGCTCTTCGTTTGCCGTCGAGATCGCGCGCAAGATCGGACTGCCGTCCGAGATCATTTCGGCCGCTGAGGAGATCGTCGGCAAGGAATATATGAATCTCGACAATTATCTCCTTGACATCACCCGCGACAAGCGGTATTGGGAAAATAAGCGTACTTCTATACGCCAGAAGGAAAAGAAACTCGAACAGATGATTGCGCAGTATTCCGAGGATGCCGATCAGCTTCGCAGCAAACGCCGCGACATCATTGAGGAGGCTCGCACAGAGGCACGTAAGATTCTCGACTCATCCAATGCGGTGATCGAGCGCACTATTGCCGATATAAAGGAAGCGAATGCCGAACGCGAACGCACACTTGAAGCACGTCGCCGCCTCAAGGAAGAACGACTTGCTCTGGAGAAAGATGCGCGCAACCACCACGACAACAATGCCATCCTTTCAAAAGCTCCCAAAAAGAAAAAGAATAAGGGTGGCACACAGGCTACACAACCAGCTCAGCCGAAAGTAGAGATAACTCCGGGTGTCAACGTGCGTCTCGACGGTGCAGGTACGGTCGGCACAGTGCTTGAGGTGTCGGGCAAGAACGCGATCGTGGCTTTCGGCCATCTCAAGACCAATGTAAAGATCGACCGCTTGACCGTAACCAACGCCCAGCCAAAATCTGCCGCAAAATCCACCGTCTCTATGCAGACCATTGATTCCGGCTACGAACGTCAACTCAACTTCAAGCAGGAAATAGACCTCCGTGGAATGCGTGCGGATGAGGCCATACAGGCTGTCACATATTTTATTGACGATGCCATCCGTTTCAGCATATCACGTGTGCGTATCCTGCACGGGACGGGTACCGGAGCTTTGCGTCAGGCAGTCCGCTCCCTTCTCGCCACAACCCCCGGCATTGAGTCATTCCACGATGAGGATGTCCGTTTCGGCGGCGCAGGCATAACGGTCGTGAATTTAAAATAAGTCGTATAGTGGCTGCCTCCACACACCTTAAACACTAAACTTTTAAAAATTCGCTTGCCGTTTGAAATTTAGTTTGTAAATTTGTCCTCAAAGAAAACATCCAAGTTAAAATCATCAAATTTCAATTGATAATGGCAACCAAACCTTTCCACTATCAGCCCATGTTTCCCCTTGGGCCGGATACGACCGAATACTATAAGCTCACTTCCGATTATGTGAAGGTTGAGAATTGGGGCGGTCACGAATTTCTTGTAATTGATCCCGAAGCCCTCACTGTACTCGCACGTGCCTGCACGCATGACAACGCTTTCATGCTCCGCCGCGAACACAACGAGATGGTGGCAAAGATCCTTTCAGATCCCGAAGCTTCTGAGAACGACAAGTTCGTAGCCCTCACCATGCTCCGCAATGCTGAAGTGGCAGCCAAGGGAGCTCTCCCCTTCTGTCAGGACACCGGTACAGCCATCGTTCACGGTGAAAAAGGCCAGAACGTCTATACCGGTTGCGATGACGAGGAAATGTTGAGCAAAGGCGTATATCTGACTTATACAACAGACAACCTCCGCTACTCGCAGAACGCACCTCTCACCATGTATGACGAGGTGAACACCGGCTGTAACCTCCCCGCGCAGATCGACATTCATGCAGGTGAAGGCGATGAATATAAATTCCTCTTCGTAGCTAAAGGTGGTGGTTCTGCCAACAAGACATATCTCTATCAGGAGACCAAAGCAATTCTTAATCCCAAGACTCTCGTACCCTTCCTCGTGGAGAAAATGAAGAGCCTCGGCACTGCTGCATGTCCTCCCTACCACATCGCATTTGTCATCGGTGGCACATCTGCTGAAAAGAATCTTGAGACAGTCAAGAAAGCATCTGTAAAATACTACGATAATCTTCCCGACCACGGTAACGAATATGGTCATGCATTCCGTGACCGCGAACTTGAAGCAGTCCTGAAGAAAGAAGCCGAACGTCTCGGTCTCGGTGCGCAGTTCGGTGGCAAATATTTCGCTCACGATATCCGTGTGATCCGTCTCCCCCGTCACGGTGCATCATGTCCCGTAGGTCTCGGTGTTTCATGCTCAGCTGACCGAAACATCAAGGCCAAGATCAACCGTGAAGGTCTTTGGATTGAGAAACTTGACAACAATCCCGGCGAACTCATCCCGGAGGAATACCGCAAGCAGGGCGAAGGCAACGTAGTTAAGATCGATCTTAACCGTCCCATGTCCGAAATCCTTGCCGAGCTAACAAAATACCCTGTCGCTACCCGTCTCTCTCTCAACGGAACGATTATCGTCGGTCGCGATATCGCACATGCCAAGATCAAAGAGCGTCTTGACAAGGGTGAACCTATGCCCCAGTACCTTAAAGATCACCCCATTTATTACGCCGGTCCTGCCAAAACTCCCGAAGGAATGCCCTCAGGCTCATTCGGCCCCACGACAGCCGGACGTATGGACTCGTACGTCGATCAGTTCCAAGACGCAGGCGGCTCAATGGTGATGATCGCCAAGGGTAACCGCAGCAAGCAGGTGACCGACGCATGTCAGAAACATGGCGGTTTCTACCTCGGATCTATCGGTGGTCCTGCCGCTATCCTCGCACAGAACAGCATCAAGAAAGTCGAGCTCCTCGAATATCCTGAACTCGGCATGGAAGCAATCTGGAAGATCGAGGTCGAGGATTTCCCCGCATTCATCCTCGTAGATGATAAGGGCAACGATTTCTTTACTGAGATCTCCAACCGTTGCTCCGGATGTCCGATCGTTGACGACAAACATTGATCCCGCTTATCCGGCAAAATTTATATGGCAGCTATCTATCCGTGAATATCTGATTTCCTGATAGTGTGACACTACAAATTTGCTGAATACAATTCATAGGACTAACGGCCCGAAGATATTTAGTCTTCCTGTCCGTTAGTCCTTTTTCAAACGCAGCCTTTTCACATTGAGCATAAATATCTATGACATACGCCGCCGTGGCGTCATCGGTTTCCTACTGCTTTCTATAGTAGTAGTAAGCCTATTTCTGCTCTACTCGGACTACCTTGTCAAAGACCTGTCGGAACAGGAGCGGGCAAGAATGCAGATCTGGGCAGATGCCACACGTGAACTTGTCAATCCCACCAACCCCGACAGCCACGGGAGCGGAAATGTCGATTTCCTGCTTTCGATCATCGAACGTAACCGCACTATTCCTGTCCTGCTCACAGATGATGCCGGTCAGATAATCATGCAGCGAAATTTCTCGTTGCCTGATCCCTCTGACTCACTCTCGCTTTTCACCCTCAGCGATGCCAATATCAGCTTCCTTACAGGAAAACTCGAAGCCTTGCGCAATAGCCCTAATGTAATCGAGATCGACATGGGCGATGCCGGAAAACAGTGGCTTTACTATGAGGACTCGAAAGTGCTTAAAAGTCTCAGCTTCTATCCTTATGTTCAAGTCCTTCTGCTGCTGGCTTTCGTGTTGATAGTCTATTACGCCGTATCATCCACAAAACGCGCGGAACAGAACAAGGTATGGGTAGGTCTTTCAAAAGAGACGGCCCATCAACTCGGCACACCCATCTCATCGCTTATGGCATGGATGGAACTGCTTGAAGAGTCAGGAGTCAGCCCTGAAACGGTTGCTGAAATGAATAAGGATGTGAAGCGTCTATCCACCATAGCTTCCCGCTTTTCAAAAATCGGTTCACGTCCGTCGATGGAACTTTACAATGTCAATGACATTGTTGAACATGCTGCAGATTATATGGCTACACGCATATCGCGCCGGATCTCACTGACGGTCAATCCATGGGAATCACCGTTAATCGCCACACTCTCACCACCTCTGACGGAATGGGTTATGGAAAATCTTATAAAAAATGCCGTCGATGCAATGGAAGGAAGCGGATCTATCACCATCACCATACGCCCTGAAAAGAACAAGGCCATGATCGAAGTCTCGGATACCGGAAAAGGCATTGCCCGTAAGAATCAGAAGGCGATCTTTAATCCCGGCTTTACCACAAAGAGCCGTGGATGGGGACTTGGACTCACACTCACAAAACGTATTATCGAAGAATATCACGGAGGTCTGATCTATGTAAAAAAATCGGAAATCGGCGTAGGAACGACTTTTGCAATCGAACTTCCACTTGCAGAGAAGCACGATGCATGAGCAAATACACCATATTAATCGTTAAATTAATAGGAAGCCATAAGCCAAACTAAAAACTAACCGATATGACCACTCTTCGACAACTACTAAATAATTCCCGCGAACGCCTCACATCCATCTATGGAGCTGGTGAAACTGAATGGCTGTTGCGGACAGTGATGGAACACGTCAAGGGCTGGGATCGTGTCGAACTCGTTCTCAGAGCTGATAAGGAGGTATCTGATTTTACCATTGAGCGTGTAAACGAAGCCGTCGATCGCCTTGTAGCCGGTGAACCGGTTCAGTATATCTACGGTGATACCTACTGGTATGGTATGCAACTCAAAGTCACTCCCAACGTACTTATACCGCGACCTGAAACTGAAGAACTCGTAGATCTTATCGTCAAGGACAATCCACAGAGCGATCTCCATGTGCTCGATGTCTGCACGGGGAGCGGATGCATTGCTGTAGCTCTTGCCAAAACGCTTAAATTTCCGGAAGTAAGTGCAATAGATATTTCGGAGGCAGCCCTGAAAATAGCTTCAGAAAATGCGTCCATACAGAAGGTGAAGATTGACCTCCGTAAAACAGATGCCCTTGCTCTTCCTGATTTAAAGGATGAGTATGACATTATCGTTTCAAATCCGCCATACGTCATGGAAAGTGAGAAGAAAGGCATGGATAAGAATGTGCTTGACCACGAACCTCATATCGCGCTCTTCGTTCCTGATTCAGATCCTTTGAAATTTTATACTGCCATCGCTGACTTCGCTATAAATGCGCTGAAGGATAACGGCCGGATCTATTTTGAATTGAATCCTCTGACGGCTGATACCCTTGCTGACAATATGCGCAAACAAGGTTGGAATGACGTGCAACTCCTACCCGACATGCACACACGTATCCGCTTTCTGACAGCACGAAAATAGCCACACCCCCACCTTTTTATTAAATCGAATATGCTTAAACGACGCGCCCCATTGACTTATGAAAACGCACTCTCGCGTGCGGCCGGACTCTGCGCCAAATGCGAACAGTGCTCTCCCGACATATTGAAAAAACTTGCAGCTTGGGGAGTGTCGCATTCAGAGTCACAAAGGGTCATAAAACGGCTGGAAGAGCTTAAATTTCTCGATGATCTGCGTTTTGCAAAGGCATACGCTCACGATAAACTTCACTTCAGCGGTTGGGGGCGGCGCAAGATCCAGCAAGGTTTGTGGGTGAAACGTCTTTCAACCTCCATTATTGAGCAAGCATGTGAGGATTTCGATAATGAAGACGAATCCGAAGCCTACCGTGCGATAGCTTTGCGTGTCATGAAAGCGAAGGTTCGTCAATTGAAAGAATGGCCCATGAGTCGTGAGGCCAAACTGAAGGTGATCAAATTCGCCATGTCACGAGGGTTTGAATATCCTCTCATTGTCAGCATTATGCGAAATCAGACGGATCTTCTCCATGATGATCCTGATGCCTGAAGGTCATGGGACAAAAGGACACTGTAAAAACCATAAGGCTATGGGGCAAGAGTCTGGTTGACCTCATATTCCCTGACCTATGTACTGTCTGCCGAAACAGACTTGTCACCGGAGAGCACATAATATGTCTCGAGTGCCGAATGGGGCTTCCGCGCACAAACCTACATCGGCTACAACCAAATGCCATCCATGAAAGGCTATTCTCAATAGGCCACCCCATAGAACGTGCGACCTCACTCTTTCATTATTTTCGTGAAAATAACTATGCACGTCTCATCCATGATACAAAATATCGCGGACGGCCGATCGTCGGCAGAACACTTGCTCTCGAACATGCAACGGAGTTACTTCAAACCGGATTTTTCGACGGTATAGATGCTATCGTGCCCGTACCACTCCATTTCTTCAAAAGATTCCGCAGGGGCTATAATCAAGCGGAAGAAATAGCCCGCGGACTTAGCTCGGCAACATCTCTTCCCGTCATAAATGCCCTATCGGCCTCTTATCACCGCACACAGACACGTATGTCGGCACACCAACGTCTGCTCAACGCCCGGAATGCCTATCATGTCGCCGATCCCTCAGCGATTGACGGTCTCCATATCCTGCTTGTAGATGATGTGATCACCACCGGAGCTACCCTCCTGAGCTGTATTGAAGCCGTCAAGAAATCTTGTCCCTCCACACGTATCAGCCTTTATTCGCTTGCAATCACGCAACTCGCCTGAAACATATTTGCGGTTAGCATTGTTTTACAGAAAATACATATCTTTCAAGTATGCGTCATCACATCAACTATTTATTTATCATAACGCTTCTCGCGGTTTTTTCCCTGAATGTGAATGCAGGGGAAAAACCGGCGGAAGGAACATCCAATGCTGATCCTACTGGCGTGCTGAACAATGAGATCGTGTCGCGCGTCGTTGATTACATCAATCAATCTAATAAAAACAGGCTGACAACCCGGCCTAACTTCTCTCTTCTCGGTGGTCCGTATTACACAAGCGAGAAAGGTTTCGGTTTAGGGATCGTTGTTGCCGGCGATTATTCCACTTGTCCGGAAGACACGTTACTACCTACCTCAAACATATCTCTTGCCGGCAGCCTTGCGACGAACAAATACTTTTCCGTAGGTCTTACCGGAACGCACGTATTTCCAAAGGATACGCGCCGTATCAACTACATGATTGATTTCGTTTCGTTCGGCACATACTTTTGGGGCATAGGATATGGTTCAGGCAACGACAATGCAAACAAGACCAAATATCAATTATTCAATCTCATCATGGAAGCCGATTATGTATGGAGACTGGGAAACAATCTCTTTTTAGGCCCTGCAATGGAGGTTGGATATACGAATGCACACGGTATCAAGAATTATATACCTTGGAGCGGTGAAGATCTGAGATACTGGACTGTCTCGGCAGGACTCCTGCTCCAGTCCGATACACGCGATAATCTCACTGCGCCTAAGCGAGGACATTTCTTTGAATTTACTCAGCTTTTCTCTCCGCGATTTTTCGGGAATGGAAATCATGCGTTTTCAAGCACCGAACTCTGCTACAACCGTTACACTCCACTCTGGCGCGGGGCAACCCTCGCATCGCGCGTACATGGAGAATGGACTATCGGACACACACCGTGGGGCGATCTGCCAAGTATCGATGGTGAAGCAATCCGGGCATATTACAGAGGCCGTTACCGCGACAAATGTGAGACGGATATCTATTTTGAACTTCGACAGCATATATACGGCCGGTCGGGGATGGCTGTATGGGGTGGCGCAAGCACCATATATCATAAACTCTCTGACATCTCAATCAAACGTATCCTTCCAGAAGCCGGAATCGGCTATAGGTGGGAATTCAAAAAGAATTCAAATATAAGGATTGACTTCGGCTTTGGAAAGCACTCATCGGGTTTCCTTTTCGGCATTAACGAAGCTTTCTGAAAAACAATTCCGTCACGACATCATACGCAAAAAAGAAGAACCTGTAGGTGCAACGTTAACATTGCTGACCTACAGGTCTTTCTTTTATCCTGTAAAGACTATTGACAGTTCTTAACCGCAGCGCGAAGATCCGCAGGAAGTACAGATCAGGCATCCTTCCTGATAAATGAGTGTCTCCTGACCGCAGTTGGGACATTTCTGACCTCCGGCCAATGTACCTGACGGAATATACTTCTTCAGTGCACGTTCCACACCCATCTTCCACGTATTGATTGACTGCGAATCAAGTTCGAGACCATTGACAAGCTTTATCACCTGATCGATGGGCATACCGTAGCGGAGCACACCGGAGATCAGTTTGGCATAGTTCCAGTATTCAGGGTTGAATTTATCTGAAAGTCCCTCGATAGTAGTCTTGTGACCGCGCTTATTGATGAACTGGAAGTCATAACGTTTGTTTCCCTTTTCATCCGTAGCCTTGATGATCTTGCCTTTCGATACTGATTTCGGGCAGAAGATGCCGACTTCATCATCAGCCAGACCCGTAAAGATTTCGTAAGGACGACCATCCTTCAGGCCAACGAAAGCAATCCATTTCTCCTTGTTGTTCTGGAAGCGGACCACATCTGCCTCAAGTTCGTTCGGGCGTTTTTTGAGAGGAAGCGCGGGAGTATTATCTGTGCCGGTTGCATTGTCTGTGGCCGACTTCTCTTTTGCAGGAGTTTCCGTCTGGATACCTTTCTCTCGATCCTTCTTCTTATTCTCATCCACGGAGATAAGGACTCCCGAACGACAGCCGTCACGATAGATTGTGCAACCCTTGCATCCGACTTTCCAAGCTTCCATATAGAGCCTGTCAACAAGCTCAACCGAGGTATCTGCCGGAAGATTGATGGTGACCGAGATTGAATGGTCAACCCACTTCTGAACGGCACCCTGCATTTTGACCTTTTCAAGCCAGTCAATATCGTTGGCGGTCGCTTTGTGATACGGAGATCGGGCTACGAGTTCATCAAGCTCTGCCTGTGTAAAATTACGTCGCGATTCGATGCCGTTGATGCGCATCCATTCAAGGAATTTGGGATGATAGACGATAAATTCCTCAAATGCGTCCCCTGATTCATCCACAAAATCAATGTGGACTTCAACGTCATTTGCGTTGACCTTACGGCGACGCTTATAGACCGGCATGAATACCGGTTCGATGCCTGACGACGTGCGAGTCATGAGCGAAGTGGTACCGGTCGGGGCGATGGTCAGACACGCTATGTTTCGGCGACCATGCTTTTCCATATCAGCTATGAGATCGGGATCAGCCTCACGCAGACGTGAGATGTAAGGATTATTACGTTCACGCTCCGCATCATATACTTCAAACGCTCCACGCTCCTTGGCCATCTGTACAGATGAAGCGAATGCAGCAAGAGCAAGCGCGCGATGCACTTCGACGGATTTAGCAGTGGCTTCGGGCGTGCCGTAGCGCAGACCGAGAGCAGCAATCATGTCACCCTCACCTGTCGTGCCGAGTCCTGTACGACGTCCCTTAAGAGTCTTGGCACGGATCTTCTCCCACAGGTTAAGCTCAGTATTCTTCACTTCATCATTTTCCGGATCGGCCTTGATCTTTTTGATGATGGCTTCAATTTTCTCCATCTCAAGATCAATGATATCATCCATCAGTCGCTGAGCCTTTCCGATATGATCACGGAAAAGATCAAAGTCAAAGTACGCTTCAGGAGTGAAAGGATTCTTGACGTAGGAGTAGAGATTGACGGCAAGCAGGCGGCAGCTGTCGTATGGACAGAGAGGTATTTCACCGCAAGGGTTGGTAGATACTGTCTGGAATCCGAGATCGGCATAGCAATCAGGTAGCGACTCTCGGATTATGGTATCCCAGAAAAGCACTCCGGGTTCGGCCGACTTCCATGCGTTATAGACAATCTTGTTCCACAGACCTTTTGCATCGATATCCTTCTTTACTTCCGGATCTGAACTATCGACGGGGAATTGACATGTGTAAGGAGTTCCGGCCTGCACGCTACGCATGAAATCATCGTCGATCTTCACGGATACGTTTGCACCGGTGATCTTGCCCTGTTCGAGTTTGGCATCAATAAAACGTTCCGAATCGGGATGTTTGATGGCTACGGTAAGCATCAATGCCCCACGTCGTCCATCCTGTGCGACCTCACGTGTAGAGTTAGAATAACGCTCCATAAACGGGACAAGACCGGTTGAGGTCAGTGCCGAATTCTTGACTGGAGTCCCTTTCGGACGCAGATCACTCATATCATGACCTACACCGCCACGACGTTTCATCAGCTGGACCTGTTCCTCGTCAATCTTTATAATGCTTCCGTAGGAATCTGGATGGCCGTCAAGACCTATGACAAAACAGTTGGAGAGTGAACCAATCTGGAAATCATTACCGATGCCGGCCATAGGACTGCCCTGAGGGACAATATAGTCAAAACCATCAAGCAATCCATAAATCTCATCCTCGCTGAGAGGATTAGGATATTTAGCTTCAATTCTTGACAGTTCGGAGGCAAGACGGTGATGCATATCGGCCGGAGTCCGCTCATAGATGTTGCCATCTGAATCCTTCAGCGCATATTTGCTCACCCACACTCTTGCAGCGAGTTCATCGCCACCGAAATATTTGACGGATGCCTCGTAAGCCTCGTCAAAAGTGTATTTGGCTCTTTCCATTGGTTATAGTGATAATCTTGGTCTTTTGAGGGTGCAAAGATGGTCAATTATTTCCTATCCTGCAAAATTTTCAGCCCGAAGTTATTTACATCCGACAATAAAATCGTAACTTGCAGTCATCTTTCGCTGTCACACTCCGACAGACAAATATCCATCAATTAAAAATTTTTATTCCATGAATACAACTGACTATTTTTCCACACGCCGCACAATCCGTAAGTACGATCAATCCCGCGAAATTGATCCGGCAATGATCGACCGTATGCTGGAAGAAGCAGCACGCGCGGCCAATACAGGTAATATGCAGACTTACTCGGTCATAGTTACCACCGAACCGGAAGAGATTGCCAAGCTTGCACCGGCACACTTCAATCAGCCTGCAATAACGGGAGCGAAAGCCGTGCTTACTTTCTGCATAGATTTTAACCGGTTCAACCGCTGGTGCAGGATCAATCATGCAGATCCCGGATTGAACAATCTTCAGGGCTTTACGTGGGGAGTGATCGATACCTCTCTTTTCGCCCAGCAGTTTGTCACCATCGCAGAAATGAACGGTCTTGGAACATGTTATCTCGGAACGACCACATATAATGCCGAACCTATTGCCGAGACTCTTCATCTGCCGTCAGATGTTGTGCCGGTCATAACCGTGACGGTCGGTTACCCTGCCGAAACCCCGGAGCTTACCGAACGTCTCCCTGTCGGAGCAATCGTACATCATGGCCATTACCACAATCCGATCGATGAGGAGCTTGTCGGTATCTATGCAGAAAAAGACGGACTGGAAAGCTCGAAACAGTTTGTCAAGGATAACGGCAAAGATAATCTTGCGCAAGTATTTGCCGAAGTCCGGTATCCACGTTCAGCAAATGAGCAGTTTTCACGCGTTTATAAAGAGTTTCTTAAAAATCAGGGAATCGCATTGTAAAGTCAACAGGTAGATTCCATACACCATATACGACAATGACGGGAGCACGTTATGGCGTGCTCCCGTCATTGTCGTATATGGAAGATTATACTGCTAATGTTTCAAAACTTCTCTATTAAGTGCATCAGCGATTATTGAGGCATTCAGACGCGCGCCAAGGAGTGACGAATGTGTGTGGTCGCGTTTGAAATGTGCATTCACCTTTTTCAGACCTTCGTCATCAGCCATCCGCTGCAATTCCTGTCCGGCAATAGCATTGAGATCTATAAAAGTCACACCGGTCGATTCGGCTACTTCACGTGTCCACGCTCCGAAACTGTCAGCATTACTTTCTATTAAGCCGTTATCAAATTTATTACGCGGGCTGTGGCTTATAACTACCGGAATTGCACCTTTCTCGCGCGCATCCATTATGAATTTACGCAGATACCATCCATAAGTATAGACGACCTTATACCGACCATCACTTGCCATCTTGAATACCTTGCTTTCTGGTCCCGCGCCTCGTAATTCAGCACGTTCTTTTCCTGTGTTGACAGGTCCTGCATCATTATGTCCGAACTGAATCAGGACTATATCGCCGGGATGAAGTGCATCATAGACCTTATTCCATCTACCCTCGTAAAGAAATGTACGGGCACTACGTCCGGGCATGGCATGATTCTCCACACTCACACGATTGGTATCAAGGAATTCAGAGAGCACACTACCCCAGCCCCACATTCCGTCGGGGTCTGAGTCCTCGTTCTTGACTGTGCTGTCGCCGATAGTAAATACTACAGGTCTGCCGGTCTTTCGTGAAATACCGGTCACCGTATCCCGTACTTCCGGGAGAAGACAGGAAGACAATGGGAGTCCTTTTGCAGAGCGGATACCTTCCACGGCAGACTCGACATTTACACGCGCACCAAACTCACTCGTATGAATCCTGTCCAGATAAAACATTGTCTTGACCTTTTCCTTCCCGAAACGTTCAAATTTGCGTGCCGAAATTTCGTTCAAATCTATGAAAGGAACTTTAGCCTTTCGTGCCACCTGACGTGCCCACAGGCCAAACGTCGTATCTACGCGTTCGATAACCGTGCTGTCAGCATCAGCCCAAGCATTACGGGGAGTAAGCGACATCAATACCGGATGAGCACCGCGGGCTTTCACATCATCGATGAATTTACGCATGTAACCGCCGTAAGTATAGACAATCTGCTTCTCACCGGTTTCCTTTATGGTGACATGAAGGGTATCCTTACCGATACCGGGGATGGACGCACGAGCACGCCCGCTATCATACGGACCATTGTCATTGTGGCCAAGCTCTATTATAACCCAGTCACCTTTACGGATACCGGGCAACACTTCAGGCCAGAGTTTATCATAGAATGTACGGCTGCTCATACCTCCGAGAGCATGATTCTCAACCGTGATCTTTTCAGGATCAAAGTATTCATGCATGAAACAGCCCCAGCCCCACTGACCGTTATTGCCATTGCCCAGAGTGCCCGTGCGCATAGTCGAATTACCTATAAGAAACAGGACAGGATTATCACCCTTTCGGGATGAACCGGGAACGGGGCGTGCGAAACGGGCCTTGTTAAGACTATCGAGCGTATTATCTACGACATTATTACGATCCTCCATAGGGGCAGCCACCCTCGATTTTTGTGCCGAAAGACACTGCGGAATAGAAAACATGGCCGCACACATAGCAGCCATGAAGAAATTATGGTGAAAAGACATTATCCAATCTGATTTATAGACAAAATACTTCTTACTCATATCGTTGGAGTCGGGCCAATGCAAGATGATAGCGATAATGAATGTCAAGGAAATCTCTGCGGGCGGCAAGGAAGTAGTTCAGTTCCTGCATGTATGTCAGGAAGTTGATCTGTCCTGCATCGAGAGCCTTTTTCAGCAGTTCGAAATTGCTGTCATCATCCATGACACCACGATATTCACGGAGCAATTCCTGATAGCCGAGTGCAGTCTCATATTCACCCTGAAGTTCGGAAGCGAGTTTTATGAGCGACATTTCCTGTTCGAGATCCTGCGCCTCCAGACGGATAGCGGCAGCTTTAGCCTTACGACGCTGTGTGAGGAACGGAAGAGTTACAGACACTGAAAAACCATTGAATGTCTCACCTGCCTCCCATTCATGGAGATAACCGACAGAAAAACCGGGCAGCAAAGCCCTCTTTTCAGCTTTTACGAGTGATTTCTGAGCCTCAAGTGATGCACGCGAAGCTGCAATAGCAGGATCTTTCATACGGAGAGTCTCACGGTCAGGCCGCAAAGTACTGACATCGGCACGCGGATAACGATCACCAAGTCTATTAACTATATCATCAACAGGCTTACCACCGTTGAGAGCCTGCAGGGTTGCAAGCAATATGCTTTCCTCGCTCTTAAGCGATTTCAATTCGCGCTCGGAATTGATCCGCTCAATGACAGCTTTGTTATAATCAAGACGTGTTTCCTGTCCGGTTTCAACAGCTTTGGCGAAGTATTCAACCATAGTCCTGAAGCCTTCACAGATCTTCTCCGTAGTGGCTATGCGCTGACGGACATTTATGATGTCGATAAGAGCAACACGGATTTCGGTACGTGTCTCGATCATGGAAGCCTCACGGAGATACTGCATTGCTGCCGATGTCTTTTTTATGGCATCACGGCGTGCTGCATAGACGCCGGGCCAGTCAAACGACTGCGAGATGGAAAAGTTTCGTTTATCACCGGCCTCTTCCGTACCGCCCCAGAGACTTTCAAACGAAACTTCCGGAGCTTCAAGAGTGTTTTCAGCCTTCAGTTCTGCTATTGAGGCTGAATTTTCAGCCTCTGTGTATTTAAGCGAAAGATTGTTTGACAAGACCGTGTTAAGGACATCATCAAAATCCGAGGCAAACATAGCTCCCGGCACAAGAGAGAGGAAAAGGATGGTGATTTTTCGAAACATACTGTATTATCTTCTTTCTTAATTTATTTCTGAATTAATCTATTGATCATTTGACAGCTTCATGACGATTGATATAGCGATAGACGAGCGGCACAATAAAGATATTAAGCACCGTCGATGTCAGAAGGCCACCAAGGATCACAATGGCAAGCGGCGACTGAATCTCGTTGCCGGGCTTGTCACCGTTGACTGCAAGAGGTATCAGGGCAAGGGCTGAGCTGAGAGCCGTCATAAGGATAGGATTAAGACGGTCGGCAGAACCATGCATGATGCGTTCTTTCAGACCTACTCCCTCGGCACGCAGCTGATCGTAACGTGACATGAGAAGCATTCCGTTGCGGGTAGTGATTCCGAGCAAGGAGATGAAACCAATGATAGCGGGAATATTGAGTTCGCCACCGGTTATGCGCAGGAGCACGACGCCACCGATTATGGCAAGCGGCATGTTGAGGAGGATTACGAGTGATTGACTGACACTGTGATACTGGCCATAAAGGAGAAGGAAGATTATCACAAGAGCGACAAGCGACACCAAAGCAAGTGTGGCGGAAGCCTTTGCCTCGTTCTCGAACTGACCGCCGTAGTTGATGAAATAGCCCTCAGGAAGTGTGATCTCGGACTCAATAGCGGCCTGAATGTCGTTGACTGTACCACGGAGATCACGATCAGCGACATTGGCGGAAATGACGATGCGACGGCTGACGTTTTCACGATTAATCGTGTTCGGTCCGGTCGTGGAAACTATCTCGGCCACTTCTGACAGCGGCACTTTCCCTTTTTCAGTATCAATGGTGAGATTGGATATATCCTCGATCGTTCCGCGAGAATCAGGTGCCATACGGAGGGTAAGGTCATAAGGGAAACCGTTTTCATAGACCTGCGATACCTTCTCACCGGCAAGAGCTACGTTGATAAGGTCGGCAAATTCACCCATAGTTACCCCGTAATATGCAAGCATATCGCGTCGGGGACGGATGTCGAGTTGCGGACGCTCCACCTGCTGCTCGATATTCACATCAACCACGCCGGGTACATCTGATATACTCTGCTTGATTCGGTTGCCTATATTGAAGAGCTGTGCAAGATCATCGCCGAAAAGCTTGATAGCGATCTGAGCTTCCGTTCCCGAAAGCATGGCATCGATACGGTGGGAAATGGGCTGACCGATCTCGACATTCACACCGGGGAGATGAGCGAGACGGCTGCGGAGATCTGCAAGGAGTTCGCTACGTTTACGCCCCTTGTCAAGCTTATAAGGAGCCTCGATTTCCGAGACATTGACCCCAAGAGAGTGTTCATCAAGCTCGGCGCGGCCGGTCTTTCGTGCGGTTAGGGAGATTTCAGGCATCGAAAGGATGATCTTCTCCGCTTCCCTGCCGAGTCGGTCACTCTCCTCAAGCGATATGCCGGGAAGAGTGCTCACGTTGATTGTCAGTGACCCTTCGTTGAACGACGGGAGGAAACCACGGCCAAGAGTAAAGAATATGCCGACGGCTATTGCGAAGAGGATAGCTGTAGCGATGAACAAGGGACGCGCATGATTCATAGCTCCTGATAGAGCATGTTCGTAGCCCATACGGAGCATTCGCGCGAATTTAGGCTCCTTATCAAGAGCCTGCATGGCTTTCTTGCTTCCGAGCAGATATGAGCAGAGCACCGGAGTGACGGTGAGGGCTACAATAGTCGAAGCAATCAGGGCCACGATAAATGATATGCCTAAGGGTTTAAGCATCTTGCCTTCCATTCCGTCAAGGAAGAAGAGAGGAAGGAAGCTTGCCATGATGATAAGAGAGGAATTGAAGATAGGCAGTCGAACTTCCTTGGACGCATCATAGACAATCGAGATGACGGACTCTCCCGAACGATGACGTTCACGCAGACGTTTATAGACATTCTCAACATCGACTATCGCATCATCCACCAGTGAGCCGATCGCGATAGCTATACCACCGAGACTCATGGTGTTGATGGTAAGGCCGAGGAAATGCAATACAAGGACTGTTACAATTATCGAAAGCGGGAGCGCGACAAGCGAGATAAGCGTGGTGCGCAGATTCATCAGGAAGAAGAACAGAATCACGATAACAAATACCGCTCCGATGAAGAGTGATTCCTGAAGATTACCGATTGACGTGGCAATGAAGTCGGACTGACGGAAAATATCGGTATTGATATTGACGTCATGGGATAACGTAGCCTTGATTTTAGCAAGACTTTTCTGAATCTCGTCCGTCAGTTCTATCGTACCAACAGCAGGCTGCTTCGTCACAGTGACAAGGACGGCTGGAACGGCATTGAGCGAAGCCGTTCCCAGACGAGGCTCGGCCGCACCGACTTTTATGGTTGCTATGTCATCAAGACGCACCGTATTTCCTGCCGTAGTCCGGACGAGGGAATTTGCAAGCGCATCGACATCGTTGGTCGAGATGTCACCTTTTATTATATATTCATTACCGTGCTCGTAGATCACACCGCCGGAAGCATTGGCATTCATCTCCGCAACGGCATCGCGCACCTCCTGCAGGCTCACTCCATACATCTGCATGGCCGACGGATGAAGCAGGATCTGATATTCCTTGGCATCGCCTCCGATCACACTTACCGATGCCACACCCGACAACGAAAGCAGGCGGGGACGGATCTGCCGGTCAGCTATAGTGCGCAGTTCTTCCTGAGTTGTCACCGAATCGGATGTAAGACCGATTATAAGGATCTCGCCAAGGATTGAGGATTGCGGACCAAGAGTAGGCTTTCCGACGCCGGGAGGAAGATCGCTTTCTATCTCGGAAAGTTTTTCAGATACAATCTGACGGGCAAGATAGACATCCGTACCCCAGTCAAATTCCACCCATACGGATGATAGACCGGTTGCAGAGGCAGAACGGACACGGCGTACACCGCTCGCTCCATTGACCGCAGTCTCAACCGGATAGGTTATGACCTTCTCGATCTCCTCCGGAGCCATGCCGGGAGCTTCAGTCATCACGACCACTGTCGGAGCGTTGAGATCAGGAAAGATATCGACCTCCGTCCGAAGCAAAACGATCATTCCATAAATCAGCAGGATCACCGACATGACAATTATCGCAATCCTGTTGTCAAGCGAAAACTTTATTATTCTGTTGAGCATAATTTCTGAAATAATAAAATTTCACACTATCAATGAGAATGGGAATGACCTTCGGGAACCACTGTTGATGTCTCGGCCAAACGCACGAAAGTAGTGCCGACTGAAACAACCGAATCACCTTCGGCAAGCCCGTCGATGATCTCGACGCGACGGCCGTCATTGTGTCCGAGAGTCACAGGGCGTTTGGCATAGGCATGATCATCGAGCTTCACATAGACGAAGTTTTCGCCCTGCTGTTCGGAAACACTCGTTACGGGGACTGAAATCACACCCTGACGTTCCGATCCTATGAGATAGACCTCGGCAGGAGTACCGGGAACAACGTCACCATGATTATCAAACGTGAAATATACAGCTACGTAACCCGGAGTATTATCCGAAGCCGAAGCTGATGACGAGAGGAGTTTTCCTCCCCTTTCAGCCAAAGAGATGGATGCGCCAGTCGAATGTGAGGGGCGGAAATTGGCAGTAGTAATTCGTGGAAGCAAGTCAACATTCTTTGCCGGAAGAAGCGCGCGGAGGGTCAGTCGCTGACTGCGGGCGACGGATGCAATAGGCTGACCGGCCTCAACATATTCGCCATCTTTTACCAGAAGTTCGGAAACGACTCCGGCTATTGAGCTCGAAGCACGACCGGAAGCCGCACCGGGACTATAGGAACTCTTCGCTTCCTCGTAAGCCTGCAAAGCTTCATTATATTCCTTTTTTGTTATAAGACCATCCTTCAACAAAGGTGTCACACGGTCAAGCTCACGCTTGGCAGCATCAAGAGTAGCCTTTGCAGTACGGTTAGCATCACCGCCGGAGATGTTTGCAGCAGATATTGAGGCTATACCCTCTCCTGCCTTCACGGCCTTACCGGCTTCCATGCCGGGAGCAAGACGGACAATTCCTGATGTCGTAGCAGAGACAACCGTGCGATCAGTCGCAGCCGGAAGTACATTTCCGAAAACTTTCACGACCTCGCTGAACGGATCTTTGACAGCAGCTTCCGCCTTCACGCCGAAACGGGCGGCATCAGCGGGCGACATTACGATATCATCATGATGATCATGTGAGGCTTCAGCTCCATGATCCTTGATCTCAGTATGGGAATCATGCTCATGGTCATGATCCTCATGTTCGTGGTCGTGACCCTCGTGGTCATGGTCATGATGCTCGTGGGTCTCATGATTGCCGGAACATGACGGCAGCGTCATCAAACCGAAAAAGGGAAGTGTGCAGAGGACTAAGGATGGAAATAAACGCGACATAAATTAATTACAGATTATTTGCTGATTAAATTTAAGTGGAAAGCACCGACCGGGTATTACACGGTTAGATCAACAGTGTCATTAACCCGCAGAGTTGCCTCCGGAGATTATTTAGTGTCACAAAGGTAAGGCGTTTCACTTGCAACCTTATTGCAAACTCCGAAGTTCCCTATCCGTACCGAGTACAAAAGTAGCAAACAAATCCGAGCGACACAAACTTTTTAAAGTTGCGGAGAGGATTATTCATCGCTTTTTCATAATTTTGTAGGTCAAATTGAATATATGGACAAAGATACACAGCTTGAAGGGCTGAAACTTCACTATACTGATTCGGAGAATGGCGAAAAGGTCATAATCCTGATGCACGGCTGGGGATGCAACCACAGCACTCTCGCGTCGGTCGAGCGTGTGGCTCTCTCATGCGGCTACCGCGTGATCAACGTGGATTTCCCCGGCTTCGGCGATTCGGAAGAGCCGGCAGACGTCTGGGGTGTGGAAGAATACACCCGTCAGATCGAAGCTCTTGTCAGAAAATTGGGCATTGCCTCTCCTACCATGCTCGGACACTCTTTCGGTGGCCGCGTCGGCATCCTGTATGCCTCGCGGAATCCCGTAGATAAACTCATACTTGTAGATGCAGCCGGAATCAAACCGAAACGCTCGTTCACATATTACAGGAAAGTATATACTTTCAAGCTAATAAAACGGCTTATGTATCTCTTCCTCGGCAGGGATGAGGCCGAACACCGTCTCGACGCCCGAAGAGCCAAGGCCGGATCAAGCGACTATGCGAACGCTACGCCTATGATGAGACGTATTCTTTCAAAAGTAGTGAACGAAGATCTCACCGACAGGCTTGCTTCTATCAAAGCCCCTACTCTTCTGATATGGGGTGAGAATGACACGGCCACTCCTCTGACGGATGCAAAGAAGATGGAACGTCTGATTCCCGATGCCGGACTTGTATCTTTTCCCGGATGCGGCCATTACTCATTCCTTGACAATCAGGGTCAGTTCGCGGCTGTGCTCCGCAGTTTCCTTAGCAGCGACTGAGCCTCCGCTTTATAAATAACAAACATTATTATCCAAACAGCAAATCTTACAGCAATGTTAGCGTGCAATATTATAGCGATAGTCCTCGCAGCCATTTGTGTGATTTATGAATTCAGAAGACAACTGATGATGTTGCAACAGAATTCCTACCGCAACGAACGTTATCGCCGCTGGCTATCGGCCTCGCAGGACACGACCTCGACAATGCGCCTTGTCACCGGAGCTGTAGCTCTTGCTTCGCTTTCTACTCTTTCCGTCCCTATGGTGTCGCTCTGCCTCGTGACACTTATCTCCATAGTCAATATTTTCAATCTTGCCGGAAAGAAATATAAGAAGCCTCTCGTCATGACCAACCGTGCGAAACGCATATTCGCGGTCATGCTTTTCCTTGCAGTCATCCTTGTGGCTGCAACGATCCTTTTCTGTGTTTTCAACGACCGTCAGCTTGATCAGGCAGCCGTGGTAACCCTGCTTGCATTCTGCTTCTCCCCGCTCTTCACTCTTGTTGCGAACTGGCTTCTGAAACCGGTCGAAGCACACATCAATCAAAAGTATTATGCCGATGCCGAACGCATATTGAAATCAATGCCCGATCTGAAGATTATCGGAGTCACCGGCAGCTACGGTAAGACAAGCACAAAGCACTATCTCAACCGCATACTTTCAGAGAAATATGACGTTATGATGACTCCCGGAAGTTTCAACACAACGATGGGTGTCATACGCACCGTGCGCGAATACCTGAAACCTTACAATGAGGTATTCATTGTGGAAATGGGCGCAAAGCAACCAAACGACATCAAGGAGATCTGCGATCTCGTTCATCCGTCTATCGGAATAGTGACCGCCGTGGGCGAACAGCATCTCGAATCGTTCAAAACCATAGAGAATGTGCAGCGCACGAAGTTCGAACTTATCGATTCACTCCCTGCCGATGGTCTGGCTATCATCAACGATGATTTCCCCTTCGTTGCAAACCGTCCGGTGGATAATGTCGAATGTATCCGTTATGCAGTAAGCTCGACCGATGCGGCGCAATACACCGCAACCGATATCCACTACACACCTGCCGGAACGGACTTCACTGTCGTGACTCCCGACGGTGAGCAGCTTCCCTTCAGCACCCGGCTCGTTGGCGAATGCAATGTGTCGAATCTTCTCGCCGCCATTATAACTGCGCTTCGTCTGAACGTACCCGTCGATAAGATCCGTTATGCCGTAGCCAATATCGAACAAGTGGAACACCGCCTGAACATGAAGCGCACGGCCGGCGGTGTCACCATCATCGATGACGCCTTCAATTCCAACCCTACAGGTTCTAAAATGGCTCTCGACGTCCTGAAAATGATGACTGGTGGACGTCGTATCATCGTCACCCCCGGCATGATCGAGCTTGGCGAACGTCAGGAAGAGCTCAACGAGGTTTTCGGCCGACACATAGCATCATCAGCCGACATTGCGATCATTGTCGGCGCATATAACCGCGATGCGATCGTAGCAGGAATAGAAAATGCCGATAACCGTGTGGCCCGTCTGCATAAAGTCGATTCTTTCAATGAAGCGCAGCAACTCCTTGCAACTATGCTCCAGCCGGGCGATACGATTCTCTATGAAAACGATCTGCCCGACACATTCAAATAATGTGATAACATAGCTGCTTAAATCAATCACGAAATAAACAATCCCCACAACATAAGAGATTCAACAATGAAAACCAACATCGGAGTATTCTTCGGCGGCCGCTCCACCGAGCATGAAATCTCGGTCATTTCCGCCTCGCAGGCAATGCACGCCATCAACCGTGAAAAGTATGACGTAACACCTATATATATATCCAAGCAAGGAAAATTCTACACGGGGGATGCCCTCTTTGATGTAGCGAACTACCGCGACATACCCGCACTGCTCGCACGTTGCGAAGAGATATATCTCCGTCCTGTCTATGGCGACTACAACCTCTACCGTGCAAAATCCGGTGGACTTTTCGGCAACAAAGGTCCTGTGACAACCCTCGACGTTGTGATCCCTGTGCTTCATGGATCTAACGTGGAGGATGGAATTTTCGAAGGTGTGCTTGAGACCATCGGTATCCCCTACGCCGGCTGCAATACTCTTGCGAGTGCCAACGGCATGGACAAAATAACAATGAAAATGATACTCCGCGAGTCAGGGATTCCCGTCATCGACTATGTATGGTTCACCGACAAGGAATGGTTCAGCAAACGTGATGAGCTGATCGAAAAGATCGAGAGCAAAATCGGCTATCCTGTAATCGTCAAACCCGCCAATCTTGGATCAAGTGTCGGCATCGGTCGTGCTGCCGACCGCCAGCAGCTCATAGACAAAGTCGATATCGCACAGAAATACTCTTCACGCATCATCGTGGAGCACATGGTCGATAATCTTAAAGAAATCAACTGTTCCGTACTCGGTGACTGCGATGAATATCAGTCATCAGTCCTTGAAGAACCCATCAAGAGTGCCGAGATCCTTTCATACGAAGACAAGTACATGGGCGGCACAAAGGGTGCGAAGGGTATGCAGGCCTCACAGAAACGCATTCCCGCCGATCTGCCGGAGGATATGACCAAGCAAATCCAGTATCTTGCCGGTGAGACGTTCCGCGTGTTGGGTTGCCATGGTGTGAGCCGTATAGATTTCATCATAGATGACGATTCAAAGGAAATTTTCGTCAATGAGATCAACACTATTCCCGGATCACTCTCATTCTATCTCTGGGAAGCAACCGGACTGTCGTTTGACAAACTTATGGACAAACTCGTTCAGCTCGCGCTCAAACGCAAACGTGAACAAGGCCTCAAGACCGTAAGCTATGACCAAAACATCTTCTCCCTCTCCGGAGGTGTGAAAGGTGGAGTAAAGGGAGCGAAAGCACCCCGTCAATAATCATGCACCTATCAAATAAACAATTATGGGAAGTGTCGGTTTTTGGATAGCATATTGCATAGGCTTCGGCGTACTCGGTGGAGGCCTCTATACATATATGTCGGGGCGCAAGACCAAGAGATGGAGTCTGTTTCTCCGCAGCGCGCTCATCTACACGGCTTTTGCTCTTGCATTCGTATGGCTGCTTTATAAAGTGGCCTGAGATGCAAGATGCATGAGCAAAAATCTGCCTACGCAGGATTTTCAGTCATGATGATACGGCTCACCACGCATTATGGTCATGGCCCGGTAAATCTGTTCCGTGAAGAAGAGACGCACCATCTCATGGGTAAAAGTCATGCGTGAAAGAGAGAGCTTGCCATCGGCACGGTCATAGACCTCTTTGGAGAAACCGTAAGGACCTCCGATAATAAAGACAAGCCTTTTGATCCCCTGCACCATACGGCGTTCGATCATGACAGAAAACTCACGCGATGTCAGCTCCTTTCCCCTCTCGTCAAGAAGCATGACGACATCGCCCGGCTGCAATGACGCAAGGATGGCTTTGCCTTCCTGCTGCTTCTGAGACTCCTCCGTGAGAGCTTTTGAAGCCTTGATGTCGGGTATGACCGACAGTTCCACTCCTATGTAGCGGTTTGAACGTTTGAGAAATTCATCGACCCCGCGGGCCACATAGTCAGTCGAAGTCTTACCGACCGCTATAATCACTATTTTCATGAACAATCAATATTTATAACAAGAAAAGGATATGAAAACTAAAGACGAACTTATCGACGATCTTCTCACACTGGCATTCGCCGAGGATGTCGGCGACGGTGACCATACCACACTCAGCACCATTCCTGCCGATGAGCGCGGTGTGCAGCGACTCATTATAAAAGAGGAAGGCATCCTTGCCGGAGTGGAAATCGCACGAAAAGTCTTTGAAAAGTTTGATCCGGAGCTGAAGATGACCGTCTATATCAATGACGGCGCACACGTGAAACCCGGCGACGTGGCTTTCGAGGTAGAGGGAAGTGTGAGATCACTTCTTCAGACCGAACGCGTGATGCTCAACATCATGCAGCGTATGAGCGGTATTGCCACACAGACCGCAAAGTATCAGCAACGTCTCGATGGCCTCAAAACCAAGGTTCTCGACACCCGTAAAACGACACCGGGTATGCGTATGCTTGAGAAGGAAGCCGTAAGAATCGGTGGAGGCTGCAACCACCGTATCGGTCTGTTCGACATGATTCTCATAAAGGACAATCATGTTGATTTCGCCGGTGGCATCCGTCAGGCAGTTGAAGCCGCGAGAAAATACTGTGCAGAAAAGGGCAAAGACTTAAAGATCGAACTCGAAGTGCGCAATGAGGATGAGATCCGGCAAGCTCTCGAAGTGGGGGTTGATCGAATAATGCTCGACAATTTCACTCCTGAACGCACACGCGAGGCCGTAAAGCTGATCAACGGTGCGGTCGAGATTGAATCGTCGGGAGGCATCACACTCGATACTCTCCGTGATTACGGTGAATGTGGCGTAGATTTCATCTCCGTCGGTGCGCTTACCCACTCGGTTAAGGGTCTCGACATGAGCTTCAAAGCTGTAAAGTAATACGAATTTTAGTATTTCAGAAAAAGTTATAAGGCCATCGCTATGCGGTGGCCTTATAACTTTTTTATTATTTACAGCCTCCGGGACGGATATGGACTCCTACCCTCTGGTGACTTTACGCATCTTGTCAGTGTCAAATCCCTCGAAGCTGTCGATTACCATATCGGCTTTGTCGGAGATTTTTTCGCGTGAGTTGGTTGTCGATAGTCCGATGACTGTAGCACCTGATCTTCTACCGGCTTCAAGACCCTGCATTGAATCCTCAAAGACATAACAGTCCTCGATGGGCACACCGATAAGTTTTGCACCTGTCAGATAACCCTCCGGATCAGGCTTGCTGTTGTGGACCATCGAGCCGGTTACCAGAGCTGTAAGCTTGTCGCGCAACTCCGGATGTGCCGCAAAAAGATAGCTCATCTTCACATCATCACTACTGGTCACGATGGCAAAGGGTATATCCTGCGCCAGAAGAGACTCGATAAACTTTTCAGCTCCGGGAATCCACGGATATTTCATGGCCTTTTCATAGTCATGAAGTTCGTTGACAATTCCTTCCCTTGCCTCCTCCGGAAAAGCAAGAAGAATTTCACCAAGGGTCGTTCCCTTTATATCGGCAGCGAAAGTAGGACTGGGAACATTGAAACGACGGCCCATAGGGCCCCAGAAGTCAGAATATTCTCCCTCGCTATCCACGAGCACCCCATCGAGATCGAAGAGCACTCCTATTTTTTTATCTTCCATATTATCAGATGTATTATTATTTATATTGCTTAGTTCCGTCACAGGAACTCATCCCTTATATAACAATTGAACGTGATTAGAGATTTTTATGATGTCACAAAGTTACGACAATTTCTCTAAATACCACTCAATTCTTGGTGATATGGGAGATTTATCGTAACTTTGTTGCGTGGAATACCGTATCGCGTCCACATTTGAAACAAGAAATTTTACCCCATTCATTGCATATTTTCACCTATGGTCGTATTTTTCAAAAAAGGTGCAAACCTTATTTATGCCGTAGAAACCAGCCATCGGTTTTCGGACGAAGAAACTGAGAAACTCCAGTGGCTCTTCGACGGTGCAACCCCTCTCGCCTCCACATCTGTAAAAGGACGCTTCGTGGGTCCCCGTAAAGAAATGATCACTCCTTGGAGCACCAATGCGGTTGAGATCACCCAGAATATGGGTCTTGAAGAAATCACCCGCATCGAGGAATTTCACCGCGTGACGAGCGATGAGCCTGTCTTCGACAAGATGCTTTCGCGTCTTTACGACGGTCTGAACTCAAAAGTATTTACGACTTCGGCCACAGCAGCTCCAATCGAACACATTGCCGATATCAGTGAATATAACAAGCGTGAAGGCCTCGCCCTCTCTGCAGAGGAAGAACAGTATCTCCGTGAACTTGCAGAGCGTCTCGGCCGTCCTCTTACCGACAGTGAAGTATTTGGTTTCTCTCAGGTCAACAGCGAACATTGCCGCCACAAAATTTTCAACGGCTCATTCGTAATCGACGGCGAGGAGAAACCTCTTTCATTATTCAAGCTCATCAAAAAGACCTCTCAGGTCAATCCTAATAAACTCGTTTCGGCCTACAAGGACAACGTTGCTTTTGTCGAAGGTCCGACGGTAGCTCAGTTCTACCCCACTCACCCCGAACGTTCGGACTATTTTGAAGTCCGTGACCTCCCGACCGTGCTCTCACTCAAGGCGGAGACCCATAACTTCCCGACTACAGTCGAACCGTTCAACGGAGCGGCTACCGGTAGCGGTGGTGAGATTCGTGACCGTCTTGGCGGTGGACGCGCCAGTCTGCCCCTCGCAGGTACTGCTGTCTATATGACATCATATCCCCGCCTCGGTAACTATCCTTGGGAACTCATGATGAATCCCCGCGCATGGCTCTATCAGACACCGGCTGAGATTCTGATCAAGGCATCCAACGGTGCGTCGGACTTCGGTAACAAGTTCGGACAGCCTCTCATCTGCGGTTCGCTCCTCACATTCGAGCACGATGAGAACGGTAAGATGTATGCCTATGACAAGGTGATCATGCTTGCCGGCGGTGTCGGTTATGCAGCAGCGAAGGATGCTATCAAAGGTCATCCCGAAGCCGGAGAGGCAGTCGTGGTGATGGGTGGCGACAACTACCGCATCGGTATGGGCGGTGGCGCAGTCTCGTCAGTTGAGACCGGCCAGTATGCTTCGGGTATCGAGCTTAACGCCGTACAGCGTGCCAACCCCGAAATGCAGAAACGCGTGTCAAACGTCATCCGTGCGCTTGCAGAGAACGACAACAATCCTATTGTGTCAATCCACGATCACGGTGCCGGCGGACATCTCAACGCTCTTTCCGAACTCGTAGAAGAGACTGGTGGAAAGATCGAGATTGATGCTCTTCCTGTCGGTGACCACACCCTCTCATCCAAAGAGATTATCGGAAATGAGAGTCAGGAACGTATGGGTATGGTGCTCAAGAAAGAAGACATTGACTTCGTACGTACCATCGCCGACCGTGAACGCGCTCCGATGTATGTCGTCGGAGAGACTACCGGTGACCACCGCTTCGTGTTCGAGCAGAAAGATGGCGTGAAACCTATCGATCTTGCCATGTCTGACATGTTCGGTTCATCGCCCAAGACAACTCTTGTAGATAACACAGTAGAGACAACCTATACCGACGGTGAATACAACGAGGATGATGTGGAACGCTACGCCGCATCTGTCCTTAGTCTTGAGGCCGTTGCATGTAAAGACTGGCTTACCAACAAGGTCGATCGCTCAGTGACCGGTAAGATTGCCCGTCAGCAGTGTCAGGGCGAGATTCAGCTTCCGCTCAGTGACTGCGGTGTCGTGGCACTTGACTATAGCGGAACAAAAGGTATCGCAACCTCTATCGGTCATGCACCGCAGGTCGCACTTATCGATTCTGCTAAAGGTTCGGTTGTCGCCGTTGCTGAAGCTCTCACAAACATTGTCACCGCGCCTCTTTCAGATGGCATAAAGGGGCTCTCGCTTAGTGCCAACTGGATGTGGCCGTGCAAGAATCCCGGTGAGGATGCCGCACTCTACCGTGCGGTTGAAGCCTGCTCGGATTTCGCATGTAGGCTCGGTGTCAATATCCCGACCGGTAAGGACTCTCTTTCAATGACCCAGAAGTATGGAGACGACAAGGTGTTCGCTCCCGGCACAGTCATCATCTCTGCTGCCGGCGAGGTCAGCGATGTCCGCAAGGTACTCAGCCCTGTGCTCGGTAAGCGTGGTTCTATCCTATACTATATAGACTTCTCATCCGACAGCCTCAAGCTCGGCGGTTCTGCTCTCGCGCAGACTCAGGGCAAGCTTGGCTCTGAAGCTCCTACGGTCACTGATCCGGAAGCATTCGTGAATACATTCGAAACCGTACAGAATCTCGTGAAACGCGGCAAACTTATGGCCGCTCACGATGTATCGGCCGGCGGTCTCATCACCACCCTTCTTGAAATGACCTTTGCAAATACTGACGGCGGTGTCGAACTCGACACCACTGGCTTCGGTGAACTTGGAGAAACTGATCTCATCAAGATCCTCTTTGCCGAGAATCCTGCCGTGGTAGCTCAGGTCGAAGCTTCCAAGATCGCATCGGTTGATGAAATACTTACCAAAGCTGGTGTACGTTTCTGCCATATCGGTGCTCCGACAGCAGAACGCACCCTCATCATCAGCCATAACGGCACTCAGCGTCTGCTCGGCATAGACCATCTGCGCGACGTGTGGTTCCATACAAGCTATCTCATGGATGCTATCCAGAGCGGTGAGAAGTGTGCGCGCAGCCGTTTCGAAAATTACAAGAAACAGCCTATCCGTTACCGCTTCCCTGCCAACTACAACGGCAAACTCGATTCGCGTGGCATAGCTCTGCGTCGTGACGGTCACGGTGACCGTGTAAAAGCTGCTATCATCCGTGAGAAGGGTGTCAACGGTGATCGTGAAATGGCATATTCACTCTATCTCGCAGGATTTGACGTGAAGGATGTCCACATGACTGACCTCATGAGCGGACGCGAAAATCTTGAGGATGTCAACATGATCGTGTTCTGCGGCGGTTTCTCCAACTCCGACGTACTTGGCTCGGCAAAGGGCTGGGCTTCAGGCTTCCTATGGAACGAAAACGCCATGCGCGCCCTCAAGAACTTCTATGCGCGTGAGGACACGCTCTCACTCGGTATCTGCAACGGCTGTCAGCTCATGATCGAGCTCAACCTCATCAATCCGGAACATCCCAAGAAAACCAAGATGCTCCACAACGACAGCCATAAGTTTGAGTCACAGTTTCTCGGAGTCACTATCCCTGAGAATAAATCAGTTATGTTCGGTTCGCTCTCCGGAAGCAAACTCGGCATCTGGGTGGCACACGGCGAAGGCAAATTCAATCTGCCGATGTCAATGAGCGACTACAATGTAGTGGCAAAATACAACTATAGCGCATATCCCGGCAACCCCAACGGATCACGCGCTGCGGTAGCCGGTATCTGCTCGGCAGACGGCCGTCATCTTGCCATGATGCCTCACCTTGAACGTGCCATCTTCCCGTGGCAGTGCGGATACTATCCCGCATCACGCCGCACGGATGAAGTGACACCTTGGATCGACGCTTTCATCAACGCCCGCAAATGGGTTGAGGAAAAAGTCAAATAATCCTTATCGACTAAAAAAACTATTCCGATAAGACCTGCCGAGATGCCGGATTAATAAAATCAGATCCGGCATCTCAACAGGTTTCCATAATATCAGAAAAAATTACCAATCTAATAACCCAAAGTATTTAACTAACCAATTATGAGTCTCAACATCATCGTGCTCGCAAAGCAGGTGCCCGACACCCGCAACGTGGGTAAGGATGCAATGAAGGAGGACGGCACCATCAACCGCGCTGCGCTGCCGGCCATCTTCAATCCGGAGGACCTCAACGCCCTCGAACAAGCTCTCCGTCTCAAGGACAGCCATCCCGGATCAACAGTCACACTTCTTACAATGGGTCTGCCCCGTGCTGCTGAAATCATCCGCGAAGCCATTTACCGCGGTGCTGACGGCGGAATCGTGCTCACTGACCGTGTACTCGGCGGTGCTGACACACTTGCCACTTCCTACTCACTGGCTCAGGCCGTGAAGAAATTCGGCAATTACGACATTATCCTCGGCGGCCGTCAGGCCATCGACGGCGATACAGCTCAGGTAGGACCGCAGATCGCTGAAAAACTGGGTATTCCGCAGATCACTTACGCAGAAGAAATCCTCGACCTTTCCGACGGTTATGTAACAGTGAAACGTCGTCTTGAAAACGGTGTGGAAACCGTCAAAGCACCCCTGCCCTGCGTCGTGACAGTCAACGGCTCTGCAGCTGATTGCCGTCCCCGTAACGCAATGCGTGTTCAGAAATACAAATATGCCGCTTCACCCAGCGAAGCAGCCAAACTCAGTGACGAACGTAAAGCCCTCCTCGAAAAACGTCCTTATCTCAATCTTCAGGAATGGAGCGCGGCATACGTCGATGCTGATCCCGCTCAGATCGGTCTCCCCGGCTCACCCACCAAGGTCAAAGCTATCGAAAATGTTGTCTTCACAGCCAAGGATTGCCGTGTGCTCACCGACAACGACGCTGAGATCGAAGATCTCGTTAAGGAACTCATCACTAACCACACTATCGGATAAGCAGCACTATGGACCAGAACAATTTAATCGTATATCTCGAATTTGAGGATGGCCGTGTGGCCGACGTAAGCCTCGAACTTCTGACCAAGGGCCGTGTGCTTGCCTCACGTCTCGGAGTGAAACTTGAAGCTATCGTCGTAGGAGATGATCTTACGGGTGTTGAGGAGCAGGTGTTCCCCTACGGTGTCGATCGTCTCTACAAAGTTTCAGACAAGCGACTCTACCCCTATACATCCAATCCTCATTCAGCAGTTCTCATCAACCTTTTCCGCGAGATCAAACCTCAGGCATGTCTCATGGGTGCAACCTGTATCGGTCGTGACCTCGGTCCTCGCGTAAGCTCCTGCCTGCATAGCGGTCTGACAGCCGACTGTACTGCACTTGAAATCGGTGACCATACCGATCCTAAGACGAGTAAGGAATACAAGGATCTCCTCCTCCAGATCCGTCCCGCATTCGGTGGTAACATCGTCGCTACTATCGTGAATCCGGAATGCCGTCCGCAGATGGCAACCGTCCGCGAAGGCGTGATGAAGAAAGAGATCTTTGATCCCAATCACAAGGGTGAAGTCGTTGAGCTGGATGCCAAGAAATATGTTTCTGACGAAGATTTCGTTGTCGAGATCCTTGATCGTCACATCGAAAAATCGAAAATCAATATAAAGAATGCTCCTATCATCGTGGCCGGTGGCTATGGTGTCGGTTCAAAAGAGAACTTCCAGCTTCTCCACGAGCTCGCCGATACACTTGGTGCGGAAGTAGGTGCGTCACGTGCAGCTGTCGATGCCGGTTTCACCGAACACGCGCGTCAGATCGGTCAGACCGGTGTGACTGTCCGTCCGAAACTCTATATCGCTTGCGGTATCTCCGGTCAGATCCAGCATATCGCAGGTATGCAGGATAGCTCCATCATCATCTCAATCAACAACGATCCCGCAGCTCCTATCAACACTATCGCCGACTATGTAATCACCGGCAATCTTGAAGAAGTGGTGCCCAAACTGATCAAGTATTACAAGAAAAACTCTAAGTAAGGTAAAAATGGCAAACTTTTATACTGATAATCCAGATCTCAAGCACCACCTGACCCATCCGTTGATGGAGAAGATCGTGGCCTTGAAAGAACGCAACTATAGCGATGCCGAGAAGTATGACTATGCTCCTCTCGACTATGCCGACGCTCAGGACAGCTATGACAAAGTCCTTGAAATCGTAGGCGAAATCTGCGGTGATATCATCGCGCCCAATGCAGAGGACGTTGACCATCAGGGTCCTCACGTGGAGAATGGCCGAGTTGTTTATGCCGACAAAACCAAAGAAAATCTTGAGGCTTGCCGTAAGGCCGGTCTGATGGGTATGGCTATGCCCCGTCGTTTCGGCGGACTCAACTTCCCCATCACTCCCTACATCATGGCTGCTGATATCGTCAGCCGTGCCGATACCGGTTTCGAAAACCTTTGGGGACTTCAGGACTGTGCGGAAACCATCTATGAGTTTGCTGACGAAGCTCAGAAGGAAAAATTCATCACCCGCGTATGTCAGGGCGAAACCATGTCAATGGACCTCACAGAGCCTGACGCAGGTTCTGACCTCCAGAGCGTGATGCTCAAGGCGACCGAACAGCCCGACGGAACATGGAGACTCAACGGCGTGAAGCGTTTTATCACCAACGGTGACAGCGACATCCACCTCGTGCTTGCCCGCTCTGAAGCCGGTACGAAGGATGGCCGCGGTCTGTCAATGTTCATCTATGACAAGCGTGACGGTGGCGTGGATGTACGCCGTATCGAAAATAAAATGGGTATCAAGGGGTCTCCGACCTGCGAGCTTACCTATAAAAATGCCAAAGCTGTCCTCTGCGGATCACGCCGCATGGGTCTTATCAAATACGTGATGGCTCTCATGAACGGAGCCCGTCTCGGTATCGCCGCCCAGAGTGTAGGTGTCAGCGAGCTCGCTTACCGCGAGGCTCTTGCCTACGCTAAGGATCGTAAGCAGTTCGGTAAGGCAATCATCGAATTCCCCGCAGTATATGAGATGCTTTCAGTAATGAAAGCCAAGCTCGACGCTTCGCGTTCACTTCTCTACGCTTGCGCACGTTACGTAGATATCTACAAGATCTACGACGATCTCGCAAAGGAACGTACCCTCACACCCGACGAGCGTAAGGAATCAAAGCACTACAGCCGTCTAGCCGACGCTCTCACTCCTCTCGCAAAGGGCATGGGTAGCGAATACTGTAACCAGAACGCCTACGACTGTATCCAGATCCACGGTGGTTCAGGCTTCATGAAGGATTATGCCTGCGAACGTCTCTACCGCGACGCACGTATCACCTCCATCTATGAAGGCACTACCCAGCTTCAGGTCGTAGCCGCTATCCGCCACGTCACTACCGGCACTTATCTCAACCTTATCAACGAATACAATGCTGAGGAGGTTAAGCCTGAACTTCAGGCTCTCAAGAGCCGTCTTGAGGCCATGACCGAGCGTTACGCCAAGGCTGTCGAGACCGTAACCGCTGTCGATGACTCTGCTTACGGTGACTTCATGGCCCGCCGTCTCGTAGAAATGGCTGGCTGCATCGTCATGAGCTATCTCCTGCTTCTCGACGCTAACCGCAACGATAGCTTCAAGCGTTCAGCTGAGGTCTATGCTAATATCGCTCAGGCAGAAGTGAACAAGCACGCCGACTTCATCGCTAACTTCAATCCTGCTGAAGTAGCCATCTATAAAGTAGATTAATTGAAGGTCGATCTGTAAAGATATAAGGACTATTACACAAAAACTCCGGAGTGACTGACAACCAGTCTCCGGAGTTTTTTGTGTAATCATGCAAGGAACGATATCGTATGATAAGTATTATGGCTAGGCTGAAGCAGGGAATTTAAAAGGATAGATATTGTGAAGAGATTATGCCCATAACGAGGATAAAATAGACGTAGCCCGACAGAAGGTCGTCGGCCTCTGCAAGAGACTGATAATGGTTTCCTGACGAGCAGCCCACGATGAGACCGAGCATCATGGCGGGAATGATCGCGCGCAATCCGCGGTGGCCGACAGGCAAGCGGTGGCTGAACGAATATTTTAGCTTACACATATATTATATACTCGTGTATTATATACTCGTGGAATGAAGGGGAGATCAGCGGGCGAGTGATAGGTTGATGTTGAAACCGAAAGAGCTGTTGGTGGTGGGATAGGCTGTCGAGGAGACAATCGGGGTGTTGACCTGATGGTCAAAGAACGCTCCGAGCGTCAGACGGCGCGACATCACGTAGGAAGCTGTGAAGTTGAGGGTCAGAGTCTGTGTGCCCGACGTTGCCTGAGTGTAGGCAGTCTCTATGCGTCGGATCAGGGCCTGTGTCTCCGAGAAGTTGAAGTCGGCGTTGAGCGTCAAGTCGTTTGATATACCGCGACCCGATCCTTTCATCTTCAGCACGGTGTTGAAACCTACAATCTTGTAGCCGAGCCCGAAAGTCATGCCGCGCTGATTAGCCTCGACAACCTGTCCGGCGGAGGTATTGAGCGTCAGTGTGCGCGCGTCGCGGTACTCAGCCGAAAGCGTGAGGTCATTTTTCAGCGTCACGGCCGCGCCGATCAGCGGTGCGAACTTCTCGGTGATGGCCACGGAGGAGATGTTGTAAGGCGAAGTCGGGATAGGATTACCCGTCAGCTCGTCGATGGTGAAGCCGAGGTCACCGCCATCGGCACTCATCCAGTTGAGATACGACGAGTATGACCCGACGGAATACGTGCACTGGTAGGCGTGGCTGAGCGTGAATGACTTGAAGATATTGCGCAGGTTGCCGATGTAGATCAGGCCGTCGTAGGTTACGCGCCAGTTGGGGAGCGCGTCGGCAAACGACGGGAAAGGTGTCAGATACTGCTTGCGCGGATTAGTGCCCGTATAGGCCGCGAGGAAGGCGGGGATAAGTATGTCGGAACTTGTCGGGCTGACATCACCCACTTCAGGATTGAAGGGATTACCGGCATTTATGTTGCCGTCCATGAAACCGCCCATCGGGTAGTCAAGCCCGCTGTATTCGCCGCGGACACGCTCGGTGATGACCGGGATGTTGGCGAGGAAGTCGTTGAAAGCCGACGATTCGTAACCGTTGTCGGCCTTGAAATGCTTGAGCGCGGTGCGGAAGGCCACGTGGGTCTTGGTGTATGATCCGGCAAGCGATGTGGGCATGTTGTCATACATGAACTGGGTGGAGCGCGTGCGGTTGTCGGTGCGGTTGGTGGTAAGAACCACTTTAAGGCCGCGGATTGGTTCGAGCGTCAGCTCCATGTTAAGTTCGTTGGTGCGCGAGAAGATAGCCGGCGATGTCTGCCCGTCGTCAGTGATGAGCCATCCGCGGCGCATAGCCTTATCGACATAGTTCTCACCGGCGAAACCGAATGCGAAGTCAAGACCGGGCGACATCGGACCGTAGCTGCGCGACTGGCCGAAGACGTTGCCTATGTCGGGGCGGAAAAGCGGGAGCGAAAGCGAGTGGGTGGAGCGGAAGCGCAGCGATGCCGCACGTGGCGACATGAGGAAACGTGTGCCGTACTCCCCTATCTCACGCCATATCGACTTGTCCTCCTTCAGGATCTCCTCGACAGTGAAACGTATGTTGTCCTTGCCACGTGTGAGGATGGTGATGTTGTTAGCATCGACCACCTTGTGGGTAACGCGGAATGGCTTGCCGTCGGTCGTCACGGCTGTAACTTTCACCTTGGTGTTACGGAGATTGTGGCGGATATTGAGAGTGGTGTCGGGAAGCAGTGCGTATGTCCGCTCGAACTTCTTGGCTTTCTTGGGAGCGGTCTGTGTGCGGCGTGCCTGAAAACGCTGGTTGACCTTCTTTGTGTAGCCCCACTTGTTGTAAAGCGTCTCGAAATTCACGCGGCCATCGACGTTCCACGAAGCCTGATTCGCAATGGAGTTACCCATCTTCACCCCGTCGATCTCCGCACCGCGATCCCAGCGGTATGTAGCGTTGTAGGAAGCGTTGCCGGTGAGCCAGTCGAGCACCGGGATACGGCTGAACGGCGCACGGTAGCTAACGACGAAACTCTGATTGTAGCTCCACGGAGTGCCGAGACGGAAGATGCTCTGCATGACGGTGTCCTTCCACTCCTTGTAGCGGTCAGGGAACAGCTTGCGGTTGACAGCGCCGAGAGGCTCGTCAATTCGTGCGGAGGTGTTGCTGTTGAAATTGACGGAGAGTGACTTGGTGAGATTCCAGTTGAGAGCAAGCTGACGATCCCAGATGAAATTCTTGCTGACCGACACAGGGAGCTGGAAATCGACATCGGTCTCCGATCGGGTCTGAAGTTCGTAATAGTAGCGCGACATCGTCGTGAGGAAAGAGATGTTGGTGGGGAGATAGTTCAGCTCCCACTCCTTCAGGAAGCGCGCATGTTTGGACTTACTTTTGATGAAGGAGAAAGGACGCAGACCTTTGACGTATGGCGTGTAGGAGTACTGGAACGATCCGCGGTAGTCGTTGGTGTTTTCATACTCTGTGGTCGGATCGGTCTTGGCCTGCTTGTTGAAAGAGAAATTGAAGGTGAAGTTAGCGGGATCCCAAGGCATGGGATTCTTGGACTTCACATCGAATTTCAGACCTGAGATGGAGAAGCTTTTGACGGTGGTATTTTCCACGGCGAATGCACGTATGGAATCCTTCTGCGCCTCGGTGGTGCATGCGTCAAGCGCGTCCTTGAGCTTCACATCCTGATCAAGAGGATTGTATTTGGGTGTGATGCGCTCCTTCGACACAGAATAGTAGATCGGGGCACGTAGCTTGACCTTTTCAGGGAGGAAACGTCCGGCATCAACTTGCATGGCGACGTTGTACTGCTCGTAATCGTCCATACGGCGTGAGTTGAGCGACTGATCCACCGAACCGAATCCGGCGGTCTCGATGTGTGCACCGACATTGAGCGTTGCGATGTCTGAAACACCGACATTGAGATTGGCTTTGGCAGCCCAACCACCCTCACTCTCGAAATCGGTAACTTTAAGTTCGTTGAGCCACACGATCGCATCCTTGACAGTCGATGCATTGTTGCGGACACCGACGAGCATCACGCGCACATCGCTGAGCGACGGGTTACCCATCACTGCCATGCGGTTGCGCTCGTTATCAGGATCGCGGCCGGTGAAAAGTGTACCGAAGCCCACTCCGGGCTGATGCTCGTTCTTGGCACGGTTACGTTCCTTTTTAAGATTGACGAGGCTCTGGAGATCAAAGTCCATATAGTTACTGCGCGGCCACACGATCTGACGGTCGGAACCATCCTGCGCGTAGGTGCCGAACGGTGTCAGTTCGAGCGGTATCTCATACTCATAGAAGTTGCTGCGGACATCAGAACCGAGACGGATGAAGACTGAGACTTCACCTGACCGGAGGTTAGTGAGATCGTCGATCAGTTTTTCAGCGTGGACCCACATCTGCATCCGCTTATAGTTGCGCAGGTCGAGCTGGGTGTTGCGATAGACACCGCGGCCGTCGCCCGGCTGGAGACCTGTAACTTTGAGCGACATCGATTGCTCGTTGAGCTGCACGATCTGCTGCTGGCTCGGATCAGTGATGCGCGTCACGCCGGGAGGCAGAACGTAGTTGATAGGTTCGCGGTCAGAATTTTCCTCTATGTTGACCACCGACACATCAAGCTGACCTTCGGCCGGAGCATCGCCACGGGTGTTGAGGTTGAACTGATAGGGTCGCCAGTCACCGCGCACAAGTTCAAATGTGGCGAAGCGCAAGTGTGTGACAGCCTTGAAACCTGTCATGAACATGCGGGCGAAACGTATGGTGGAGAAGTCGGTGATATTACCAACCACTTTCTGATAGTCGCTCAAGGGTATCTTGAACTGATACCACACCATCTCCTGCGGAGTGCCGTCGCTGTTGGGGACGAGTGACACCTGCTTGTCGGTAATATAGTTCTTGCCTACCACAAGATCCTCCGGGCGGATTGATATCTTGTACTGGAAATAGCGTTCATATTCGTTGAGCGTATTGTCCTGATTGATGTCCTCGACATCGGGCAGCGCGCGTGATGACTGATAGAGCGGATCGGGCGCGTCCTGCGGTGATAGCGAGTTGCCCTCAACACCATTGTAACGTTTGTAGCGTTCGAGCACACCGAGACGCTGCTCGTCGTAGTCATATCCACGGAAGAAGTGATAGTTATCACCCGCAGGGTCGTTGAACGGCGAGAAAGCATCAGCCTGCATTCGTTCGATAGCCGAGGGAGACAGTTTAGAGCGGAGTCTGTCGAGATAATCGGAATATGACGAGAATCCAAACTCGGCTTCGTTTATGAGTCCGTCGAGACCCACGTCCTGCGGCAGACGCGAGCTGGTATTGTTGTCAAACGCGTAGGTCAGTGAGTTCTGTGACGACACTTTGCCCCAGACGGTGCTTTGGAGATATTCATCGTTGCCATCTACAGGGATACCGTTTTCATAGCTCTTGAGACCGTCCTTGAGGATATCCTCCGAAAGCTCGCCGAAGTTCAGATAGAGGTCACCGCCCGAAAGATTGTCATTTTCGGGATCAAGGAATGGCGAAAGCATCCAGAACTGTACATATTCGATATTCGACGCATCGAAATTGGTGTTGTCCATCTTTCGCATGATACCGCCCCAACGACGTTCGGGGTTAAGGAGATTGCCCTGATCGTCGATGTCAGTAGCGTCAAGATTGTAAGGTCCGCGCTCCGTGGGATAGAATGAGAGGTTGAGGGTCTGTATAGTATTGGACTCCCCATAGGTCTGCTGACGGCCGGGGAATACTTCGTATGTATAGATCTCGCGCACGTAAGGATTATTGAGCTGCTTGGTGTCGCTCTTTATGTAACCCGGACAAAGGGATGAATTGCGGGCTGTGAACATGCGGTCGATGAAGTACCAGTTGAGAAGCGCGCGGTTCTTGCCGTAGGCCACATCGTTGGACAATGCGGCTTCGGGGAAAAGCGCGTCGCCCGACGGATCGTAGGGTGTAGATGCGAGGAACCATGAATATGGCGAGCGCAGGTCTATACCATACTGCGCAGACTCGAAATCGTCTATATAGGACGATCCACGGTTACTTCCACTCTTTTGCTTATGGGGAATGAGGTTGGCAAATTCAGCCTGCAGACTCATTGTCGATGGTTGAACGGCATTGACCGTAGGAATTTTGTTGAGGAGGTTGGTCAGCCACATGAAGCGGGTGTTGTACTGCATGTTCAGTCCCCAGATTGTATTATTGACCACCTCATTGCCGATCTCCACCTTTTCGGTCATTGCCTTTTCGGAAAAGTGCATGATGGTAGCTCCTACATTGAAGTCCTTGTTGAACTGATAGTTCAGGTCAAGTCCGAGGAGGGTCTTGCGTTGCATGGAGAACTGTGACTGATCTTCAAGCGAGACGTTGATACTCTGTCCGGAGTCAATGATGCTCTGATTGGTAATGGTGACCACACCCATGGCATAATCGACGGTATAGTCACTATTCTCGGTAAGCACTACTCCGCCGGCTGTAACTACAACCGATCCACGGGGGACATTGAAAGCATTGAGACGTATCTGCGATCCTCCGGCCGATGCCTGATAGCGTCCGGTGAGCACAAATTTATTCCTGTCGGCAAACTGTCGGGCCACAATCTGCGTCGAATCATAGAGCTGCTGATAGAGATAAGGTTCGGCCAACGAAGGATTACCTATTTTCTTCTCCAGATTCGTGCCGAACGGTTCGACTACAGGGAATATAATCTTGCCTTGGGAAGAAAGGACAGTGTAACCCTCGATGAAGTCAAAGAATCCGTCGGGGTTCGACGCCTCGTTGGAGTCAATACGGTCAAGATTCATCACCTGAAGCAGCGGGACGTTTGAGATGGACGGAATGGGCAGATAGTTGATCTCCGTTCCGGTCGTGTCGCTGAGATATTTGATGTTGAGGCGGAAATTCTGCTTCTGAATCATTGTCGCTCCGAGCGAATAGACATTCTTCATCATGAGATCCCACATCGGGAGGCGGGGAGCGACAGTGGTCGATTTAAGCATTTTCAGATAGAGCGACTGGTCAGTCGTAGTGATGTCAGCCGAGAACTCTCCTACCTGATAGACCTTACCGTTGTATGTATATTCGTATGCCACACCGAGCACCTCATCGGCAGCAAGCGCGCTTTTAAGCGAGATGTAGCCGAGAGTACTGTTCAGCGTGTATTCCGACGACGACAGAAGTCGGGCGGATTCTACTTTTTCGTAGTCGATTCCGCCCTCTATTCCGTAAGCGTTGAGCGGACTGAGTGCCTGAGTTACGGTGTTGATATTTCGCGCTCCGGGGTAGTCTTCCTTGATGACAGAGAGAAGATTGTTTGACAGGTTGGACGGCTGTGGATAGGCCGGATCAGTCTGCCAGTATGAATTAGCCGTATGACTGCTCTCGCCAAGGTCCATAAAGGCGACGAAGTTGCGGCTCTGGTCGAAGCGCGAGTTGCGGTTGGTGATCCACACCTCAATGCGTGTGATCTTTATACCGGACGACACGAACGGCAACTTCGATGCAAACGAATCATAGTTGTCACGGAAATAATGTCCGAGGAAGAAATGACGGTTTGCATCATAGTTGTCGGCCTTCACAGTAAATTCAGTAGTCTGCGCGCCACCCTTCGAACTTACGGATGTCGATTGGGAATTCTGCTGCGACACGAGAGCTGTCGCGGTCAGTTTGCCGAACTGCAGTTTTGTCTTCATACCGAATAGCGCGGTACTTCCCCGGATGAGTGACGATCCGGTTGTCATGGACACATTGCCGGCTTCAATTGATTTCACTATGTCATCCTCCTTACCCTCGTAAGCAAGTTTGAGATTCTTCGTATCGAAATCAAAGGTCGCATCCGTGTTGTAGGTCATGTTGAATTTCATGCGGTCACCTACCGATGCCGCAACCGTGGCCTGTATCTTCTGATCAAAATCAAAATAGGTCTTTCTGCGCGAGTTGAGCGACAGAGCCGGATTATCTGTCTTATTGGTCTTGACACCGGTGGATATGTTGACCGAACCCTGTGTCTTGAGCTGCACTCCGCCCGGCCCGAAAATCTTTTCGAGCGGTCCGAGCGCGAAGTTCATGTCAAGAATGTTGAATGGTTCTTTATCAGGCTTCGTGATTGCTTCGGAGTTGCGCTGATTGAAATATTCCTGCATCTGTTTGCGCGTCTGCCATCGGTCATACTGTGCAGGGGTGAGATAAAACGGTGTCGTTATGTCATAGTCACCCAGTTTTGTGCGTATGACGTAATAGCCGAGTTGCGGATCAAACTCGGCGACCGTAGTGATGTTGGACGGATTAGACAAGTCGGCGGCCAGTTCCTGCTGCATCAGATCCTCATAACTCTGAGGGATAGGCCGGCTCACCGGAAACAGATTGACTACTGAATCACTTCCACTCCCCGGTGCAGGCGCAGGTATAACAGGTGCAGGGGGCGTAAATTCGGGATTGATCGATTGCGGGAAGGCAAAAAAGGCAGAGGCCGCCGTTATGCTGAGCACACCGGCGAATACCAATGCTGAAATGATTATTCTGCGCCGTCTTTTTATGGCTGTCAAGGCTAAAGATCTATGATGAATTATTGTCTGGGATCAGCCCGGAGGCCCTCCCCTTTCAATACACTGCCCGATGACAGCCCCGCGCATTTTCGGGACGAGACCTTACATCATGCTCAACGCCTTCTTGATAGCGACCTCAACCTTGATGGCAGGATCGGCATCGAAGATCCTCTTCAGCACTTTCTGCGACTGCTGGCGTACAAATCCGAGAGCCGTAAGCGCAGCGAGTGATTCCTCATAGACTTCGCTGTAGGTGCTTGATGCATCGGGCTGTAAAGATAACGTTGCATCGGTAGGTTTTATTTTATCTTTCAGATCAACTATTATCCTTTGTGCGGTTTTTACGCCGATGCCTTTCACATTTTTCAAACGTGAATGATCTCCCGAAACTATCACGGCCTGCAAATCCACAACAGGGATTGATGATAGTATAAGAATAGCCGTGCCCGGGCCTACTCCCGACACACCGATGAGCAGACGAAACATCTCTCGCTCTTCCGGGCGAACAAATCCGTAAAGCACATGTGCATCCTCGCGGATCACTTCATGAAGCAACACCTTCAATTCTCCCGCCGAACGCTGGATTTCCTCAAATGTGGCAATAGAAATATTAATGAGATAACCTATTGAGTTTGCCTCAATGACTGCGTAGGTCGGAGTGATCTCCGTGGCTATACCTTTTATATATTCAAGCATGATTCCGTTCTTTTATTTTTTGGCAAAGATAATCAAACTCCGGTTATCCTGCGTCATTAAGACACAAAAAGTTCGATTCCTTGCTCTATCATCAAGATCATTAAATCTTCATCAATAAAGAATAAAGGCCTTATCTATTTCTGAAAAAATTGTCTCCTAAACAAGTCAAACTTTTTCAGAAACGGACATTCGGAATAATTTAAGGCTTTCATTAGGAACCTTCCATTTGTATGTTTGAATTATTCTTTGTAGTTTTGCAATAACAAGCCCTATTTCTCTCCGTTGGAAAACCCATAAAAGATCTGAAATTATGCAAGTAGTCTATGAGGACAACCATATAATCATCGTGAACAAAGCTCCGGGTGAGATTGTCCAAGGCGACAAGACCGGAGACGAGCCCCTCGTGGAGACTGTCAAGACATGGCTTAAAGAAAAATACAACAAGCCGGGCAATGTGTTCTGCGGTGTGGTCCATCGTCTTGACCGACCGGTAAGCGGCCTCGTGGTCTTTGCCAAGACTTCAAAAGCACTGACTCGCCTCAACGACATGTTCAGAAACGGAGAGGTCGAAAAGACTTATTGGGCACTGAGCCGAAACACTCCCGAACCACCCGAAGGAAGATTGGTCCATTTCATAACCACTACCGAACGCAATAACAAAAGCTATGCCTCACTGACTGAAAAAAAAGGATCAAAGAAAGCTGCTCTCTCCTACCGGCTACTCGGACGGTCGGACCGTTACAACCTCATAGAAGTAAAGCTTGAAACCGGACGCAAGCATCAGATCCGCGTTCAGCTTTCAGCAATAGGTTGTCCGATCAAGGGTGATCTGAAATACGGTGACAAGCGCAGTAATCCTGACGGTTCAATATCACTCATGGCACGTCGCATACGTTTCACTCATCCGGTGTCCGGACAGTTGATCGACGTAACTGCACCACTCCCATCCGATCCATTGTGGCAAGCATTTGACAAAATAAGGGAGAATGATGGAGAGTAAGAATCGCCCTATGCAGATCGACATAGACTCGGTGCTTCGCGAACGTGCCCCCGGCTATCATCGGTTTATCCCACGCTTCATTATACACACGCTTGAAAAGACAATCTGTCAGGACGGCCTCAATCAACTCCTCAGTCATAATGCTGACAGAACCGGGGTGGATTTCTGCCGTGGCGTGATCGATGACCTCAATGTGAGCTATAATGTGCATGGCTCACTCCCGGCCGACAAGACCCGCGTCATTATTGTCTCCAATCATCCTCTCGGTGGCCTCGACGGCATGATCCTTGCCGACATGGTCTCCGGACAGTATGGCGGACGGAAAGACATAAAGTTTGTGGTTAACGATCTGTTGACTTTCGTCGAGCCTCTGCGGTCAATTTTCCTTGGTGTCAACAAGCACGGAAAGCAGTCACGCGATGCCGCCAAGAGCCTTGATGACGCTTTTGACAGCGATGCCCCTATAGTGATGTTTCCGGCCGGTCTTGTCTCACGCAAAGGTGACGACGGTGTGATTGCGGACCTGAAATGGAACAAAATGGTGATAAATAAGGCCATCGCTTCACGCCGGGATATAATTCCCGTGCATTTTGGTGGTGAGAATTCATCGTTTTTTTATAAATTTGCACGATTAAGAACCAAACTTGGGCTGAAATTCAACATCGAGATGATACGGCTTCCCCGTGAAGTATTTGAAAGCGCGGGGAAAACATTCGATATCAGCATAGGTAAACCCATTCCTTGGGAGAACCTGCACGGAGGAAAAGAGGCTGCATCTGAAGCAGCGTCACTCCGCGATGAAGTCTATCGTCTCGCACGCTGAGGATCGCCCGTAAAATCAAACTTATTAAACGTTAGTCCTCTCCATGATCCTCTCCCGCACTTTTCACGACAATCTATTTAAGATCTAACCCATGACCGAAAAGATTATCGACCCGATCGACAGCTCACTTATTGCAGCCGAACTCACGCACGACAGATTTCTACGCGTCACAAACAAAGGCCAGAACGAAATTTATGTTGTGGATGGGCGCGAATGTCCGAACACAATGCGCGAGATAGGCAGGCTGCGCGAACTGGCATTCCGTGCGGCCGGTGGAGGCACCGGCAAGAGCTGTGACATCGATGAGTTTGACCTTATGGATCCGCCATGCCGACAGTTGATCGTGTGGGATCCGGAATCACAACTGATCCTCGGAGGATATCGTTTCATCATAGGCAAGGACATCCGCCTTGATGAGAACGGTCGTCCTCGGATAGCCACGAGCCACATGTTCAACTTCTCAAAGAGTTTCATCGAGCAATACCTTCCCTGTACCATAGAGCTCGGACGCTCGTTTGTCCGACTCGAATACCAGTCTTCACGCGCAGGAGCGAAAGCAATCTTCGCGCTCGACAATCTCTGGGACGGACTGGGCGCGCTCACCGTGGTCTATCCCGAAATAAAGTATCTGTTCGGAAAAATGACCATGTACCCCAATTATCACCGTGAATGCCGCGACATGATCCTTTACTTCCTTCACAAGCATTTCCCGGACACGGAAGAGCTCGTACGTCCGATCAGCCCCTGTGCGACGAGCATCGACTCGGAGGCCATGAGCAGGATTTTCACCGAGGATGATTTCAAGGAGGACTACAAGATCCTCAATCATGCAATACGTGAATACGGCTTCAATATCCCGCCGCTGGTCAATTCATACATGAGTCTTTCACCGACCATGAAAATGTTTGGTACGGCCATAAACGATGAATTCGGTGACGTGGAGGAAAGCGGTATTTTCTTTGCCATATCCGACATTTTCGAGGAAAAGAAACGTCGTCACATCGGCTCGTATAAACCGCAACATGATTCACATGTAGGATAAGGCGGACGTCAGGCAATGATGGAATTGACACGTACAATAGACAAGAAATAATCAACAGTATTCATACAAGAAATAATCAACAGTATTCATATATGAACAGAATTTTAGTTACAGGTGGTACGGGCTATATCGGCTCACACACCGTAGTCGAACTCCAACAGGCCGGATATCCGGTTGTCATCATCGACAATCTCTCAAATTCAAACCGCGATGTGCTCGACGGCATTGAGCGCATCACAGGTATTCGTCCTGACTTCGTAGAGGGTGACTGCACCGATATCGAGACACTCCGCAAACTTTTTGCCGACTACCCCGGCATAAAGGGCATAATAAATTTCGCTGCATCCAAGGCTGTAGGGGAGAGTATGCAGAAACCGATCCTCTATTACCGCAACAACCTCAACACCCTCATGAACCTTCTTGACCTCATGGCACCAAATGATGTCAAAGGTATCGTGTTCTCATCATCATGCACTGTCTATGGAGAGCCTGACGAGAATCCTGTGACCGAACAGTCGCCCATCAAAAAGGCAACTTCCCCTTACGGCAACACCAAGCAGATCTCCGAGGAAATCATCACAGACGTCATCAATGCCGGCGCACCTTTCAAGAGCGTAATCCTCCGTTACTTTAATCCGGTCGGTGCACATCCCTCCGCAGAGATCGGCGAGCTCCCCAACGGTGTGCCTCAGAATTTGATTCCATATCTCACACAGACAGCTATAGGCATCCGTAAAGAGCTTAGCGTATTCGGCGATGATTACGACACTCCTGACGGATCTTGCATACGCGACTATATTAATGTGGTCGATCTCGCAAAGGCTCATGTACTGGCGGTGAAACGTATGCTTGAGGATAAGAGCGAAGCCAAGATCGAAATATTCAACCTTGGAACAGGCAACGGCGTGTCAGTCCTTGAACTCATCAATACCTTCGAGGAGGCAACCGGTGTGAAAGTCCCGCATAAGATCGTAGGACGCCGTGCAGGTGACATTGAAAAGGTATGGGCCAATCCTACCTACGCGAATGAAGTGCTCGGCTGGAAAGCCACATCAACACTTGAGGATACAATGCGCTCTGCATGGGCATGGCAATGCCGCCTGCGTGAACGCGGAATCATGTAGCACGCACACACCCATCATATAGCTAAGAATCAATAATAATTTAGAGACTATACAAAATCGTCCTTCCGGTTCTGAATCGGAAGGACGATTTTTTTATAACGGAAAAAATGTATAATCAACTGTAACGAAGCTAAATATTAATACAGTTTTGTTACAATGGATAGGACGGTGAGCACTGGGAAATGATACAATTTTATTACAATTTCGGGATTTTTCCCGCCATAGCGTTAACGAACCTTTATCAGTTTAAAACCTGCGTTAAAAGATCGATTTTCAATGAAAATAAGCCTATTATGAAAGAGAAATTTTGAATTTAGGATTGTTATAACAGCGAATATCATGAGGATTTCAGGAGTTACAAAGTGATTTTACGCCTAAAACAAATGTTTAGAATCACATTTTACAAATGCAACTTCATAGTTTGACAGACTTGTTTCAGAAAGTAAATAGCAAATTTGAGCTCCACAGATTTACAATTTGCATTTACATCATCACCAATAACAATCGTAATTACATAATGCAAATTCAACTATTTGCTTTTGTTATTTACATAAATCGATATCATCAGTGCAAATTTAATTACATCTCCAATAGAAATTCTCATTCCCCACCATAAACAAGTTGAAATTACAATTTCAAATTTTAGGCCCTATTATTAAGGTTAAATTTCATTAACAATTAAAATAATCTATTGATTATCAGCGTATATATGAAATTAATCTAAATAATAGATATAACTGCATCAAGACGATTCGGTTAAAACAACCCGTTTATTGCTTATTTTCACACCAAACGAGTATAACAAGCTTATTTCTCGGCATTTTATGCGTTTAATTCTCAATTATAACTTTAATATCGTGTTTGCAAATCAAAAATCAGCCGAGTTTATCTTTGTAATTGCAAATTCATGCAACCTATAGCTGGTTTCGATCGTAAATTTATTATTTTACAAACGTAAATTTGTATTTTACAAATTAAATCATTACATTTGCAATCCAATTACAAATAGAAACTTTCCAAAAGTTTGCATTATGGACCTTGTTTCAAGACTCAAACACTATCTTGATTCACGTCAAATCAGCGTCACGCAGTTTGCCGATGAATGTGCTATACCTCGTCCGACCGGAAGTCAGTTGCTGGCTGGACGTAATAAAAAGGTTAGCGATGAGATTATATCTAAGATACACTCCGCCTACCCCGACCTTAACATCGTATGGCTGATGTTTGGCGAGGGAAGTATGGTAAACTCCGCAAATATTGAAATCTCAGAGGCTCAAAATGAGCAAAAAAACGATATTTACGTCAGTGAACAACCGGAGGATCAAGGACTTGACTTCTCCGTGGACTTCAATGAAAATTTACAAGCAGAAACAGCAGAAAAAAATCAGACATCCGTAACTGCAAACACATTCACTTTCGCAACATCATCTGAACAACAGAATCCAACCGACAATTTTGACACTCCCCCAACTAACAATCCCGTTCAAGAAATCGAGAACGATAAAAAAGATAAGCAGGATTCCAATTCATTCACTTTGAAAGCCGGAAACGGCAAACGTGTCACAGGAATAGTGGTCTATTATGATGATTGCACCTACGAGTCATTCATTCCTGACCCAAATCACGGACACCCGTTTATGAGATAGGTGATCACCGACCCATCTCCCCTATCCCGGCCACATGTGCCGGTCGGCTGTCAAGTCCAATGACTGTCACACCACATTTTGGCAGTCTGCAAGATTCTGAGTAATTTTGCAGACTGCTTTTTTATTTGAATCAAATCAGCCAAAGATGAGCATATCCATCAATAGTCTCAAAGTCGAGTTCAGTGCAAAATGCCTTTTCGACAACATATCATACATTATTAATCCGAAAGACAAGATTGCGCTTGTCGGCAAGAACGGCGCCGGAAAATCAACGATGCTGAAGATCATTGCCGGACTCCAGCCCCCTACTTCCGGCAATGTGGCCATGCCGCGCGACACCACCGTAGGCTACCTGCCGCAGCACATCACAGTCAGCGATACGGCCACCGTGATCGATGAAGTAAGGAGTGCGTTCAGCCATGTCGATGAAATGAAAGCCCGGCTCGACGACATAAATAATCAATTGCTCACCCGCACGGACTACGAGTCGGACTCGTATCAGGAACTGATCGAATCCATGACCTCCCTTACCGACAGACTCGCCATGGAGCAGAGCGACAATTTCGAAGCCGAAATGGAAAAGACCCTGATCGGACTCGGTTTCCTTAGATCGGATTTCAACCGTCCTACCTCGGAATTTTCAGGCGGCTGGCGTATGCGTATCGAGCTGGCTAAAATCCTTCTTCGACGCCCTGACGTACTCCTGCTGGACGAACCTACCAATCACCTCGACATCGAGTCGATCCAGTGGCTTGAAAATTTCCTCATCACTAAAGCCAACGCCGTGGTCCTCGTGAGTCACGACCGTGCGTTCATCGATAATGTGACGAACCGCACCATCGAAATCTCGCTTGGAAAGATCTACGATTATTCCGTCAACTATTCGAAATATCTCGTCCTCCGTCAGGAGCGTCTCGAACAGCAGATGCGCGCCTACCAGAATCAGCAGAAAATGATACAGGAAACGGAGGATTTCATCGAGCGTTTCCGTTATAAGGCGACGAAGAGCGTTCAGGTACAAAGCCGAATCAAACAGCTTGCCAAGATCGAACGCATAGAGGTCGATGAAGTGGATACTTCTCATCTCAACCTTAAATTTCCCCCAGCCCCCCGTTCGGGCGACTACCCTGTCATTGCCGACAATGTAGGCAAAGCCTACGGTGACCATCAGGTGTTCGATCATGCAACCTTCACCATCAAGCGCGGAGAAAAAGTAGCTTTCGTCGGAAAAAACGGCGAAGGTAAATCGACCCTTGTAAAGTGTATAATGGGTGAGATCCCATTCTCAGGATCTCTTAAAATCGGCCATAATGTCAAGATCGGTTATTTTGCCCAGAATCAGGCTACCCTTCTTGACGAAGATCTGACCGTGTTCGACACTATTGACCGTGTGGCCGTCGGCGACATCCGCACCAAGATTCGCGACATACTCGGAGCATTCATGTTCGGAGGCGAAGCTTCCGATAAGAAAGTAAAGGTGCTTTCGGGTGGCGAGCGCACACGTCTCGCCATGATCCGTCTTCTGCTTGAACCGGTCAATCTTCTTATCCTTGACGAGCCAACCAACCACCTCGACATGAAAACCAAGGATATTCTAAAGCAAGCCATCAAAGACTTCAACGGAACGGTGATCGTTGTCAGCCATGACCGTGAGTTCCTCGACGGCCTTGTAGAGAAAGTCTATGAATTCGGAGGCGGGCAGGTCAAGGAATGTCTCGGTGGCATCTATGAGTTCCTTGAAAAAAAGAAACTCGCCTCGCTTACCGAACTTGAGCGCAACACTATCCGCCCCGTCAACGCGGAGAAGGAAACATCCACTACGGCCACACAAAAAAATGCAGGGCAGTCAAGCAAAACCGCCGATACCAACTCCGGATCACCCGCAGCCCAGCAACCTACCCGCAAACTCAGCTATGCCGAACAGCGCGAGCATGAAAAACTTGTCCGCAAGGCGCGTAAAAAAGTCGAGGAGGCCGAAGCCGAAATCTCACGTCTTGAACAAGAGATAGCGGATATCGAAGCAACCATTGCTGCGGGCAATCCTCCCGCCGATATCTATGACCGCCATGCCTCCACGACGAAGCAGCTTGAAAATGCTATGTCTCTCTGGGAACTGGCCTCCATTGAATTTGATGAAATCTCCAAGTAATTCCCATTGACTGGAATTATCGGTACCTCTGACATAATAAAATCAGCTCCGGCATCCGATTGTGATATTCAATCATCACACATCGGATGCCGGAGTCGATTTTATTAATCTATCTTGCCAAATACCAGAACTGACGGGACGGGTTATTCCGCACCATTTTCTATCAGACGAATGCCACCGTCAGTAATGACAATCTTGCGTTCACGATACAGATGGCCGATGGCCTTCTTGAAATCCTTCTTCGAACATTGGAAAGTGGCACGTATAGTCTCAGGTGATGCCGAGTCGGAAATTGGGAGGAAATATTCCGGCTGCTGTTTCAGACGGCCGGCAATGCGCTTCATCAGTTCATCGACGCGGCCGTCATGACTACCGCTCAGAACAAGATCGATTTTTCCATCATCCCTCACCTGCTTGACGTATGCATGGATCGTCTTCCCGATCTCAAGCGGTTTATAGAGAGTATTCTCATAGAACATACCGTGGAAGAGGTTATCGACAACCGCCTTGTAGCCAAGTTCGGTATGCTTATACACAAGAGCCTCGATCTTATCCCCGATTTTGTAAGACGGGTATTTATTTCCGAGAAACTTATCAATCTTTGCCGAGGCCACAACCCTCTTGGTCGCATCATCGAGATAAACATAGACGAGCACCACCATCCCTCTTGTCAGCTTCAATTTCTGCTCGCTGTATGGGACAAGCAATTCCTTGCCCACAAGCCCCCAATCAAGGAAAGCACCTATATTGTTGACCTGAGTCACCTGCAGATAGGCAAATTCACCTACAATGGCAAACGGACGTTCCGTCGTGGCCACCGGACGATCTTCAGAATCTTTATAGACAAACACTTCAAGTTCATTGCCGGGCTGGAGCGGAACTGTGATGTAACGTGCGGGGAGAAGCACTTCATTTCCCTCGCCATCTGTAAGGTAAGCCCCGAAATCAACATTCCGGGCCACCTGCAGAGAATTGTATTTTCCTATCTTTAACATGGGTTCGTGTTATTTTTCAGCAAATTTAGCCAAAATCTCATAAATTACCTATAATTTTGCAGATGAGCAACAAGACGCATGCACACCTACGTCTGATAAACGCTTTACTATCCACAATTGTTAAATTACTTTACATCATTTTATAACATCCCCTGTAAAATCATGGAAGAACTATTGAAATATTTTCCCAACCTTTCGCCTCTGCAAATCGAACGCTTCACGGCACTCGGACAGCTTTACCCCGAATGGAATGAGAAAATCAACGTCATATCACGTAAAGACATCGACAATCTTTACTCCCATCATATACTTCACTCCCTTGCCATTGCAAAATTCATCACCCCAATTGACGGTACGCAAATGATCGATCTCGGCACAGGCGGAGGTTTTCCCGGTATCCCCCTTGCCATCTTCTGGCCCGAATGCCGTTTTCACCTCATCGACCGTATCGGTAAAAAGATAAAAGTAGCCGCGGCTATAGCTGAGGAACTCGGCCTCGACAACGTAAGCTTCCAGCATGGTGATATGGGCGAATGCAAACTCAAGGCAGACTATATTGTATCGCGCGCGGTAATGCAGCTTGACGAACTTGTGAAAATCTGTGCGCGCAACGTTGCAGGTCAAAGCCGCAACAAACTTCCCAATGGTCTGATTTGTTTGAAAGGCGGAGAGCTTGCGAGCGAACTTGGCCGCGTCAAGCGTCCGCTGATAGATGTCCCGCTCAGCGACTATTTCAGCGAGGAATATTTCAAGACCAAGGATTTAATTTACGTTAAGATATGAAAGTAAGTAGATTTGTATTCAATATGTTCGGAGTAAACACATACGTCGTGTGGGACCCCGAATCTTCTGAAGCCGCCGTTATTGATCCCGGCATGATCGATGAGAGGGAGCGACAGGCTCTTGACAGCTTTATCGAACGGCAAAGGCTTAAAGTAACGCAGCTCATCAACACCCATTCCCATCTTGATCATATTTTCGGTAACGCGCATGTAAAGGAAAAATATGGTCTTGAGATCAAAGCTAACAAATCTGATGAGTTCCTTGCCCTGACTCTCCCGGAGCAGGCATCACGTTTCGGTCTCCACGAGTCACTCCGTCCCGGTGAGATCGACGTCGAGCTTCATGATGGTGATACTATCTTTCTCGGCAAGGAACACATGGAAGTCCTGAGTGTACCCGGTCATTCACCCGGAAGTATCGCGCTCTACTGCCCTGAATCCAACTTTGTAATTACCGGTGATGCTCTTTTCCCCGGCTCAATCGGCAGGACAGACTTACCGAAAGGCGACTACGCCACGCTCATCGATTCGATCCGCCGCAAACTCCTGACGCTACCTGATTCCACCGTCGTATTGTCGGGTCATGGAGGCGAGACCACCATAGGCCACGAGAGAAATTCCAATCCATTCTTAAAATAGGAATCTGACTGGTATAACCACAGGAGTCTGACCGACCGAAAACAAAGACAGGTTCTCCTCCGGCCAGACTGATCCGGCGGGAACTTTCACTGTAATTTTCTGCGCAAAATAAATAAAGAATTTTTTCCTTAATTAAAAAAGAAACTCTAATTTTGCGCACAAAATAATCACCAATTCCGATCTTGTCCGTAACCGGAATCACTTTCGGCTGACACATCGGACACTCTCACGTTAAAAGTCAAAATTACTATGGTAAGACCAAAGCTTAAAATCCGCGACTTGACATTGCGCGACGGGCAGCAATCACTATTTGCAACCCGCATGAATAAAGAGACCATCAACAAGCTTCTCCCCTTCTATGAAGATGCCAATTTCCACATCATGGAAGTCTGGGGTGGAGCTGTGCCTGACTCTGTGATGCGTTATCTCGACGAATCTCCTTGGGAACGCCTGCGCATTTTCTCAAAGGCTATGGACTCAAAGAGCGAACACCCGAAGGCATTGCTTTCAGCTCTTTCACGCGGACGTAATCTTTTCGGCTATGTCCCCTATCCCGATTCAGTCCTTGAGGGCTTTTATAAAGAGGCGATTGACAATGGCCTGAACGTAATGAGAATTTTCGATGCGCTCAATGACATTGACAACGTAAAGGAATCAATCCGTCTCATCAATCAGCTTGGCGGCATAGCTGACGGTGCTGTCTGCTACACTGTCGATCCCAAGCCCGAAGAGACGGATGAAAACAGCGGTGGATTTTTCGGCAAACTGAAATCAATGTTCGGCGGCTCGCAGAAGCAGGAGAAGATTTTCACTGATGAATATTTTGTGGAGAAAGCCCGGCAGATGGAGGCCCTCGGAGCAAAAATCATCACGCTTAAGGACATGGCAGGACTTGTCAATCCCGCCCGTGCAGCCTCAATCATCTCCGCTCTCAAACAGGCGGTGAAAGTGCCTGTGGATTTCCATACACACTGTACCCCCGGCTACGGTCTCGCATCGTCACTTATGGCCATCATTAATGGTGTTGACATTCTCGACACCAACATCTGGTGGTTTGGCGGTGGCTCGGCCGCTCCCGCGATCGAACTGATATGGTTCTTCTGTCAGCGCATGGGCGTAGAGGTCGAGGTCAACATGGAGGCCGTCGGTCGCATCCGCAACGAACTTCTTGACGCCCGAAAAGCACTTGCGCAGTATGACCTTCACCGTGACGACATGCAGCGTCCGTTCGATCCGTTGAAGGATCAGCTTCCACCGGATGTGCTCGCTCTCTTCGATAGTGCTATCGAATTTGCCAAAGTCGGCGACGAGAATGCCCTGCTCGACGCTTGTCATAAAATAGAGGCTTATTTCGGTTTTCCGAAACCCAACGAACTCGTAAAGACTGCCGAAGTTCCCGGAGGTATGTACTCTAATATGGTGGCACAGCTCCGCGAATTGAAGAGCGAAGATCTGCTTGAGGATGCGATGCGCCTGATCCCGATGGTTCGCAGGGACGCCGGTCTGATCCCCCTCGTCACTCCGACCAGTCAGATTGTCGGTAATCAGGCTGTGCTCGTAGCACTTGACCGCAAAAACGGCAAGCCGGACTACACAAATAAATCCAATCAGTTCATCTCGCTCGTCAAAGGCGAATATGGCCGGACTCCGGTCGCTATCGATCCCGCATTCCGCGAGAAGATCACGGGCAGTCCGGAGGAACGCCCCTATGACGTCAGCAAATATTCCAAGCCTGAAAATCCTGAGGTAGCCGAGCTTGGAGGCAGGAAACTTGCCTCCAACAATGAGGAATATCTGCTTCTTGAACTCCTCCCGGCGGTTGCCAAAGGATTCCTCCGTCGCCGTCGTGACGAGGAATATAAAAAGGAGGAAGCCGAGAAAGCCCCTGCCGTCGAGGAAATCACTGAAACAACAGTGGCTGAAGTCGAGCCAATCACAGGGCCGGTCATAAGTGCACCTATGTGCGGACGCATTGTTGAAATCAAGGTTCAACCCGGTCAGAAAGTAAAGAAGGGCGATGTAGTCCTTGTTTATGAAGCAATGAAGATGGAAAACGATGTCGAGGCTGAAAATGACGGAGTGGTGAAACGCGTGTTGGTCAGCACAGATGCCCAAGTTGCAACCGATGCTCCGCTCATTGAATTTGAGGCCTGATCACCCCTCCTACTTATGGCTTAATGAAAATACAACCTTTAACCCGGCAAGTCGTGGCATGAGTGTGTCACATCTTGCCGGGCTTCAATGACTAAATAGACTATTATCACAATTACATTAAAATTTCAACTATTTTACTTATCATGAAATCAGTAAAAGCACTCCTGATTACGCTCGTAATGATCCTTGGAGCGTCAGCAATGCCTGCTCAGGCACAGTTCAAGTTCGGTCCCAGAGTCGGACTCACCGTCAATGATCTCCATTTCAATAAAGATGTTGTCAACTCAGACAATCAGACCGGTTGGACCGCCGGTTTCACAGGGGAGTTCACTGTACCTGTCATCGGTATTTCTGCTGACCTTTCAGCAATGTATGTCCGCCGTAACTCAAAATTCATGGAAAATAACGCATCTGCTAAGGACAACCGAGACTATATCGAAATTCCCCTCAACATCAAGTATAAATTCGGTCTCCCGGTGATCAGCAAGTTCGTTGTCCCCTATGTAGGCGTAGGTCCGAGCGTATCTTTCCTCACCAGCCGTCGTCATATCGAAAATGCTTTCAAAAATAAATCTGTTGACTGGGCACTCAACTTTGGTTTTGGCGTTCAGCTTTTCAGCCATGTCGATCTCAACGCTCGCTACGGTCTCGGTCTCACAAAGGCTATCACTACCTTCTCGGACGCAGAGAAAGCCGGTATTGAAGGCAAGAACCGCTACTGGACTATCTCACTCGGCTACTATTTCTAAAATTCCTACAGGATTTTACAGTGTGTGAAATTCACGCGAAAGCTCGAATATTTCCAAAACGACTTATTCATCAATAAAAAACTTCGGATGCTGTTTATTAGCATCCGAAGTTTTTTATTGAATGAGCATTATAGGCAGTTAATTCCTAATAATCACCATCTTAATCCCTCCGGGGATATTATCAAGGCTTTTCCAGTCATCCTAAACCAACCAAGCCCGGTGGGATTTCTCCCATCGGGCTTTTTATCAGTTGTGCTGAAAGAGCAGATTACTTACCGGCGATTGAGTCGGAAACTGTCAGACGTGCACGGCCTTTAGCGCGGCGACGTGCGAGGACTTTACGACCATCGGGGGTGGACATGCGGGCACGGAATCCGTGCTTGTTAACTCTCTTTCTGTTAGAAGGTTGAAATGTTCTTTTCATTGCCGTATATGTTTACTTTTTGATATTCTATAATTCGAGGTGCAAATTTAGGAATAAAAACGCATACGAGCAAATAGTTTTCACATTTTATAACACTTTTCTTTACACAAGTTCTTCTTTTATGGCATCACACCATGCTTTTACGCGTGCAGGTGTCCCTTCCGGATGATTCACATTGTCAATGCAAAGCCCGACGATCATACCATGCACGTCACTGTCGGTATGTTTGTACTTATATCCGTCATTATTGAATGGAGCGATGAATGTCGCACGTGTGTCGTGGAGTCGATGATAGATCTCCCCTACCGAATTACAGAATGTATCGGACATCGATTCATCACCGCAACCGAATATAGCAACCTCTATGCCTTCAAGGTCAATAGCCTGCAGTCCATCAAGGAATGTCGCCATATCTTCCTGAAGGTCACCTGCATTCCATGTGCTTGCACCGATCACGAGCACATCGTAGTCAGCGACAGCTGATGGTGCAGTAATGGCCACGTCATGGACATCCTCAGGATTTACACCGAGCTGACGCGCTATCTCCTGAGCTACTTCGAGGGTCGTACCGGTAGTCGAACCGTAGAATATACCTATCTTTTTCATTGTATCTTTGAATAAATGTTGTTAAACTTACGTTGTGTATGTCTTTCTTAGTAATGAATTGAGATCGTTTTCACTTTCGTATGGATTGTCTATATTTTTCTTCAATCCGGGTACATAATATTAACGTTCATGGCATAATTAGGTTCGTTCACTTCCCACGATTTGCTTATTTAATTAAATTTCACTACTTTTGCATAGTATATCTTACCTCAACGCATAGCTCCGGCAATCAATACGGGCAAAGGCTTTATGCCCTTCCGACCAATCGGAGCATTACATTCCGACTAATTATTATTCAATCATTTACTTTAAATTACATGAAAAAAACCTTCATTTCATGCATGGCTTTACTGGGATCATTGACAATGTCAGCCCAGTATTCCCACACAGTGCAGGCTGAAAAACTTGACCGCGGAGTTGTGGCAGTCAAGACTAACGGAGGGGTTTTCGTGTCATGGCGTTCGCTTGTCACCGATGCCAAAGGAACCACCTTTGACCTCTACCGTGACGGTGTAAAAGTCAACGAAACTCCACTGAAAACCAAAACGAACTTCACGGATGCGGCAGGAACTACTGCTTCAAAGTACACCGTAAAAGCTATCATTGATGATAAAGTGACCGAAACGTCCGCAGAAGCATCCGTATGGGAAACACCTTATCTCAAAATCCATCTTAATCGTCCTGAAGGCGGCACATCGCCCGCAGGCGGTACTAATGAAGATCGCAACTACACTTATACACCTGATGACGTATCCGTGGCCGACGTCGATGGCGACGGCAACTGGGAACTCATCGTGAAATGGCATCCGACAAATGCAGCGGACAACTCTTTCTACCGCTACACCGGTAACACCATCATCGACTGCTACAAGCTTGACGGCACTCAGCTCTGGCGCATAGATCTCGGCCATAATATACGTTCCGGTAACCACTACACGCAATTCATGGTCTATGACTTTGATGGCGACGGTTGTGCCGAAATGATATGCAAGACTGCACCGGGCACAATTGATGCCAAGGGTAACCCGGTGCTGATGGGTGATGACAAGGTGACTGATGACTATCGCAATTCGCAGGGTCATATCATAAAAGGTTCGGAATACCTCACTGTTTTCTCCGGCAAAACAGGAGAAGCGATCCATACCATAGCCTACAACCCTTCACGCAACGCCCACCCCTTCGACAAATCTACCACCGGCTGGGGTGACTCATACGGTGGCCGTTCGGAACGTTATCTCGCAGGTGTCGCCTATCTCGACGGTAAGACTCCGAGTGCCATTTTCTGTCGCGGTTATTACACCCACTCCTATCTCTGGGCTGTTGATTTCGATGGAAAAGAACTGAAAGAACGCTGGCTTCATGCTTCCACCACCAAGGGACAAGGTGCCTACGGCGAAGGTGCTCACTCACTGACAATCGGTGACGTCGATGGCGACGGCTTCGATGAGATCGTCTATGGTGCCGCTTCGATTGACCATGACGGCTCACTCCTTTACCGCACGGGAGCTGGACACGGTGATGCCCTTCACCTTGCAGCCATGCTTCCTGACCGCGAAGGTCTGCAGGTGTTCATGCCTCATGAAGAGAAAAGCTCTTCCTACAAGTATGACACCGAGTTGCGCGATGCAAAAACCGGCGAGATCATATTTTTTGAAGCTCAGTCAGGAAATGATATCGGTCGCGGACTCGCAGCCAACGTCTCCTCTAAGTATTCCGGCTATGAATATTGGTCATCAACCGGCAAGGTATTCAACAATGGTGTGCAGTTGACCGGAGCTAAACGCCCCTCGATCAACTTCCGTATCTACTGGGACGGTGACCTTCTTGACGAGCTCCTCGACGGAACCACCATCACAAAACCCAATGAAGGTCTCACGAAGATCAACACTATCCAACAGTTCAGTTCTTTCTCAAATGCTGCCTCTTGTAACACGACCAAGGCCACTCCCAACCTTCAAGCTGACCTCTTCGGCGACTGGCGCGAGGAAGTGATCCTCCACGACAGCTCCACGGAGTCTGACCTGCTAATCTTCACGACCACGATTCCTACCGAATACAAAGTACCGACCCTCATGCAGGACCGTCAGTATCGTGTAGCTATCGCTTGGCAAAACGTGGCCTATAACCAGCCCCCTCACCTCAGCTACAATCTTGAGGAATTGTTCAACACCAACGGTGCTATCTCGATCAACTCAGGCGCGCTCAGTCAGATTATCTATCTCGGCGACGAAATCCAGCCTATCGCCTTCACCGTTCTCCGTGCGACAGGTGCTGAATGTGACGGTCTCCCCGAAGGCATGGTGTTCAACTTCGATCCCGCTACACTCACCGGCACTATTACCGGCAAGCCTGTAGCCGAAGGCGAATATAACATTATCGTGACAACGACAGGAGCGAACGACGACACCAACGCGTCATTCAATGCAACCATTAAGGTACGCAAGAACACCTCCATTCAGCTTGCTGCTTATTATCCGTTTGAAAAAGTCGGAGAATCTACCCCCAACCTCAAGGGTGGAAACGCCACCGCCCTCAAGGGAGTTCTTGGTACGGCTGTCGATGGCAAGCAGGGTAAGGCTCTGCAGCTTGACGGTAAGAACTGCTACATTCAGGAGAACTATGACCTGATTAATTTCGGTGATGCCTCTTTCTCTGTTGAATTCTGGATGAACTCTACAGCTGCCGACAACAACTGCTATATCATGAACAAGGGCGTAATTGCTCCCGCTAATGGTTCGGGCAACTGGTATGGCATAGAGTACAAGGACAACAAGGGTGTTAAAGAGCTCCGATTCGCTGTCGATGACAACATCGAGAAGTCTCAAGTAGAGGCTCAAGGTGCAGAAAAGTACTTTGACGGCAAATGGCATCATGTCGTAGCCGTACGCGACGCTATCGAAAAGCAACTCAGCCTTTACGTGGATGGAGAGCTTCTTGCCACCAAGGAAGATCTCACTAATACAATACTCTCTGACGAACCTCTCGTGATCGGAAATGTAAACGGTGGTGACGGCTGGGGCTATGATAACTTCTACACCGGCATGCTTGATGAATTCTCGATCTACCGTGGCGTGATGAGCGCAAGCAAGGTCAAGGAACATTTCGAATCGCAGGGCTCTGAGATGATCGCTTACTTCCCGATGGATGAAATGGGTGAGACAACGCCTAATATGGTCTATGGCGAAGCGACCGCACAGAAGGGCACTACAATCTCTATCGACGGCCTCAAGGGAGGTGCTATCGAGTTTGACGATACCTACTTCCTCACCCAACCGATCTATGATGCCATCAATATGGGCGAGAAAGACTTCTCTATCGAACTTTGGGCACGCTCAATCGACGATGACGGCTATCTCCTCTGCATCGGTACCCACAACAAGACCAATGTCGAAGGTGGTACGGGTAACTGGATCGGCCTCGAACGCAAGAACGGTTACCTCTGCTTCTCGATTGACGATGACATCAAGAAAACCGACTGTAAGCTTGATGACGCCAGCAGTATCTTCGACGGCGAATGGCACCATATCGTATGCGTGCGCAACTATGCCGACAAGACTATGAAGCTCTACATTGACGGAAAGGAAAGTGCAACAGAAAACAACGTAGCCACAGGTGCTCTCAACTTCTCCGCTACAGAACTCATGTTCATCGGTGGCGATGACGAGTCTGGCAACCGCATTTTCGCAGGCGCGATAGATGAACTCGCCATCTATCCGAAGGCTCTTTCTGCCGACGAGGTTGAGGAACATTACAACTACCTCCGTCTTTCGGAAATCGAAGACATAATCGCAGGATCGGCAACCGCACGTTACACCGTTGTCGATGCCTTCAGTGGCCGTATCATCCGCACCGCTGTCGGAGTCGATCGCGCGGATATCGTCGATGATCTCCAGCAGGGCATCTACGTGCTCGTTGTCGAGGACGGACAGTCAATGCAGACCTATAAGTTTGTGAAGCGTTAACACGCCTTACTACTTCTTCTGAACAGTCCAACGGACCGTACATCCCGTCAATCGGGTGTGCGGTCCGTTCTGTCTATTATCTTTTAATTTTATTTTTAAAATCGGGGGTTGAATTTATGGAATAAAAATTGTAATTTTGTTTTTCATTTCTTAAAGTTGAAAAAGCACACTTTTTTCATAGCTTATGTCATCACCCTATTCACCCATCGACGAATCATCATATACTGACACCGCATTTGATCCGGAAGCAATGCTGAATACTCCGGACAATCAGCCGGTTCAGAATCCGGCGACGGCCAACGTAGCCGGACAATCGGCTGCGCCGATCGGTAATCCCCAATACTATCCCAATACTAATACAGGTATGCCTCTTCAAGATCAACCAAGCGCAGGCATACCGGTCAATAACCCCATCTACGGTAATCCCCCTATCCCCAATCCCATTCCCGTAAGCGGTCCGATCCCCGCTCAGGCTTCTTCCCAACCAGCCCCTGCCGCATCAACGACCGCACCCAAAACAGAGACCCGTCACAAGTCACCATCGGCATTGGAGCGCGCCTTGACACTCATCGGCGATTCGCGCACTGTCATGTTCCTCGGAATAATATTCGTAATCGCCGCAGGCTATTCGCTCATTGTGGCCATGTCATATTTCGCACATATCGGAACTGATCAAAGCGCGTTGCTCAACGCCGACTACGATCCGGAGATGATAAAAAATGCCGGCGGACCGTTCGGTGCATGGCTTGCCCATACCCTTATATATAACTGGCTTGGTATCGGTTCATTCATCCTGATCTATTATCTGGCCGTATGCGGTATCGGTATGCTTAAAATATATCGTCCTCATTTCTGGTCATTGACATTGCGATGCCTTCTTTCAGCGGTAGCCCTATCGATCATCTGTGGTTTCGTGACATACGAGATCGCATCGCCGATCTACTGGGGTGGTCGCCACGGCTACCTTCTCAACGAGAAACTGATGATATTCACAGGATTCTGGGGAGCTCTCGGAGTGAGCATCATAATGGGCGGTCTCGTGGTCATATTGTACCTCGCACAGTTGAAACGCATATTTGGTTATGCTGCAGCCGGCATCAACGCATATCGTGCCCGTCAGGCCGAACGTCGTGCCGAGCGTGAACGTATCCGCGCGGCAGAGGAAGCCGAACGTCTCGAACGCGAAGCGCGTGAGGCCGCAATCAGAGCCGAGGAGGAAGCAGCGAGAAGAGCTGAGGCCGAACGCATCGCGGCTGAAAAAGCGGCTGCAGAGCGTGAGCGTCTTTCTAAACTTACCGCCCAAGCCCCCAAAGTTACTGCCACCGCTCCTGCAGCATCCGTTGCTCCGAAATCAGCAGCGGCATCAAAGAGTACCGTCACAGAAAGTCTTTTCAACTCTGATCCGGAGGAGGATTCTGATATCAACACTGAGATTGCGGTTGCGGAAGTCGCCGACTACGAAGCTCCCGTCGCTGTCGTTGATGAATCGGAAACAGTCGTTATGGATACTCCCGTCGTAAGCATGGATGAGGACAATGAGGATGAGAGCGATGATGAAGACGAAATCCCTGATCCCGTTTTTGACAATGATGATCAGGAAGAGGACGAAACCGAAATAGCTCCCCTCTTTGCCGATGAAGATCTTCAGGAGGATAATGTTCAGGAGGAAGAAGTGGATGACAAGCCTCTCTTCGCTTCTGAACCTGTCGAAATTCCAACACACAAGGTCACGGAGACCCGTCCGGTAACCGCTGCAGAAGTTTTGGAGATGGCTCCCTTCGATCCGAGAGCCGAACTGTCGAATTATAAATTCCCCACCATTGATTTCCTCCGTCCGGCCAACAACAGCGGCATAAGCGTAGATGCTCAGGAGATGGAAGAGAACAAGCAGCGAATCACCGACACACTCAACCACTACGGCATACCCATCTCCAAGATCGATGCTACCGTAGGTCCGACCGTGACACTCTATGAGATCATCCCAGCCGAAGGTGTCCGTATCGCAAAGATCAAACGCCTCGAAGACGATATCGCTCTCAGCCTTGCGGCACTCGGCATCCGTATCATCGCTCCGATCCCCGGTCGCGGCACTATCGGCATCGAAGTCCCCAACAAAGATCCGCAAGTGGTGTCCATGCGGTCGGTTATCGAATCTCCGACATACGCAAACAGCCACATGGAACTCCCTATGGCCATGGGTCGCACCATCAGCAACGAGGTTTTCATGGCTGACCTCTGCAAAATGCCTCACCTCCTTGTGGCAGGTGCTACAGGTATGGGTAAATCCGTAGGTCTCAACACCATCATCACCTCACTTCTTTATAAGAAGCACCCTGCAGAGCTGAAGTTTGTACTTATTGACCCGAAAATGGTGGAATTCAGCCTTTACGCACGTCTGGAACGCCATTATCTTGCCAAACTTCCCGATGAGGAGGATGCCATAATCACTGATCCGATGAAGGTCGTGGCTACGCTCAATTCACTGTGTGTCGAGATGGACAACCGTTATGCACTCCTGAAAGAAGCAGCAATGCGCAACATAAAGGAGTACAACGACAAGTTTATCCATCGCCAGCTCAATCCCGCCAAGGGACATCGCTTCCTCCCCTACATCGTGGTTATCGTGGATGAGTTTGCCGATCTAATCATGACTGCCGGTAAGGAGGTCGAAACACCTATCGCACGTATCGCACAGAAAGCGCGCGCAGTGGGCATACACATGATCCTCGCAACACAGCGTCCGTCAACCAATGTAATCACCGGTGTGATCAAAGCCAACTTCCCCGGCCGCATCGCATTCCGCGTATTCCAGATGGTGGATTCACGTACCATCATTGACCGCCCCGGTGCAAACCAGCTTATAGGTCGCGGCGACATGCTTTTCAGCAATAACGGAAAGCTCGACCGCGTACAGTGTGCGTTCATCGACACTCCTGAGGTAACAGCCATCTGTGACAGCATCAGCGCGCAGGCCGGCTACTCGTGTCCCTACGAACTGCCTGAATATATAGCCGAAAGCGGCGATGGAGGCAAGCTTGCCACTGTAGGTGACCGCGACCCGCTCTTTGACGAGTGTGCACGTCTGGTAGTCACTACGGATACTGCATCGACCTCATCGCTGCAACGTCGCTATTCCATCGGATATAACCGCGCCGGAAAAATTATGGATCAGATGGAAGCTGCCGGCATAGTCGGTCCATCGCAAGGTGGCAAACCCCGTCAGGTCCTCGTTGATTCTCTCACTCTCGAACGCATTCTTGAGAATGCCTGATTCCATCTGTTGAAATAATTCAACACCAACTCAAAATGATTAAAATAATGTTAAAGAGGATTTTGCTTTTAATCGCCGTTATCACCGGATGCTGTTCAGCAGTGTCAGGTGCGGAAACGGCCATATCCATACTTGACCGCGCATCTGCAAAATTCAAGGGCGAGAAATCTATACAGGCCGCATATACAATCACGACTGAAGGACATAAACAAAGCGGGACACTGACCATAGCTGGCGACCGTTTCACCATAACATCACCGCAGATCTCTTCATGGTATGACGGCAAGACCCAGTGGACATATTCCACACAGACAGGTGAGGTAAATATTACCGAACCTACGCCTGAGGAACTCCAGCAGGTCAATCCATTTGCTATAATCAACTCATTCCGAAAGCTATACAAAGCCACACTTGTAAAATCGCCGGCTTCGGAAAAAGTTGTCCGCCTGACCTCTGTTGATCCTAAGAACGACATAAAGAGCGTGGTACTCACTCTTAACGCCACTACCCTCTACCCTACCAAGATCGATCTGACAATGGGTAATCGCCGCACGGTCACAATTCAGGTTACATCAGTAAAGGCCGGAGGGCAGCTCCCGGTTTCGGATTTCCGCTTCAATCCGAACAAATATCCCGGCATCCCCGTTGTTGATTTGCGCTGACACATTCAATGGTCTTATCTGCGACCATTGAATGTTAATCTATCCAAATTCCCACATCCCAACGGGGTGATCAAGCGTTATTTCTCTACTTAATCAAGAATTATTAATTCATCAATTCAAATATCAAGGTTAAAATTATGGCTGAAATCAAAACACGTTGCCTTATCATAGGCTCAGGTCCTGCAGGTTATACTGCTGCCATCTACACCTCCCGTGCAAATATCGCACCTCTCGTAATCGAAGGAATGCAGCCCGGAGGCCAGCTCACAACTACTACCGAAATAGAAAACTTCCCCGGTCAGCCCAATGGCACAACCGGTCCTCAGCTCATGGAGGATATCCGTTCACAGGCCATCAAGTTCGGAGCCGATATTCGTACCGGCCTTGTAACTGAGGTTGATTTCTCGGTACGTCCTTTCAAGGCAAAGACAAACACAGGTCTCGATATCGAGGCTGACAGTGTGATCATCTCAACAGGCGCATCCGCCCGTTACCTCGGCCTCCCCGACGAACAGAAGTATTCCGGTCTCGGTGTATCAGCTTGTGCGACATGCGACGGTTTCTTCTACCGCAAGAAGCGCGTAGCAGTTGTCGGTGGCGGAGACACCGCATGCGAGGAAGCTCTCTACCTCAGCAACCTTGCTTCGGATGTGTTCCTGATTGTCCGTAAACCCCATCTGCGTGCATCGAAAGTCATGCAGTCACGCGTGCTCAACAAGAGCAATATAAAGGTGCTCTTCAACACCAACACTACCGGTCTTTACGGTGATGAGTATCTCGAAGGCGCACACCTCGTGGAGAACGTAGGCACTTCCAACGAGCAGCACTATGACCTCGCACTCGACGGATTCTTCCTCGCTATCGGCCACACTCCCAATACAGGTGTATTCAGCCAGTACATTGATCTCGACGCATCCGGCTATATCAAAGTCAAGGGTTCAGGCACTCAGACCAATGTTCCCGGAGTGTTTGCCGCAGGTGACGTTGCCGATCCTATCTATCGTCAGGCCATCACAGCAGCCGGCATGGGTTGCAAGGCGGCTCTTGACGTAGAGCGTTTCCTCAACGAGGAAGGTCTCGTAGGCTAACAAGAAATTATGACTGATCTGTAAGCTGATATGCTGACCGACGGCACTATATCGCTGCGCGCTCTCGAACCGATTGACGTTGACACGTTATACCGCTGGGAAAACGACCCTGCCTTATGGAGTGTGGGAGTTTCTCTTGCTCCCTACTCCCGCAAACAGTTGTGGGACTACGTCAACAATTACGATGCCGATATCTATGCGGCCAGACAGTTGCGCTTGATGGTTACCCTCAACAAAACCAATGAGACCATCGGGACCATCGATCTCTATGAGTTCGATGCATCCAACGCCCGCTGCGGTGTCGGAATCCTTATCGCTTCCGATTTTCAGCGTCACGGTTACGGATATATGGCTCTCGAACTGACAGCTTCCTACTGCCGGACAACATATTCGCTTCATCAGCTTTACTGCACCATCGGAGCTGACAATCACCCGTCGAGAAATCTGTTTGAAAAAGCAGGCTATAAAATCGCCGGACGGCTTAAATCTTGGCTTAAATCCGGTGGATGCTACTCCGATGCATATATCTATCAGAAATTTATCTGAGTAAGGCTATAAATAAAAACCGTGGGGACAGTTTTTCTTATCAATTCTGTACCCACGGTTTTTATTTATAACGGTATTATCTGCGGATGGAATCAGCGAAGAGCGTACGGTTAAGCAACGACCGACCGAGAGTGACTTCATCCGTGAATTCAATCTCGTTTCCGACCGACACCCCTCGTGCAAGTTGTGTAATACGGACGTCAGAATATTCCGCCAACCGACGGAAAAGATAAAAATTCGTAGTATCACCCTCCATCGTAGCACTCAAAGCAAGGATCACTTCCTTAACTTCACCTTCAGCCACCCTTTCAACCAATGAATCAATGGCAAGCTGATCCGGACCTATACCGTCCATAGGCGAAATCACACCTCCAAGCACATGATAGACACCACCGAACTGACCGGTGTTTTCAAAACTCATAACATCCTTGACACTCTCAACCACACAGACTACGGAACGATCACGACGCGAATCGGCACAGATCGGGCAGATCTCTGTTTCGGATATGTTGTGACAGACGGAACAATAACGGATGCCCCGGCGCATATTTATGATCGATTGTCCGAGTGACACCCCGACGTTCTCATCCATTCGAAGTATATGTAAAGCAAGCCTCAATGCTGTCTTTCGACCTACGCCGGGTAGCCGAGACAATTCCGTCACCGCTCCTTCAAGCAATCTTGAGGCAAATTCCTGTTGCATTTTATATGTCTCCTGCTTCTTCTAATAAATATATGTGTTTCTTACATCAAATTTACGAAAATTTCCCCGAATTATCGTCCTCAACCTCCGATTCTTTTACTTTTTTTATAATTTTCATCTTTTAATTGAGCAAAATCTCACTCCGTATCGGAATATTTCGCAATCTTTCATCCGCACTGTCTGATATTTTTTATTTGCTTGTTTTTCAAATAATGATTAATTTTGCACTCTGAAATTTCAGACATATCAGTTAAAGAAATGGAAATAATTCGCACTGTAGCTGAATTAAAAGCCAAGCTCGACACAGCCCGCAAGAATGGAAGCATAGGTCTGGTCCCTACGATGGGAGCTCTCCATGCCGGACATCTCTCGCTCATACAGCGTGCCCGCAGCGAGAATGACACAGTGGTTGTCAGCGTGTTTGTCAACCCCACACAGTTCAACAATCCGACCGATCTGGCCACATATCCCCGCACCGAGGAGGCCGACACCGCCATGCTCCGTGAAGCCGGTGTCGATTATGCCTTCATACCCTCCGTCGAGGAGATCTATCCCGAACCCGACACCCGACAGTTTGACCTCGGTCCTGTAGCCGAAGTAATGGAAGGTGTAATGCGTCCGGGACATTTCAATGGTGTGGCACAGATTGTCAGCAAACTCTTCGATTTCACCCGCCCTACCCGCGCCTATTTCGGCGAAAAGGATTTCCAGCAGATAGCCGTGATACGCCGCATGGCCGAGCTTGAAGGATTTGACCTTGAAATAGTCGATTGTCCCATCAAGCGCGAGGACGACGGTCTGGCAATGAGTTCGCGTAACGTGCGCCTGACTCCTGAGCAGCGTGCTATCGCGCCCGCCATACACCGCACTCTTGAAAGCAGTCTCGACTGGGCTGCTGACCACAGCGTGGAGGCCACGAAACGCTACGTGATCGACGAGATCAACTCTTTCCCCCACATGCAGGTGGAATATTACGAGATAGTCGATGCGCTCACCATGCAACCCATCACTGATTGGGAGCAGACTGAGAGTGCAGTCGGCTGTGTGACAGTATTCTGTGGCGATGTCCGCCTGATTGACAACATCAAATACTCCAAAAGGAAATGACACTCGAACTTCTCAAGTGCAAAATCCATCGTGTGACTGTCACCGAAGCCCGTCTGGACTACATCGGCAGTATCACCATTGATCAGGACCTTCTCGATGCCGCCGGAATATTCCCCGGTGAGCGCATCTATATAGTGGATAACAACAACGGCGAACGCTTCGACACATACGCCATCCCCGGCGAACGCGGTTCGGGCGTCATCTGCCTCAACGGTGCTGCCGCACGCAAGGTTCAGGTCGGCGACGTGGTCATCCTCATGTGCTATGCACAGATGACTCCGGAGGAGGCGAAAACCCACAAACCTGTGGTGCTTTTCCCCGACACCCGTACCAACCGTCTGCTTCCCGAATAAAGCAGGTAGATAAAAGCCGTCAAGACTATCCATACACTATTTCTATAATTTTTCAGCAAAGTTTTTTAACCCTCTATCCCCCCGCCATTCCAAGTGTTTGAGAATCTAAGCGAGAGACTTGAAAGAAGTTTCAAGATACTGAAAGGTGAAGGAAAAATCACCGAAATAAATGTAGCCGAAACCCTCAAGGATGTGCGTCGTGCACTTCTTGAAGCCGATGTCAACTTCAAGGTAGCCAAGCAGTTTACCGATGAAGTAAAAGCAAAGGCCCTTGGCATGAATGTGATCAATGCCATCAAGCCGGGCGAACTCATGGTCAAGATTGTCCATGACGAACTCGCACGCCTCATGGGTGGTGAGACTGCACAGGTCAATCTGTCGGGCAATCCCACAGTCATCCTCATGTCAGGTCTGCAAGGTTCAGGTAAGACCACATTCTCAGGCAAACTCGCCCGGAAGCTCAAATCGGAACAGGGAAAACGTCCGCTCCTCGTGGCCTGCGACGTCTATCGTCCCGCCGCGATCGATCAGCTCAAAGTTCTTGCCGAGCAGATCAATGTCCCCGTCTATACAGAGGATGGCAACAAGAATCCTGTCGAGATCGCTGAAAATGCCATCCGCTATGCCAAGGCTAACCACCATGATCTTGTAATCATCGATACCGCCGGCCGTCTGGCCGTAGATGAGCAGATGATGCAGGAGATTGCAGCCATCAAGAAAGCCGTCAAACCGCAGGAGACACTTTTCGTTGTCGATTCGATGACAGGTCAGGATGCCGTAAATACAGCTAAGGAATTCAATGATCGCCTTGACTTTGACGGCGTAGTCCTCACCAAGCTTGACGGCGATACCCGTGGCGGTGCCGCCCTTTCGATCCGCACCGTCGTCACGAAACCGATCAAGTTCGTCGGTACTGGCGAAAAGCTTGATGCGCTCGACCTTTTCCACCCTTCGCGTATGGCCGACCGTATCCTCGGCATGGGCGACATCGTGTCACTCGTCGAGAAAGCCCAGAACGCCTACGATGAAAAGCAGGCTCGTGAACTTCAGCGCAAGATAGCAAAGAACCAGTTTAATTTCAACGACTTCCTTCAGCAGATCCAACAGATCCAGAAGATGGGCAACCTGAAGGAGCTCGCTTCGATGATCCCCGGTGTCGGCAAGGCTATCAAGGATATAGATATTGATGACAATGCATTCAAGGGTATCGAAGCGATCATTCGCTCGATGACAGCCGAGGAGCGCGAACATCCTGAGATCCTCAACGGAAGTCGCCGCAAACGTATTGCCAAGGGTTCGGGTACTGACATTCAGGAGGTCAACCGCCTGATCAAACAGTTTGACGACGCCCGCAAGATGATGAAGGCCGTTTCAGGAATAAAGAATCCTATGGCCATGATGCGTAACATGAAAGGAATGAGAAGATGACACTTATTGACGGAAAAAAGACAGCCGACGATATCAAGCGCGAAATCGCGGCGGAAGTAGAGGAAATGGTGGCTCAGGGCAAACGCCGCCCTCACCTTGTGGCTATACTCGTAGGTCACGACGGTGGCAGCGAGACATACGTGGCCAACAAAGTCAAGGCATGCGAGGCATGCGGTTTCAAATCTACACTTATCCGCTATGAGGATGACGTGACGGAGGAAAAACTCCTCGAAACCATTGCCGAGCTTAACAATGATCCTGAAGTGGATGGCTTTATTGTCCAGCTCCCCCTCCCCAAACATATCTCCGAGCAGAAAATCATCGAGGCTATCGATTACCGCAAGGACGTTGACGGTTTCCACCCGGTCAACGTAGGCCGTATGTCCATAGGCCTCCCCTGCTTCGTATCAGCTACCCCTTCCGGCATAATGGAACTGCTCAAACGCTACGGTGTTAAGACACGCGGTGCAAAATGCGTGGTTCTCGGACGCAGCAACATCGTCGGTAAGCCTGTCGCATCACTCATGATGCAGAAATCTGATCCCGGAAACGCTACAGTGACAGTGCTCCACAGCGCATCGACCAACATCAAGGAAGCCTGCGCGGAAGCTGACATAATCATAGCCGCCCTCGGCAGTCCCGGATTTGTGACAGCCGACATGGTGAAGCCCGGTGCTACCGTGATCGACGTCGGAACCACCCGTGTGCCCGACTCATCGCGCAAGAGCGGATTCCGCCTGCGTGGCGATGTCGATTTCGAAAATGTGGCTGAAAAGTGTGCATTCATCACCCCGGTGCCCGGTGGAGTCGGTCCTATGACAATCTGCTCCCTCATGCGCAACACGCTTCTTGCTGCCAAGAAAGAGATCTATAACTAATGAGAAATATCGAATTGCAGGGACAGGTTCACGTCAGGCTGTCCCTGCAATTCTTTTTTAGCCATTAAATCAAGTGGATATGCTTGCTGTCTTTCTGTCGCTTCTATCACTGCTCATCCCACAGGACAGTGCTGAGATAGTATTTGCGGGTGATGCCATGCAGCATCAACGGCAGATCGACGCAGCCAAACGTCCGGATGGCTCTCTCGACTACTCTCCCTACTTCACATCGCTCGCTCCCTACATCTCATCGGCTGATTTTGCTGTGGTAAACCTTGAGACTCCTCTCGGTGGCGCACCATATTCGGGCTATCCGATGTTCTGCGCTCATGACAATTACGTCAATGCTCTGACCGAATCCGGTTTTGACCTCATACTCACGGCCAACAACCATATACTTGACCGCCGCGATAAGGGTGTGCGCCGTACAATCGCCACACTGGAGCAAAAGAAAGTGCCCTATATAGGGGTATATCGCAACAAAGCCCATCGTGATTCCATCCTCCCGATGATACACGATATCAATGGATTCAAGGTTGCATTCCTCAACTACACCTACGGGACAAACGGCATAACCAAAAAGACCGATATAGAGATTGACTATATCGACAAGACCCGTATTGCCTCCGACATACGCAATGCACGAGCCAACGGAGCTGAAATCATAGCTGCATGTATGCACTGGGGCGATGAATACAAGCTGCTCCCGAATGCGTCACAGAAAAGCCTTGCTAAATTTCTTGCCGACTCAGGCGTGGAGCTCATCATCGGCGGACATCCTCATGTCATTCAGCCAATGGAACTGAAGATCAATGAATCAACAGGCCGTCCATGTTTCACAGTCTATTCACTCGGTAATTTCATCTCGGCCATGCGGACCACTGACACCCGCGGAGGTGCGATGACACGCGTAAAACTCGCACGCGACATCTTCGGCAAGGCATACGTGGCCGATGCAAGTTACCGTCTGGTGTTTACCGAACCATCCACGGGTCAGGGAAGCAACTTCCGGCTGCTTCCTGCCGAAAGCAAAGAGCTCCATCCGTCCTTGGAACTTCACCGCAAAGGCTTCATCCGAAATGCGACCGATATCTTCAACCGCCATAACGTCAACGTTCCCCGCGACACATCATCCATCCTCCGCCCGACTCCTCGGCCTATCCTTGGAGGGATGTAAGCCATAGCCTTTCTCATACGTCTTTTTGGGAGATTAGGAAGTCTGATTAATCGGTTTTATCCCGACATACTCCTATTCCACCCCAAAATCTGTCATTTTTGCAGTATTTTTAACAGAATTTGTCAGTTTACGTGTCTGGCATTTTCTTTGCAGGGTTGTTTATAGAAATAGATTAATAAAAATTTAAACCATATATATTATGCAAAAAGGACAGATTGGAGTAACTACCGAGAATATTTTCCCGGTGATCAAAAAATTTCTCTATTCCGACCACGAAATCTTTCTCCGTGAACTCGTATCGAATGCTATTGATGCAACACAGAAGCTGAAAACCCTCGCCTCTTTCGGCGAATTCAAGGGTGAGCTTGGCGAAATGAACGTGCGCGTCACCATCGACAAGGAAGCCGGCACACTGACCGTCAGTGACCACGGTATCGGCATGACTGCGGAGGATATTGACAAATACATCAATCAGATCGCCTTCTCAGGTGCTGAGGAATTTGTCAATAAATACAAGGACACCGCCAATGCCATAATCGGTCACTTCGGACTCGGATTCTACTCAGCATTTATGGTTGCAAAGAAAGTCGAGATCCGCTCGCTCAGTTACAAGGAAGGTGCTGAAGCAGTCCGCTGGGAATGTGACGGTAGCCCCGAATACACCATGGAACCGACCGAGAAGGCTGAACGAGGCACTGATATCATCCTCTATATTGACGATGACAATAAGGAATTCCTCGAACAGGCCCGTATTGATACACTTCTTAAAAAATATTGCCGTTTCCTCCCCGTCCCCGTTATCTCAGGCAAGGAGCAGGAATGGAAAGACGGAAAATACGTGGATACCGACAAGGATAAGGTGGTCAATGACACCGAACCTACGTGGACCAAGAAACCCTCGGAACTTACCGACGAGGATTACCGCAAGTTCTACCACGAACTCTATCCCGGTCAGGAAGATCCCCTATTCTGGATTCACCTCAACGTAGATTACCCCTTCACTCTCACCGGTATTCTCTTCTTCCCGAAGATCAAGAGCAACCTCGACATCCGCAAGGACCGCATCCAGCTCTATTGCAATCAGGTCTATGTCACGGATTCAGTAGAAGGTGTCGTTCCTGAATTTATGATGCTGCTTCAGGGTGTGATTGATTCCCCCGATATCCCCCTCAACGTATCGCGTTCTTATCTCCAGAGCGATACTGCTGTCAAGAAGATCTCCGGCTATATCACCAAGAAAGTGGCTTCGCGTCTCGACGAGCTTTTCAAGGAGAACCGTGCAGATTTCGAGTCGAAGTGGGACGACATCAAGATCTTCATTGAATACGGCATGCTCACTGACGAGAAGTTCTGTGATTCAGCCATGAAGTTCGTCCTTCTTCGTGACACCGAAGGCAAATACTTCACCCTCGAAGAATACCGCACTCTTGTAGAGGCATCCCAGACCGACAAGGATGGTGACGTGGTCTATATCTACGCCACTGACGTAACCGCCCAGTACAACTATATTCATGCCGCCAACGAGAAGGGCTACAATGTCCTCCTTATGGACGGTCAGCTTGACGGTCACTTCATCTCGCTTCTTGAGAGCAAGCTCGAAAAGACACGCTTTGTACGCGTCGATAGCGATGTCGCTGAAAAGCTTATCCCCAAGGAAGAGCAGAAGGACAGCGGTCTCAACCCTGATCAGATCTCGCTCCTAACTCCTCTTTTCCGCAGTCAGTTGCCGAAAGTGGAGAAGGCAGACTTCCTCGTATCGTTCGAGTCGCTTGATCCCGCCGCCAATCCCATCCTCATCACTCAGAATGAGTACATGCGACGTATGAAAGACATGGCTGCTACCCAGCCCGGTATGAGTTTCTATGCCGAATTGCCTGACAGCTATAACCTTATCGTCAACACTTCGCAGCCGGTGGTTGTCAAGATTCTTGATGAAGCCGAAAAAGCCCTTGCCGACAAGCTTCAGCCTATCAACGCAGCTATAGATGCCGACAATGAGAAGATCACCGTACTCCGCTCGGAGATCAAGGATAATAAGCCTACCGACGAGCAGCAGACGCAGGAAAAGTCCCTCACTGATGGCATTGAGAAAAACCGCAAGGAAAAAGAAGAGATAATCGCCGCCTACGCTGCCGAGCAGCCTGTGGTAAAACAAGCAATTGACCTCGCCCTCCTTGCCAACGGACTTCTCCGTGGCCGTGATCTCAGCGATTTCATCGCCCGCTCGGTTAAAATGCTTTAAGCAACCATATTCCCATAAATAACGTTAACTTCCGTCAGGATTCCCGCATGAAATCCTGACGGAGTTTTTTTATTGCTGAATATATGGCATGAAATATATTTTAACACACCTGTGTCGCGAAATCGCCCATCTTTCACATTAACTTTGCACCGTTCTCCTCCACTCATTCTCCATTCTCCCTCGCCTCTCAACTAATCCAATCAGCAATGAAAACTCCTCTTATCATCAGCCCGCGAGTCATCGACACCATCAACTCCCTGCAACCGTCTGACCGGACCTCGATCACCAATGCATTGGGCATGGAGTTCATACTCGGACAAAATCCTGACAAAATGCTCACTCCAATGCAAAGCATAATCTACGCTGTCGTACGCTTTTATGTGACGCAGGATTCCCAACGCCAGACCGTCGCAAGCTGAACGCCGTAACAACGCCCTAATTAAAAACAACTTACATTTCTCCAAACTTACAACTTATCCTAATCACCGGACACACACCAAAAATTCGATTAAGCAATACAACTGACATTTTAAAGATTCTTGATTCGTTTAAACATGCGCGTGGATGATCCATCTGCTTTGTATTCCCTATCATCATCCACCGGTAAAAAAGAGAGATGTGGGCACTCTGCGAGAGAGCGTCCACATCTAATTTCTATAAGAGGGTATTTTATATGCCGAAGCTATCTCACGAACACCGGTTCTGATTCCAGCGAGTTGCCGGAAAGGGTCGTGACAGCGTAAGCCAACCCCGCAGGCACTGCCGTCTGACAGTCATAGACCACTCGTAGCAGATACTCGCTCTTTATTCCGTCGCCCCCTGCATCCATGATCTCATCCTCTTCAAGATGGCGCGGGAAAGCATAGACGGCATAGCGTCTCCTGCCTTCACCGGTCGTTCTTCTGTCGTCAGACCATCGTAGCACTCCGTTTCTGCAAACCGCATCAATCGGAGTGTCCGGGCGTATGTGCCAGCTTCTCCGCAATTCAGGGGTCAACGACTTTGAGGCGAAATGTCCCGACGAAAGCTCGGACGCAAGTTTCGGAAGGAACTTTGCACTGTAAAGTACTGATCCGAACTCACCTGTAAGGCTATGGCGACGGTTGGTCTCGACCTGACGGAGCAGTTCCCGACGCTGCTCCGGAGTGTCAGTCTTTTCAAGTGGAGCAAGAGTCATGCTCGAATAGAAATGACAACCGTAAAGACTCGCAGCCTCACTCCACCATTGCGCCAGTGGTCCGTAGGGAGCTGTCGCATGTGTAGTCGGCCAATAGATCTGAGGCGATATGAAATCGATCGTGTTTTGAAACAGCCAGCCTAAAGGATCGGAATAGATCTCCTTGTACTGCCAGTCGTCTGCCTTGACTCCACATGATTCCATTCCCCATTTAGGAGCTGAAGTGTGTGGTTTTCCCGCCACTCCGGCAGGCGATATTCCGAATCGGACTTCGGGGCAGCAATCCAACAGCATACAGTGGACATCCGCTATGGTTTTGTGCACATTGGCACGTCTCCAGTCGCCGAAATCCATCCAAGGTGCCTGTTCACGCCACAGTCCATGATCAGCAGCCGAAGCATCCTCCGGAATACGGTTCGGATAGAAATAATCGTCAAACACCAGTCCATCCACATCATAGCCGGTAACGATTTCACGGCATATTCCCACTATATGCTGTCTCACCTCTTCGATGCCGGGATTCAACACCGTGTATTTTCCATGAGTAAGCAGCCACCCGCGGCGTTTCCACTCACGGTCCTGCTCGCTATTGTAGTCCGTCCCCGCACTCCATCTGAACGGATTGACCCACGCATAGCATTCGAGCCCGCGCCGATGACACTCCTCCACCACAAATTTCAGCGGATCCCATCCGGGCGACACACCCCTCTTCCCGGAGACAAACGATGACCACGGTTCAAGCGACGATTCATACATTACGTCGGACATGCCGCGCACTTGAAAAAAAACCGAAGTAAGATTCATGGACTCGCACCGGTCGAGAATATCCGTCAGTTGCGCCATCTGCTTTTTCCTGATTTCAGGAGTCGTGCCTGACACAGACGGCCAGTCGATCCCCCAGACAGTAGCCAGCCACACTCCGCGCATCTCACGCTTGGGTGATTCGCCGTGAAGCTTCTGTGACCACGGCAGAAGGACGGTTAAAAATGAAACTGCAAGTAAAAAATGCCTGATTAATGCTTTCATGAATCGAATTGTGTAATTTTTCACTGCAAAATTAGCTGAATTAATTGTAAATATTCCCTCTCTTGATCCTATTTATGTTATTTTTCGTGAAATTATTAGCTTGCCATTGTGCATAATCACCAAAAAAGGTTTAATTTTGCAAGTTGAAAACCAATTCTCTCAATAGACCACCACTAACAAACAGTGATCAGTAAAATGCGAAAGTACTTAGTCATGCTCGCCGCCGCAGCCATCCTCACATCCTGCGGTGAATATCAGCGTGCGCTGAAGAGCCATGACCCGGATTATCGTCTTGATTACGCCAAACGCGCTTTCGAGGCTAAACGTTACACACAGGCCGCAACCGTCCTTGAAGACATAATCACTCAGTTCAAAGGATCGGAAAAGGCCGAGGATTCGCTCTATCTCCTCGCCCTCTCGAACTACGAGAATAAGGACTACCAGACAGCCGGTGAATACTTCAAGACCTACTATGCCCGATTCCCGAAAGGTAAATATACAGAGCTCGCCCGATTCTATACCGGTTACGGTTACTACCTTGACTCGCCCGAACCTCAGCTCGATCAGTCCGGGACGATAAAGGCGATCGAAGAGCTTCAGTCGTTTCTCGACTACTATCCTAAGAGCGACAAGGTGTCAATCGCACAGAACGCCATATTCGAGCTTCAGGACAAGCTCACCCTCAAGCAGCTCGAAAACGCGCAGCTTTACTACAACCTCGGCACTTACATGGGCAACAATTACGAAAGTGCCGTAATTGTCGCTAAAAACGCTATCAAGGATTATCCTTATTCAAAATACAAGGAGGATCTTGAGCTCCTCATCCTTAAAGCTCGTTATCAGGAAGCGCGCGAGAGTATCGAGGAGAAAAAGGCCGACCGCTTCCGCGAAGTGATCGACGAGTATTACTCCTATATAAATAACTATCCCGACACTCCCAACCGCGAGGAAGCAGACAATATTTTCAAGATCGCCCAACGCTACGTCAAGGACTGATCCATCCCGCTTGCCAAGCTTTTCAAAACAAAAAAAACAACGTTAACCACAGAGATATAATGGACTACAAAAAGACCAACGCCCCTCTCAACACCCAGACCCGCGACCTCATCAAAATGAGCGAGGACACCGGCAACGTTTACGAAACCGTTTGCATCATCGCAAAGCGTTCCAATCAGATCGCAGGTGAGATGAAGCACGATCTTGAAAAGAAACTTCAGGAATTCGCATCGCTCAGCGACAATCTCGAAGAAATCTCGGAGAACCGCGAGCAGATCGAGATCTCCCGTTTCTACGAGCGTCTGCCCAAACCCACTCTCATCGCAACTCAGGAGTATATCGATCATAAGATACACTTCCGCAACCCCTCGAAGGATCATCTCAACATGGACTAAGCGCACGAATTTGCGGCCAAAGTTTGGAATTGTTAAATTTAATCCCTACCTTTGCACCGCTCTTTTGAGCAAACTATACATTTTCATATCATCATTAACCACTTTTAAACATCTGTATCAATGCATTTGAACTCTGATGAAAAAGTAGAAATCTTTGAGAAGTACGGTAAGGGCAAGACTGACACTGGCTCACCCGAAGCACAGATTGCATTATTCTCAGTCCGTATCGCTCATTTGACTGAACACCTCAAGTCAAATCACAAAGATTATACGACAGCACGAGCTCTCAAGGCTTTGGTAGGTAAGCGTCGTCGTCTTCTCGACTACCTGATCCGCAAGGACATCAACCGCTACCGCGCCATCATCGCCCAGAAGGAACTCGGTATCAGAAAGTAATCTAATCCGCCCAAACAACGGATTCATTACTTGAAGATTACAAAAGGCAGCCCGCTCCAAGAGCCGGGCTGCCTTCTTTTTTACCTATACCCTCTCCATGCTCTATACTCTTAATAAAAACTTTTATCAAAATTTATAATTATTCTAGT